>CAYTTZ010000255.1:0-3846 GCA_964440945.1 uncultured Woeseiaceae bacterium
CTGGTTTATCGGCTCGCCGCACTCGAGGCAGGCGCCATACTCGCCCTCGTCGACGCGCTTCAGGGCCGCCGCAATTCGCCGCAGAGTGGCCTCACGCCGCAGCCCGGACGCCTGCGCCATCGCCTGCGCCTGCATCGCGTCCATGCGCGAGAGGCGACCAACCTTCGATTGGTCCAGCTCGACGATGTCAGCGGACCCCTCCGCAGCCGCTGCCTCCGCTTGTAGTTCAGCGCGCAGTTGTAGCAGGCGCTCGCGCATGTCTTTCATTTACTTTTTCTTGCGCTTCTTCATCATGTCCGCCTGGTGCGCAGCGAATTCTTCCGCCGAAATCTCGCCGTCATCGTCCAGGTCAATGGCCTCGAAAGTCGGCATGTTGGCAGCGTTCTTCATCTTGCCACCGGCCTTTGCGCGCTCAGCCATGTGTGCAGCCCGGCCTTCATGGAATTCACTCGCGACAATGGCGCCGTCGCCATTCAGATCAAAGTCCGCGAAGGCCGGCATCTTGTGATGCTTGCCCTCGCCGTGGTGCGACGCCGTCGCGGCGGTTGAGGCCAGCAGTAGCATGATCGTCGTAAATACCAATCCGGCAATGAAGACGTTGGAAAGTGGCCGGGTGTTCATCGCATATTCTCCTCGTTTCCTGTGTCTTGCAGTGTTGTTGCACCGCCGGTGAATCGGAATACGTAATAGCCGCTCGAGAAACCCTGTCTTGGTTTTTCAGCGATTCCTGTCAAACTGGCGGGTATGTTTCCAGAACCTTTTTTTGTCGATGCAAACGGTATTCGCATCGCGGTCCACGAACAGGGAGAAGGCCCGGCTGTCATATTGCTGCACGGCTTCCCCGAACTCGCCTTTTCATGGCGCCACCAGCTCCCGGCGCTTGCCGCAGCAGGTTTTCGCGCAATCGCCCCGGATCAACGAGGCTACGGCAAGACCAGCGTACCACCCGAGGTCGCGGATTACAGAATCGACAAACTGATTGGCGACCTACACGGGCTGCTCGACGCGCTGGAGTTGCCGACGGCGACGTTCGTCGGCCACGATTGGGGTGCGATATTGCTTTGGCAGATGGCAATGCTGGCGCCCGACCGGATCGAAAAGCTGATCATGCTGAATATTCCGCATTACCCCCGGCCTGTCGAAGACCCGATCTCCATCTGGCGGCGACGCTTCGGCAACGATTTTTACATCGTAAACTTCCAGGATTCTGACGAAGCTGACCACGTCTTCGCCCGCGACCCAGCCTGCTTTTTCGATGTGACGATGCGACGAAACCAGATCACCAGGGAGCTATTCGACAAGCTGCCCGACGACAGAAAGGTCGTCAGTCTCATGCATGCATTGTCCAAAGAGAAGCACGGCGGCGAGCCGCTGCTGACGCCGGATGAGCGCGACTACTACGCGGCGGAGTACGCCCGCAGTGGCTTTTCAGGCCCGATCAACTGGTACCGTAACTGGACGGATAACTGGCAACGCATGGCAGGCGTGGAGCAGACGATCAGCATACCGACCTTGTTTGTTGGCGCCGACAACGACGTACTCATAGCGCCGCAACACATTACCGGGATGAAATCGCTGGTTCAGGATCTCGAGATTCACATGCTGGAGGGCTGTGGACACTGGAGCCAGCAGGAACAGCCCGACGCAGTGAATCGCCTGATCGTGGACTGGTTAGTGCAGCGCCGGTGAGACCAGCGCATCCGTGCCTTCACCGAACATCGCCTGGTCGAACGCCTTGACGAACGTGTCGGTGTTCTGGGCACCTACAACCAGCAAGTGTTGATTCAGGAGAAACCCGGGCACACCCGAAATGCCGCTGCCCCGAACCTCGCGTTCGCGACCCAGGACAATCTGCCTGATTTCATCTTTGTCGACCGCTTCGCTTACGTCATCCGCGGCCATGCCATGAGTCTCGGCGATATCGACCAGTACTTCCCGGTCGCCAATGTTGCGGCCCTGCTCGAAGAAAGCCGACAGCAGGTCTTCGGCCAGCGCCGACGAATTCAGCTGCCTGAACTCGGCCAGGTACATTAGCTGGTGCACGGGCAACGTATTCGGAACATGTCGAACCTTGTCAAAGCGAAATTCGATGCCGGTCGCCTGGCCCTCAGTCGCCAGGTGCAGAAGCGCTGGCTCCACGTTATCCGGACTGCCGAAGCGCCGCGTCAGGTACTCGTCGAAAGGCAGGCCTTCGGCCGGTATTTCCGGATTGAGCTGAAACGGGTACCAGTGGACGTCGGTCGGGCCTTTTACCGCCTTGAGCGCCGTATCAAACCGCCGCTTGCCGAGAAAGCAAAAAGGGCACACGAAATCAGCGATCACCTCAACGTTCAGTGACGCTGTTGCCGCGAAGCGATCATCGCTTCGAACGATGTTGGATAATGTCTCGCTCACTGGTTCAAACCTCCTCCGTAAGGCGCAGAAGTTGGGGCAATGCCACCAATCTCAAGCGTAGCGTCAGGGGCTGGAGTCCAAAGTGAACAGCGCCCTCTTCCTATTCAGACGCCGATTAAGTCCGAAAGTTGGTTCGTTTTCGCAGTAATTGGACGAAATAGTCGAACTTTTCGGAAAAATGACGCTAAATGTACTTATTATCGCGAAAAAGGAAAAAGATAAAATTCAAAAGATGCAACATAGCCTCCGTCGCTAAATGATTGTTTTTCCGATAATTGGAGATTTTCGATGTTATTCGTTTATTTTTAGAGACTTTTTCCCGCTTTTGTCTTTGAAAGCTCGCTTTTTCCGCCTGCCAGGCTCCCTGCTGGCCGAACCCCTTTGCAACTCGACAGAATTCTCGCATTTTTTACGACATTCGAAGCTTTTAGCGACCTTAATCAGCTCTTCCGCCTCTTATCCGATTGATGCCGCGCACCCAGGCAAGGTACGCCACCGCCCCGGACAGGAGGAAGTTGTAGATTTCGGGCATCGTCACCAAACCGCCGCCCGTCTCCAGCATGCTGTCCGTGACCAAAAGCGTCCGCATACCCATACTGATTATCAGCGCCGACAGGGTGATGAGCGACTCGAAAGCGCTGATCAGAACTGTCCAGCTCGGGTGCCAGAGCATGAGGCCGAGACAGGCAAAACAGACGCCGTAGTAGGCCACGCGGGCCTCAGGATAGGGCTCCAGGAACGCCAGGCGGACATTAAAGCCGAGGGCGAAATCGAGCATCAGAAAGATCACGGTGGCCGCGTAGTAGAGGACCAGGATCTTGCTCGTATCGACGTTGAGTGAGGATTTGACGACGGTGCTCCCGTAACACAAGTCACAAGCATTACTCTCTGCAACTATTTGTGCAATATTTCGGGGTTGGAACTGGTCTTAGTAGCAGAGTTTAAATCCGGGAGAGACTGCGTGTTGATCAAGAAGCCGTCGGATGTTCGTCCGTCAGAGATAACCAGTAAGGAAAACTACCTCAATCGCCGGCAGTTCATGCGCGCCGGCGCAGCTATCGGCGGTTCGCTGGCAGGCGCCTCCGCGCTGGGCGCGGTTGTTCCGGACGCCCGACGGGCGAAACTTCCGGATGTCAGCCCCAGCCGCTTCAGCACAGAAGAGGCGCCGAACAGTTACGAAGACATCACTACGTACAACAACTACTACGAGTTTGGCACGGACAAGGCGGATCCTTTTGAGAACGCTCAGGACTTTGACCCAAGACCGTGGTCGATAGAGGTTGACGGAGAATGTGAGAAAACCGGCACATTCGATTTCGACGACTTCATCAAACCCTTCGATCTCGAAGAGCGCATCTATCGCATGCGCTGCGTCGAGGCGTGGTCAATGGTCATCCCCTGGGTTGGCATTTCCCTGGCCGACGTCGTCAAGCACTGCAAGCCCACGTCAAA
>CAYTTZ010000256.1:0-3828 GCA_964440945.1 uncultured Woeseiaceae bacterium
AACGGCTTCGAGGTCATCGGCATTGCCGTCGATTTTCCGGAGGCCGTTGCGGAGTACGCAGAGTCGGCGCAGTTCAACTACCCGATACTGGTCGGTGAACAGGACGCGATGGCGGTTGCCGAATCGTCCGGGATCGAGTTCATCGGCATGCCGTTTACGATGTTCGTCGCCTCTGACGGCGAATACCTGAGCGCATTCATCGGCGAGCTGCACCAGGAGCATCTCGATACTATCGTCGACGTGATGACGCGACTCGATCGCGCCGAAATCGACAAGGAAACGGCCCGAAGCGAGCTCGACGCGCTCTGAAGCCCGCAGCCGGTTTCGGCTGGCGCCATGGGCGGCGACGAAAATTTCCCTAAAGTCAGATAAACGGGCTAGAATTGCGGCCATCTTCGGCTATCTAGCTGCAAATCTCGCGCAATGTCCACATTCTTGCTCATCAATGGCCCCAATCTGAATCTGCTCGGATCGCGAGAGCCCGAAGTCTATGGCGCCACTCAACTTGCGGACATCGAGGCGCACTCGGCGAATCTCGCCACCGAACTGGGGCATGAACTCAGCTGCTTCCAGAGCAACGCCGAGCACGAACTCATCGACCGGGTGCAGAAAGCCGGGGCCGAAGGCGTCGATTTCATTATTCTGAACCCGGGCGGCTTCACGCACACGAGTGTCGCGCTGCGCGACGCGCTGCTGGCGGTCGGGATTCCTTTCATCGAGATTCATCTCAGCAATACCTTTGCTCGAGAGGAGTTTCGGCAACACAGCTTCTTCAGCGATATTGCGAATAGCTGCCTGTTTGGCTTTGGGGCTCACGGTTACGAGCTGGCGGTGCAGGCTGCCAGTCATTACGTAGCCAACAGCGGGGATTAAGTGATGGATATAAGAAAAGTAAAAAAACTGATCGAACTGCTGGATGAATCCGGTATTGCGGAGATCGAAATCACCGAGGGCGAGGAATCCGTGAGGATCAGCCGCTATGCTCAGCATGTCCCGGCGGCCGTCGCGCCGATGGTCGCACCGATTGCGGCACCCGCCGCGGTAGCTCCAGCAGCAGCACCGGCTGCGCCGGTTGCCGAAGTGGAAGATGACGGTTCCGAAGTGACCTCGCCAATGGTCGGCACTTACTATGCCGCGTCGTCCCCGGGGGCGGCGTCTTACGTACAGGTCGGCGACCGGGTAAACGAAGGCGACACGCTGTGCATCATTGAAGCCATGAAGATGATGAACCAGATCGAGACCGACGTCTCCGGCATAGTCAAATCGATTCGCGTGCAGAATGGCGAACCCGTCGAGTTTGGCCAGGTGTTGTTCGTGATCGACCAACGCCACAACGACTAGCGGGCCGCCCTGTCATGCTGGACAAGATAGTCATAGCCAACAGAGGCGAGATCGCACTGCGCATCCTGCGCGCCTGTCGCGAAATGGGCATCAAAACAGTTGCCGTCCATTCGACCGCAGACAATAACCTGAAGCACGTGCTGCTGGCTGACGAGACGGTTTGTATCGGTCCGCCCGCGTCGACAGACAGTTATCTCAACATGCCGGCCATCATCAGCGCTGCCGAGGTGACCGACGCCACCGGCATTCATCCCGGCTACGGCTTCCTGTCGGAGAACGCGGACTTCGCTGAGCGTGTCGAGTCAAGCGGATTCACATTTATCGGGCCCAAAGCCGACTCCATTCGCCTGATGGGTGACAAGGTGTCTGCGATCAGGGCGATGAAAGCAGCAGGTGTTCCCTGCGTGCCAGGTTCGGATGGCCCGCTCGGTGAGGATCCCGATGAGAACATTCGTCTTGCCAGGGACATTGGCTATCCCATTATTATCAAGGCCTCCGGAGGCGGCGGCGGGCGCGGCATGCGCGTGGTGCACACAGAAGCGTCGCTGACGTCCGCGATCACGGTGACGAAAGCCGAAGCGCGGGCCGCGTTCAGTAACGACGTCGTCTACATGGAAAAATTCCTGGAAACGCCTCGGCACGTGGAGTTTCAGGTGCTGGCCGACTCGCATGGCAACGCGATCCACCTCGGTGAACGCGATTGCTCAATGCAACGACGCCATCAGAAGGTCATCGAGGAGGCGCCGGCACCGGGAATCACCGAGGAACAGCGCAACCGTATCGGCGAGCGCTGCGTAAACGCCTGCCTGGAAATCGGCTACCGTAGCGCCGGAACGTTCGAGTTTCTGTACGAGAACGACGAGTTCTACTTCATCGAAATGAATACGCGACTGCAGGTCGAACACCCGGTCACCGAGATGATTACCGGCGTGGACATCGTGCGCGAGCAGCTGCGGATCGCGAGTGGCGAAAAACTCCAGTTCACGCAGGACGACATCAAACTCCAGGGACATGCGATTGAATGCCGCATCAATGCCGAGGACCCGAACAACTTCATGCCCTCGCCCGGCCTCGTGACCCTGTGGCACTCGCCCGGCGGTCCGGGTATTCGCGTCGAGAGCCACATTTACAGTGGCTACAAGGTGCCACCCTATTACGATTCGATGATCGGCAAATTGATCGCGCACGGTGCGAGCCGCGACGCTGCGTTCGCACGCATGCGGAGTGCATTGAGCGAGATCGTCATCGAGGGCATCAAGACGAACGTGCCGCTGCACCAGGAAATCTTCCAGCACGCTGCGTTCCAGGCCGGCGGAACCGATATCCACTACCTCGAGAAACGACTCGGACTGGTTTGATCGGGAGCGACGAAGCGGTGGACTGGCTGCAGTTTGTCATGAACCTCGACGAACTGGATACTGAGAAGATCGAGGCCATCTTCAATCGACACGGCGCCTGGTCGGTGACGCTGAGCGATGCCGGCGACAATCCGGTCCTGGAGCCGGGCCCGGGCGAGACACCGCTGTGGGCCGACACCCGCATAACCGGCCTGTTTTCGGCGGACACCGACCTTCAGCAACTTGAAAACGATCTGCGTGCAACGCTGAAGCTGGCCGAGCTACCGCAGCACCGCGTGGAAGGTCTCGAAAATCGTGCCTGGGAGCGTGAATGGCTGAAAGACTTCGGGCCTATGCAGTTCGGTAGACGCCTCTGGATCAGCCCGGGTGACAGCACCGTCCAACAGGATGACGCCGTGGTCATTCGCCTCGACCCAGGTCTTGCCTTTGGCACCGGTACCCATGCCACGACTGCCCTTTGCCTCGAATGGCTGGACAGCCTCGAACTCTCGGGCAAGACCCTGCTGGATTACGGCTGCGGTTCCGGCGTACTTGCGATTGCGGGTCTGAAGCTCGGATGTGCCTCCGCGTTGGCCATGGACATCGATCCGCAGGCGCTTCTCGCCACGGCCCAGAACGCGGAGCGCAACGATGTTTCCGGGCAGCTTCGCATTCTCGGCAGTGCGGAGGCGATCGCCGGAAGCTTCGAAATCGTGGTCGCCAATATCCTCGCCGGACCACTTGTTCAGTTTGCCGAATCCGTCACATCAACAGTTTCAGGCGACGGTATGCTTGCCTTATCCGGCGTATTATGTGAACAAGCCCCCGCCGTTATGGCGGCATACGCGCCCTGGATCGAGTTCGAAGAACCCGTCTTCAGGGAGCAGGACGGCCAGACCTGGTCGCGGCTGGCCGGTAAAAGGAGATAGCGCCCGACAATGTATACGCAATGCCCTGATTGCAGCACCGCATTTCGCGTCACCGCCGAGGTCTTGAAACAGGCCGCCGGCAAGGTGCGCTGTGGCGGCTGTGGCATCGCGTTCAATGCGCTCGAATACCTCTCGGAGCAAATGCCCGAGCAGCCAGCGACCCAGGAAGCCGCGGCACCGTTGCCGGAGCTCACGCCAGAGCCGCGGAAGCCGGAAGAGAG
>CAYTTZ010000257.1:0-3732 GCA_964440945.1 uncultured Woeseiaceae bacterium
CATCGACATACACATTGGTATCAGCAACACCATCTTTGAGCTGCAAGGTTGGCTCGACCCGCGTTACATCAACGGCGTTCTCATCCGGTTTTTTCTTGTCACGCCGGCTATAGAGGTAAACGCCGGCGATCACCAGTATTCCAAAGAACAACAGTAACCAACGCAGTCCGTCCATTTCTCAAGCTCGCATTGCTGGCTAACTCGCGGCCATCTTCACCGCGGCATCGAGGTCCACCGAAACCAACCGTGAGACACCTGGCTCCTGCATAGTGACACCCGATAATTGTCGAGCCAGCTCCATCGTGACTTTATTGTGGGTGATAAAGATAAACTGCACCTGGTCAGACATCTCCTTGACGATTTCGCAAAAGCGACCGACGTTGGCGTCATCAAGCGGCGCGTCAACCTCGTCCAGCATGCAGAAAGGTGCCGGGTTCAACTCAAAAATCGCAAACACCATGGCAACCGCAGTAAGCGCCTTCTCACCACCCGATAAAAGGTGAATCGTGCTGTTGCGCTTACCCGGTGGACGGGCCATAACCGTAACGCCAGCAGACAGCAGGTCATCGCCGGTCATTTCAAGGTAAGCGTGGCCGCCGCCGAAGAGCTTCGGAAAGAGACGTTTGAAACCATCGTTTACATTATTGAATGTCTCCTGAAAACGCGTTCGTGTCTCGCGGTCAATCTTGCGAATAGCTCCCTCAAGGATTTCCAGAGCATCATTCAGATCTGCGAGCTGCGAGTCCAGGTACTCCTTGCGCTCGTTCTGTTCTTTAAATTCATCGATGGCGGCGAGGTTTATCGGCCCAAGACGATCAATTCGCAGGCGCAACTTCGCGAGTTTCTCTTCCCAACCCTCGATCGTTGCCGTCTCGTCCATTTCCTCCAGCAACGATTCAAGTTCGAACTCGGTTTGGGACAGCTGATCAGCAAATCCCTCATGTCGCACCCGAAGCTCTTGCACCGCCATTTCCGCTTCGCTCACGTGTGTACGCGCGGCGTCGACTGACTGATCTACCTGCAGCCGCGACTGATCCAGTTCTCGCAGCTCGGCTTCGACCTTCTCGACAACCTGCCGTGCAGCAGCGAGTTCTTCCTCGACGACGAGTCTTGCTGTGAGCTGCTCTTCGAGCGACGTCTTGTTTTCGGCAAGCGGCGCCACACTCTGCTGCAATTGCTCGCGAATTTCTTGCTCTCGAGATTGGAATTGATTCAGCTGAGCCTGCATACGCGCGAGGTTCTGCGCAGCTGACTCCTTGCTCGTGCGACGGCTTTCAAACTGAATTGCAATGCTCTGAACGCTCTGTCGATCCTCTTCTGACTGCGCCCGGACTCGCTGCAACTCCGACCGTAACTCTTCACGCTGCGACTCCAGGCTGGTCTTTTCAGCTTCAAGCCGCTCCATAGAATCGATAGCTTGACCGTGAACCCGTCGCGACTCTCGCAACTGCTCTTCAGCGGAGATCTTCTCGCCATCAAGTTCACTCGCCTCTTCAGCGAGCGCAAGCGTGCGGGCCGCAGCCTGGTCCATTTTGAACCGGGCAGATTCCATCGCAGCCTTGATCTCGGAGTATTCGTTGAGCAGCGATGATGCGTCTTGTTGCAGAGTTTCGCGGCGCTCTTCAAGTTGCGTCAATCGCATCCGACCGTCGCGCTGGAGTTTGCGGGCACTTTCGAAGCGCGCCAGCATCTCGCGAATGTCGGCTTTCATACGGCGCATTGCATGCTCACGGGCCAGCACGCCCGCCTTGCCATCCTGAGTTCTTGCTACACGCAGCCAATTCTTGCCCAGCCAGATGCCGTCATCGGTAACTACCGACTCACCGGCGCCGAGCGACTCGCGAATTGACAGGGCATCACCGAGCGACGTTGCGACTCTTACCTGGCCGAGGATCTGTACGACTGCCGCCGGTGCCCCGGCAACTTTGTCAGCCAAGGTGTTTTCGGCAGCCGATAAATCACCGTCTCTCGCCTGTTCGCGAAATACAGTCAGGCTGCCGCTCTTTAAACTTGTTATCGACTCAGCAACCGGCGTGATATCTGAGACGCATACGGCCTGAAGGTAATCGCCCAACACCGTCTCGACCGCCCGATCCCAACCGCTGGCAACGTCCAGCGTCTGTGCGACGCGTCGGTTGCCCTCAAGGCCTGCGCCCGCAAGCCAGCGCTTGGTACTGTCATCGCCCGTTCCCAACGCCGCGTCCTGAAGTGCCTCCAGTGACGCAAACTTGCCTTGCGATCCGTGCAGTGTCGTGCGGCGCTCTTCGACCAGGCGGGTCAATTTTTGATCTTGTTCGCGGAGCTTGCGGATTTTCTCCGCGGTATCTGTCAGATGCCGCTCGAACTCATCTCGTGCCTGGCGCTTCCGGAGCTCCTGTTCGGCCAGCTCGTCGTGCTTCGTCTTGAGTTCCATAGGACTCGCAACGGTTTTGGCATCGTCGATCTTCTTGCGACGCTCCGAAAAACTCTGCAGACGCGACTCAATTTGTTCGGCGCGAGTATTCTCGACGTTCTGCTGCTGCAGCGCCTGGTTGTATCGCAGCGCATGGGCATCCCACTGCTTCTGCCACTCAGCTAGCGCCGTTTCGGCACGCTGCAGCGACTCCGACGAAGAACGCTCGCTCTGCCGCGCTTGCTCCAGACCAGGCACCAGCTCACTCAGCGTAAGCTCGAGCTGCTCAATCTCGTCGCGGTCCTGATTGATGTGCGCTGTTATTTCCTTGGCACCGAGGACGGCCTGATCGAGGTCGGCATCCTGTCGCTCCCGCAGGTCACGTGCGTGTTCTATCGATTGCTCCAGACGGGCGATGTCTGAACCAACCTTGTAGTAGCGACCTTGTACGGCATTGAACTCGTCAGCGCGCTCGCTCTGCACAACGCGCGTGTCTTCCAAAGCGGCTTCGAGACTGCGTTGCTTAGCAATGGCGGCTTCCAGCTGCGTCTTCCGCTCTTCAAGGCGTGTTTTCGCAACGGTGGCCCGCTCGTCAACGTCCTGCGTTCGCAGTGCAAGGACTTCGGCCGACATCCTGCGTTCTTCGTTCTTATAGCGGCTGTATCGTTCTGCCGTTTTGGCCTGCCGGTCGAGGTGTTTGATCTGCTTTTCGACCTCGTCGAGCACGTCTAGAAGTCGATCCAAATTTTCTTTGGTGTGCTTGATTCGGTTCGAAGTCTCGCGACGACGCTCTTTGTACTTCGAAATCCCCGCAGCCTCTTCGAGGAATACGCGCATCTCTTCCGGTTTCGCCTCGATAAGCCGGGAAATCATACCCTGCTCAATAATGGAATAGCTGCGCGGACCGAGGCCAGTGCCGAGGAAAATGCCTGTGATGTCCTTGCGGCGACAGCGCGTACCGTTCAGGAAATAATTGGAAATGCCGTCTCGGCTTACTTCGCGGCGAATCGAGATCTCAGCGTACTTGGCGTACTGCCCTTCCAACGTCGTTTCGGTATTGTCGAACAGCAACTCAACGGATGCCGAGCCAATCGGCTTACGTGAGCTCGAACCATTGAATATGACGTCGGTGATGGAGTCGCCACGGAGGCGGCTGGCCGAGCTCTCGCCCATAACCCAACGCACGGCATCGATGACGTTCGACTTACCACAGCCGTTCGGCCCGACAACGCCAACCAGGCTACTTGGAAATGTGATCGTTGTTGGGTCGACGAAGGATTTGAAGCCGGCGAGCTTGATCTTGCTTAATCGCATTGGTGGTGTAGGCCGATATCCCGTAA
>CAYTTZ010000258.1:0-3729 GCA_964440945.1 uncultured Woeseiaceae bacterium
CTGATCAAGTACGAGACTATTGGCGAAGTCCAGATCAAGGACATAATGGAAGGGCTCGAGCCTCAGCCGCCGGAAGACTGGGATGATTCGATCGAACCTGATCGCCCCGACGATGACGGCTCTGCAACGGCTGAGTCGGACAGCAAGGGTACGATCGGCCGGCCGGCGAGCGAGCATTAGTCTCCGGATCCTTTTAAACTGAGCGAGCGCCGCAAGGCGCTCGTTCTGTTATGGCACTAAGAAAATGTTGCAGCTAGGCTCATTCGATCTTCCCAGGCCCTCGGTGATGGGTATCCTCAACGTTACGCCTGATTCTTTCTCGGACGGCGGGCGCTACATCAATCCGCATATTGCGCTGCGCCAGGCTGCAACGATGGTGGAAGAGGGCGCGGCCATCATCGATATCGGCGGGGAATCCACCAGGCCGGGTGCCAGCGGCGTTAACGAGCAGGAAGAGATGGATCGGGTTCTGCCTGTCATCGAGTCCGTGCGGTCCGTAACCGACGTATTGATCTCTGTTGACACCAGCAAGCCGGGCGTCATGAGAGCGGCCGTTGCTGCGGGCGCATCGATGATCAACGACGTGGCAGCTCTGCAGGCCGAAGGCGCTCTTGACGCCGCGGCCGAGCTGAAAGTGCCGGTATGCCTGATGCATATGCGCGGCCAGCCGAGATCCATGCAAGACGAGCCGAAATACGTGGATGTCGTCGCCGAAGTGGCGGCTTTTCTGGGTGAGCGCATCGATGCCTGTGTTGCCGCCGGCCTCGACGAGCGCCTGATTATTGTCGACCCGGGTTTTGGCTTTGGCAAGACGCACGCCCATAATGTCGAGTTGCTGGCGAACCTGCGACAATTGAGGGTGCGTGGTCGGCTACTGTTGGCTGGTATTTCCCGAAAGTCGACCCTCGGTGCACTCACGGGTCGGGACACCAAGGATCGCATGCCGGCAAGTATTGCCGCGGCGGTCATTGCGGTGATGAACGGCGCCGATATCATCCGGGCGCATGATGTCGCGGCGACCGTAGATGCAATCAAGGTGGCGCAGGCAGTCATGAATACAGGCGTACAGCGATGAGCAAACAATATTTTGGCACCGACGGCGTTCGCGGCACCGTGGGCAACGATCCGATGACCGCCGATTTTACGATGCGACTTGCGAGCGCGGCCGCGCAGGTGCTTGTACCGACTGGCGGCACGGTGGTCATTGGCAAGGACACGCGCCTGTCGGGCTACATGTTCGAGTCTGCGCTTGAAGCAGGGTTCGTGGCAGCGGGGGCCGACGTGTTGCTGCTGGGGCCGCTCCCGACACCGGCGATCGCGCACCTGACCCAGGAGTTCAACGCCGATATGGGCGTGATGATCAGCGCCTCGCACAACCCGTACTATGACAACGGCATCAAGTTCTTCGACAGCAGTGGATCGAAACTGACCGATGCGATCGAACTCGAGATCGAGGCGCAGCTCGCGAATCGCGCCATTACGCTGGAGTCACAGGCCCTCGGAAAAGCCAAGCGCATCGATACGGCTCGCGTACGCTACCAGGACTTCTGCGTGGCGAGTATGCCCGATGGCATTAGTCTTGACGGGCTGAAAGTGGTGTTCGACGGTGCCAATGGCGCCGGCTACAAGGTGGGGCCTCGCGCACTGGCATCGCTGGGAGCGGAAGTCATCCCGATCGGATGCTCGCCGAACGGGCGCAATATCAATGACGGTTGTGGCTCTATGGCGCCAGACCTGCTGAAACTGACGGTTCCGGCCGTTCGCGCCGACGTCGGCGTCGCGCTGGATGGTGACGGCGATCGCGTCGTCATGATCGACGAACTGGGCAACATCATCGACGGGGACCAGCTTCTGTATGTGCTCGCGACGGCGCGCAAGCAAAAGGGTGAGCTGCAGGGCCCTGTTGTCGGCACGGTTATGAGTAATCTAGGGCTCGAACACGCGCTGCAAGCGCAGGCTATCGAGTTCCATCGGGCCAGCGTGGGCGATCGCTACGTCCTCGAGACGCTCCGACAGCACGGTGGCGTCCTGGGCGGCGAGACGTCCGGGCATATGCTGGTCCTGGACAAGACGACTACGGGTGACGGCCTGATCTGCGCGCTGCAGATACTCGCGATCATGCAGGAAACCGGCAAGCCGTTATCAGAGCTGGTCGCTGGCATGCCGAAGTACCCTCAGACCATGGTTAATGTACGGACTGTTAAGCGTATCGATCCAAGTCAGTCCTCCGAAGTGAGGGCTGCAGTGGCGTCCGCGGAGAGTGAGCTGGCCGATAAGGGCCGCGTCGTGCTGCGCGCGTCCGGCACGGAGCCGGTGATTCGAGTGATGGTCGAAGGTGAGGATGAGCAGCAGGTAATCGCCCTCGCAAACCGCCTGGCCTCGGTTGTTGCGGAAGTAGCCGCGTGATTGGACGCGTTTGCGCGTTGATTTGCCGAGGAAGCCCCGGTATCCTTGCGCGCCTTTTGAGCCTACGGACTAACTGACATGCGCGAATTCCTGGTTGCGGGCAACTGGAAGATGAATGGCTCCAGCGAGAGCAATAAGGCGTTGCTCGAGGGCATCGTCGCGGGCGTTCCCGCCGGGCAGGGGTTTCGACTCCTGGTATGCCCGCCCTATCCGTATCTTGCGAGTGCGGCGGCACAGGTGGCCGGTTCCGCGGTGAGTGTTGGTGCGCAAAATGTCTCTGAACACGAGTCTGGCGCGTTCACCGGAGAGGTAGCGCCCTCAATGCTCAAGGACCTCGGCTGTGACTACGCGATTGTCGGACATTCGGAGCGACGCGCGATTTACGGCGAGTCGAGCTTCCAGGTGGCGGCAAAATTTCAGGCGGCCCAGGCTGCAGGCATTGTGCCGATTCTGTGCGTCGGCGAGACGCTCGAGGAGCGTGAGGCAGGTTCGACGGAGAGCGTTGTCGGCTATCAGCTCGGTGCGGTGCTGGATGCTGCCGGTATCGGCGCATTCGTCAACGCCGTCGTGGCCTACGAGCCCGTCTGGGCGATCGGCACTGGATTGACGGCCACGCCTGAGCAGGCACAGGATGTGCATCGCTATATCCGGAACATGCTCGGTGTGAGCGATGCCGGCGTAGCCGAGGGTCTGCAGCTATTGTATGGCGGCAGCATGAAGGGTGAAAATGCGGCAGGACTGTTGTCCATGCCGGATATTGATGGCGGCCTGATTGGCGGCGCATCATTGAAAGCGGACGATTTTCTGGCGATCGCCAAGGCGGCAGCCCAGTGTGCGCAGAACGATTGAGGATTAAATGGAAACTATACAAAAAACAGTTTTGATCGCGCATACGGTGATCGCGCTTCTTATTATCGTGTTGGTGCTTCTTCAGCGCGGCAAAGGCGCGGATGCGGGCGCGGCCTTCGGTGCCGGCGCATCGGGCACCGTTTTCGGCGCACGTGGCTCAAGCAGCTTCTTTTCACGAGCCACGGCGGTCTGCGCTACGGCCTTTTTCGTCAGTAGCCTGACGCTGGCCTACCTGAGCAGCCAGGGCTCCTCGGCCCCGGCCAGTTTGCTGGAGAACGCACCGGTGGTTGAGGCCGAGACCGACGAGGTGCCTGGGCTTAGCGACGAGATGCCCGTTTCGGACATGCCGTCACTGGAACCAACGGGCGACAGGGTTGATCTGCCGACATTGGAAGAGGGAACGGCGGAACCGAAGCAGGATTAGACGACCAACAACGCTCTGGTGGTGGAATTGGTAGACACGCTGTCTTGAGG
>CAYTTZ010000259.1:0-3679 GCA_964440945.1 uncultured Woeseiaceae bacterium
CGTGACAAATATGTCCTTCTTGTTCGGGGAGATTGCAACCTGCGTCGACTCGATTTTGAAATCGGCATAACCGCGATCCATATAAAAGGAACGCAGTATTTCGATGTCACCCTCGAGCGATTCCTTTGCGTAGCGATCATCCTGACGAAACCACGACAGCCAGTTCGCCGTATCCAGGGAAAAGTCTTCACGAATCTCGTCGTCTTTGAAAGTATCGTTGCCGACAAGATTGACCTGCCGGATCTTGGCGCGGTCCCCCTCCTTAACCTCGACTCGAATCGTCACCGTGTTGTTAGGGCGATCCGTGATCTGCGTGTCGATTTCGACACCGTATTTACCACGGTCGTAGTACTGTTCGCGCAGAAACATCTCCACGTTGTCGAGTACCGAGCGATTAAACGTGCGACCACGTGCGAGGCCGACACCACGCAACGATTCCATCAGGTCTTCCGTCTTGATGTCTTTGTTGCCCTCAATTTCAAAGCTCTCGATAGACGGACGTTCCTTGACGATGATAACGAGCGTCTCACCGTCGCGGCGCATCTCGATATTCTCAAACAGGTCCTGACCGTAAAGCGCGCGTATGGCTTCGCCGATGCGGCCGCCATCTACGGTGTCGCCAATGTTGACCGGCAGGTAGTTGAAAACCGTTCCCTCGGATATCCGCTGCAGGCCCTCAACGCGCATGTCCTTCACGACAAACTCCCCGGCCGCAAAAGCGCTCACGGGCAGTATCAGTAACAAGGCGAATAGTGTTTTTCTCATCTGCAATTTTCTTCCGTTCAACCTGGTCAGCCCAGGATTCTCGCGATGTCGTTGTAAAATGCAAAGCTCATTAGCAACAACAGCGCGAAGATACCCACCTGTTGCCCAAGCATCTGCGCACGTTCGGTCATCGGGCTACCCTTCAGCATCTCGACAAGCTGGTACACGATCTGGCCGCCGTCGAGAACCGGAATAGGCAGAAGATTCAGGACGCCGAGACTGATGCTGACGACAGCGAGAAAACCGAGGAAGTAAGACGCGCCGCGCTGCGCCGATTCTCCGGCAATCTGGCCGATGTTTATGGGACCACTGATATTCTTGATCGACACATCGCCGGTGACCATGCGACTGAGCATGCGCACCGTAAACAGCGTCGAGGTCCAGGTCTTGTTCACAGCCTCGCTCAGCGACTGGAGTGGCGTATAGCTGCGGCGAAAGTAATAGTCGGACGATGTTTCCGGCAAGCTGATACCCAACAGCCCACGTTGCTCGCCATCGACTTCATGCTCGCCCAGCCGCAGATCGACCGTTAGAGTTCGCCCAGCACGCTCATACTCGACCGCAACAGGTTGATTGGCGAGCGGCGAGACAACTCCGACCAGGGCCCTGAAGGTCTTCGTGCGCACGCCATCGATAGAGACGATTCGGTCGCCGACCCTGAGACCCGCCAGCTCGGCAGCCCCTCCCGGTGTCAGCGCACCGATCTCCGCAGGCGGCTGCCAAATCTCAAAACCCAGCCCCTCGAACAGGAGCCCCGGCTCAGTCAGACGTGTTCGGTCACTGCCGACATCGATGACAGCCGATCTTACGCGGCCGGCTTCGCTCTCGAGCGTCAGCGGCACACGACCATCGACGACCATGTTCTCGAGAATCTGCACGAGCGCCGACTCCCAGTCTGTCGTTACGACCTCACCGACGCCTACGATCTTGTCGCCAAAGACCAGGCCGGCCTTGTCTGCATAAGAGTCGGGGGTGACGTCGCCCACCGCCGGCTTCAACGCCATTACGCCGCCCGCAAGCAGTATCCAGTAGGCGAGAATTGCAAAAAAGAAATTGAAGGCTGGACCCGCCAGCAACACGGCAATGCGCGCCGGTATCGGGCGTTGATTGAACGCGCGGCCCTCGTCTTCCGGATCAACCGGACCCTCCCGGCTATCGAGGAAACGAACGTAACCACCCAGCGGGATCGCCGACACGCAGTATTCGGTCTGGTCCTTGCCGGAGACGCGCGACCAGACAGGCTTGCCAAATCCTATAGAGAAGCGCAGCACTTTCATGCCGGTCCAGCGCCCGACAATATAATGGCCGAACTCGTGCACGGCGACCAGAATGCTGATTGCCGCCACGAACGCCAGAATACTGATTAGCGCATTACCCATCATTGGCCATGATTCCCAGACTTATCATATGTTTGTTCTTGCTGCGTCCAATGCTCAGAAGCGGGCGCCGCTCCGGTATGTTGACTGATGCCAACCCGGGCAGTTCCTTCCGCAAGCGCCACAATAATTGTGCAGCGCTGAATGCACCATGAACGCATCATCCGATCACACCCAGCCAGCCAAGGCCAAGCGCAAACAGGGGCGCCGACGACGCAATGCTGTCAACGCGATCAAGAATGCCGCCATGCCCGGGAAACAGCTTGCCGCTGTCTTTGACGCCGGCGGTCCGTTTGAACATGCTGACCGTCAGGTCACCGACGATGGAAAGCACCGCGACAGCCAGGCAAAACGGCAGCAGCACTCCAAGCCGGACGTCTGTCCAGTAAGCGGCGCCAACCGCGAGTAGCGCCACAACCAGCAACCCGCCGAACACGCCTTCCCAGGTCTTGCCAGGGCTAATGCTCGGCGCCAGTTTCACGCGCCCGAACTGTTTTCCGGCAAAGAACGCCCCTGCGTCGGCCGCCCATACGATGAGCAAGGCAAATAACAATACCTCCGGGCCGATTCGATAGAGCTGAACCAACGCGACGAACATCGGCACCAACACGAGCCCGCCCGCAGCCCAGCGTATGACGCTCGGAATTGGCGTCGGGAAAAAAAGTATCCAAAGGAAAGCGCAGAACCACCAGGCAAAAGCGACCTGCAGCACAAGCGTCGAATGCTGCGGTAGCGCGCTGTACAAGAGGCCGATCGCCATGGCAATCGCGACAACAAAGGCGGCACGAGCCGCATTCGCGGAAACGCCGAGAAATGCGGACCATTCCCATGCCCCCGCCAGCACGACGACTGCAATTACGGCTTCTGCAAGTCGCGCCGGAATCACAAAAAGGACGACGCCCAGGATGAGCAGCGCGATAACAGCCGTTACTATTCTTGTTCTTAACATTGCGTCGCCACTACTTGCTCACTCGTATGCCCGAAGCGCCGCTGTTTCCGGGCGAAAAATTGCAGGGCATTGTCGAAGACCTGTTCATCAAAATCGGGCCACAGAATATCGGTAAACCAGAGTTCCGCATAGGCCAGGTTCCATAACAGGAAATTACTGATACGCTGCTCCCCTCCGGTTCGAATTAGCAGGTCTGGTTCCGGACAATCGACAATCTGAAGCTTCGCAGAAAGGCTGGCTTCGTCGATGTCGTCAACCTTCAATTCGCCCTTCGCGACTTCTGCTGCCAGCTGTTTCGTCGCATTGACAATATCCCAGCGCCCCCCGTAAGCCACCGCCACATTGAGTAACAGACCTGTGTTCTGCCGGGTCTTTTCCTCCGCCGCTTCGATTTTTTTGACGAGATTCTGGTTCAGCTCCTGCCGGGCACCGATAAAGTGAAGTCGTACATTATTACGATGCAGCTCCGCCACTTCTCGTCGCAGTGCTTCGACAAAAAGAGACATGAGGCTGCTGACCTCTTCATCGGGCCTGCCCCAGTTCTCACTGCTAAACGCAAACAGGGTCAGAACTTCAACGCCGCGGCGGG
>CAYTTZ010000260.1:0-3674 GCA_964440945.1 uncultured Woeseiaceae bacterium
GGTCTTGGCCGAGGATCGAAAAGTACCCGCCGATAACAAGCTTCTATTTATTTTCTCCCTGCAGTTGCTGGATGCATTGCGGGGCTCAGATGCTGTTGTTGTTCAGGATGTGACGGGCGCGACGGTTTCGAGGGTTCCCGACGAGAACGGAGCGGATGATTGGATAACGACGGCTGACATAGCGAACCGTCAGCAAGTGTCTCGCTATGCGGCCGAAGACGGCGGCGAGCGCGCATGCTACGAGATCCCACTCCGTGCCAGTTCGTCATCGGGTCCGATCGGCAGGCTGATCGTTCGTTTCAAATCAGGCGATGCTGCACGTCACAGTGCCGATCTCAGGAAAGGCAGCCGCATCGTGAACTGCATCTCCCGGCACATCGAGATTGCTACGGATCTGTCGTCAATACGGCGTGTCTCGCGGCAGAACCACGCTGACATGCGGTTTCTTACAGACCTGGACAAATTGGTCGTTGGCCGGCAAGCGAAACCTGCGCTGTCCGCTTTGCTTGGAGACGTTGCTCGCCATCTTGATTGCACGCTGGCCGCGGTGCTTGCGCCGGAAGCCCAGATCAAACTGTTTTGGCCGATCGACGCGATAGAGAACGATCAGACGAAAAACTCGATCATCCGGGCTGCCGGAAAACTGTACGCGAACGCTAAAGAATCTCGCAAAGTCATTGTTTCAAACGATCCGGAGCTAGCCGGTCACCTACGGACTTCGAGAGGCGATGGCAAACAAATACTGTGTTCACCAATCGCTGATCCGCAGTCTCGAGTGAGTGGCGCCCTGGTTATCGTTCGTGAGGCACAGTTTTCCCGCGATGACGTACGTCTCGTGCGAGCGCTATGCGTGAAAGTCAGTAGTGTCCTGGAAACCGGTAAAGATACAAAAAACGGCCCGATGGACCGGCGTGCACTGATCGATCGGATCGACTCAGACATAAAGCTGGCCTCTCACGTAGATCGTGCGTTCTTGTTTGTCGACATCGATCGACTGCATATCATCAACGATCGATTCGGGCACGCGGTCGGCGACGACATCATCAACAACGTCACAGAGCTTCTCGAGGGCATCGCCCGGCCGCGAGACGCGGTGGCGTCGTTGTCGGGCGATCTCCTTGGGCTGTTTCTCGATACGGCGAATGAAGAACGGGCAATTCAGGTCGCGACAGAGATTCTGGACAAAGTGGCAGACCTGCCAGTTTCTGATGTGCAGAGGTCAATGAATCTGTCGGTCAGTATCGGAATCGCGCTCATTCCCGAGCATGCTGCCACTGGATCACAAGCGGTAAATATCGCCGAGGTGGCCTGTCAGTCCGCGAAGTCTCGTGGCACCGGCCAGTACGTGGTATTCCAGGATCAAGATGCCAGCATCATGCAGCGGCATACCGATCTAAGTGAAGTCGGCAATCTTCAGAGTGCGTTGATCGAGAATCGATTTGTGCTCTACGCGCAGAAGATCCGGTCACTCGGTACGGGAGAACCGGCGCGGAAGTTCGAATTGCTAACGAGAATGCTTGATCCGGCCGGGAACGTAATACCGCCGCAGCATTTCCTCTCCGCAGCCGAACGCTATCAGATGATGCCCGCCCTGGATCGATGGGTTATCGCCCATGCGCTGCAACAACTCGCCGAAGCAGAGAACATGCTTGAAATGAACCTGACCGGATTCGGAATCAACGTATCCGGTCAGTCGCTCGCGGACGATGGCTTTAACGACTTCGTCGTACAAAGTGTGCTGGAGAGCGGCTTGTCGCCGGACTCAATATGTTTCGAGATCACCGAGTCGGCGGCGGTCAAGAGCATTGAGCAGGCGCTGCGATTCATCAATGGCGTAAGGAAGATAGGGTGCAGCGTCGCGCTGGACGATTTTGGTACAGGCTACTGTTCTTTTGCCTACCTGCAGGATATTCCGGTCGATTTTCTGAAAATAGACGGGATGTTCGTTAAGAACATTAACGATAACGCTCTCTCGGAGGCGATCGTGCGAGCGGTTGTTGGAATTGCAGAGGTCATCGGTGCCGCGACGATTGGCGAGTTCGTCGAAGATGCCGCGATCGAGACTCGGCTCGAGGAACTGGGTGTGGATTTCGGCCAGGGCTACGGTATTGGTCGCCCGGAGCCGTTAGCGGATGTATTGGACCGAATGGAGTCTCCATTGGATCTTGGCTTGACCGACACCATTCGGATCCCCGACCCTGAAATTATTCGGAGGTTGGGTTAGCGCGCCAATTTTGTGCCTGTCCGGGCAACGCGTAGCCAGTGCATTCGTCCGTGTACAGCTGAGCTTCACGAGTCATCCGCCAATTCCAGAACGCATCGAGGCGCTGCGACAGGCAGCTTGAAACCCGGGTCGGGCTGCTCAAGCATTCGTGAGGTCTGCCGATAACCTGCTAATGGTCTGATTTCAGGAGGGCCAGTGGTGGATATTTCGAAAGCGCTGGTCTCGCTAAAACAACGACTTGCGAATCGGCCGGACAGTGAGCTCGGTCAGGCCGTCGTTCGGCTCGCCATTGTGTCGATCGTATTGATCTATTTTTTCTCCGAGTTCTTCGCGTCGCGAGTGGACGAGGCAAGCCTTGGACCGGTGCGGATGGCCGTGGTGATTTCGATCACAATCTCGACTGCCATTTTTGCCGCCATTGTGTGGAGACCGGCGAAATCGGTTACACGACGCCTCTTCGGTATGGTTCACGATGTCGCGGCGATATCGTCGTCAATTTACCTGGGCGAAGGGGCCGGAGCGGCTGTCGCAGTTATCTACCTCTGGATTACGCTGGGGAACGGTTTCCGGTACGGAATTCGCTACCTCTATGCGTGCGCGATATTGTCGATCGCGGGTTTTGCCGTCGTTTATGCGCTGAGCGAATACTGGCAAGGCCAGGGACTCCTGTCCCTGAACATCTTGCTCACAATGCTGATCGTTCCGCCGTACGTAGGCAGCTTGCTGAAGTCACTGCATTCAGCGCGAGACGCGCTGCAGCATCAGGCCAGCACAGACGCGCTGACCGGGTTGTTGAGCCGTATGGAGATGGAGACAGCAATTGAATCATTGTTCATGGGCGATGGCTCGGGCCACGTCCTGCTGTTCTGTGATCTGGATCGTTTCAAGGAAGTAAATGATATAGCGGGGCACGCCGCAGGTGACAAGCTGCTGACTGACGTCGGCGAGATCATTCGAAAATCGGTGCGCAGGGACGACCTCTCGGCCCGCATCGGCGGCGACGAGTTTTGCATCCTGTTACACGATTGTGATCTTGAGAAGGGAAGAGAGATTGCAGAAGAGATTCGCAGCAAGACGACAGGGTATCGCCTTGCCTGGGGCACGGACTACTTTTCAGTCGGTGTGAGTATTGGGGTCGCGCCCTCGGGCGCCGTTAACGACGCAGAATCGTTGTTTCGACTCGCAGACGCAGCATGTTATGCAGCAAAGAACGCTGGTCGTAACAGAGTGCATGTCGTCGATCCACGAACAGGTCTGCTCGACACCCAGAAAATTCGCCGAATTTTCGACAGTCCTGAGGATGAATCGAAGCCCGGTAAAAGCAAAGGCAAACTCGTATCCGAGTTCTAAGGGTTTGCCCTTGGCGGTCACACAGGCGAGAATGCTCGTCCACCTAAGCGCCCGTAGCTCAGCTGGATAGAGTACTGCCCTCCGAAGGCAGGGGTCACAG
>CAYTTZ010000261.1:0-3671 GCA_964440945.1 uncultured Woeseiaceae bacterium
GGCGGTCGGGTAAAGGTGACATTCTGCTGTTCTCCGGAGAACAGCAGAATGTCACCTTTTGTTCAGGCTGAAACCGGGTGGTCGTTACTCTCTGAGATGAAAAAGCGCCTTACTTTAATCGCTCGAGTCAGTTTCCCATGGCGCACGAAGCACTGGTAGAACATATCCTTCAAAACCTCGAGAAGGATGCCGGCCTGCGCGCGGTTTAAGAGCGGCAGATCTTCGTGCGTTCCGGAACCGAATAGCACGGATTTGATGGGCGCGAATGATTCGTCATCGATGCCGGCGATATCCTGCGCGACCATGACTTCTTCAAATGCCCGTAGCTTGCCACCCTCACCGAGCGTGTCGAACGCGCTGATCGAGGCGCGTCGGCACATCGATGCAAAGGCATTGAAGTTATTCGCTGAGTAACACGCGAGCGCCTCTCGAAAAAGTACATCGGTATGTTTCGGCAAATAGGAAAACGAGAAGCGTTCTTTGGGCCGTTCCAGCTCGATGAAGTTGCGATACAACTCGACGCGGTTGTCTTTGTATTCCTTGACGGCAAATCGCAGAAAGACGGGCGCATCGCAGGCGTCGCACTTGTACACCAGCCCAACGTGTTTGGGTTTGTCGCGGAGCAGGGCAGCGGCATCCGGTACCGCCTGCGGCGCCATGTGTGCATACATGCCGCAGTACGGACACTCGAGTCCAATTCGTTCCTCGAGCTCGCTCTTTATCCCCTGATCTTCTTCAATAATTATAGCCATTTCGCCCTGTCTATTTATTATGGTTGGACGGCAGAATTGTCTAAACAATCAGCTACTTCAGTATGCACGATAGATTATGTTCTGCTATCCGGGATTAACATAATACTGAAATTCCTACTGTCCCCAATCGCCGACAGCATCTCGCGCTGCGTCGTTCATCGGACGCGCGATTAATGCCGTTCGTGTCATCGTAACCTCGTAGCGTGCGCCGTTCGCCATCGGTACGTAGGTCGCCGTTCCGTAGTACGCGTCGACGCCGGGCATGAGGCGCGGAAAACGTCGCGCAACGCTCCAGACATCGAGCGCGTTGTCGTCGGACAGCGCGTGCACGGTTCGCTGTTCCGATCGTTCATCGTCAACGCTCGCATAACGGCCACTCAATCGCTCCAACTGGTAGATAGGTTCGAGTCCGAGCAGCGTCGCGGGTGGTTTCCAGTTGACGACGCGTGCATCCATCTGCCATTCGTCGCCATTCAATGAAAAGAAACGGTCTGTCTCGCCGGCTATCATCAAGCGCGCGACGTATTCGCCGGGCGCCGATTGCGAGAACTCGATCTGGCTGACCACCTGTTCGTCGACGAGCCGTCCATACCCGAAGTAGCTGAACGCAAGTAGTATGCTGGCACCACCGAGCGCGCCCGACGCAGCACCGCCTGCCAGCGAGCCTGTTGCGCGCAGTGGGCGCCGGCGGCGAGCATGCCGCAACATCGAAACGACAAAGAACAGCGTAATTATCGTGAATACGGCGCTTGCTGCGAGCAGGATATTCATTGGCTGTCCTCGACGTGTGTAGTGTTCTGTTTGCTTGGTTCGCTTTCTTTCAGAAAGCCTCCATGACGCAAGTGCAAGGCGCAGCCCGCCGGTAATGGCCGGGGCCCTTGCCAGGGGTTGCAACGTGGCAATAGCGTCTTGGGGGCTTTTCGCATTGCACTCGTTTGAAGTAGCCCGCTAATCCTGCACGCCTGCGCCTTGCGGGACAGGCTCCCAGGACCGCTGAAAATTAGCGAACTAAGCAAACAGAACACTAAGCGGTCAGTTTCTTATACTTGATTCTGTGCGGGTTTGCCGCGTCCGCGCCAAGCCGTCGTTTTCGGTCATCTTCGTAGTCCGCGTAATTCCCCGCGAACCAGACCACCTCACTGTTACCTTCGAAGGCCAGAATATGGGTCGCGATGCGATCCAGGAACCAGCGGTCGTGCGAGATCACGATGGCGGAGCCGGGAAATTCGAGCAACGCCTCTTCCAGCGCGCGCAAGGTCTCCACATCGAGATCGTTGGTCGGCTCATCGAGCAACAGGAAGTTGCCGCCCGAACGCAGCATTTTTGCGAGGTGCACGCGATTGCGTTCACCGCCCGACAGCAGGCCGATTTTTTTCTGCTGATCCTGACCGCGGAAGTTGAAGCGACCGACATAGGCGCGCGAAGAGGTTTCGTAATTGCCGACGTTGATCAGGTCCAGCCCGTCGGAGATTTCTTCCCACACGGTCTTGTTGTCATCGAGGCTGTCACGCGACTGATCGACGCTCGCGATCTGCACGGTGTCGCCGAGACGAATACTGCCGCCATCCGGCTGCTCTGCCCCGGTAACCATGCGGAACATCGTCGTCTTGCCCGCGCCGTTGGGACCGATAACACCGACGATGCCTCCTGGCGGTAACTGGAAGCTCAGCCCGTCAATCAGCAGCTTGTCGCCGAAGCCCTTCTTCAGGTCATTAACCTCGAGAACGACATCGCCGAGTCGAGGTCCGGGCGGAATATAAATTTCGTTGGTCTCATTGCGCTTCTGGTAGCTTGGCGAAGAGATTTCCTCGAACTGCCGCAGACGAGCCTTGGATTTTGCTTGTCGGCCTTTCGGGTTACTGCGAACCCACTCCAACTCGTGCTGCATGGCTTTGCAGCGTGCTTTTTCCGAGGCTTCCTCGGTCTGCAGGCGTGCCTCCTTCTGCTCCAGCCAGGAAGAGTAGTTGCCTTCCCATGGAATGCCGTGGCCGCGATCGAGCTCGAGTATCCAGCCGGCGACGTTGTCGAGGAAATAGCGATCATGCGTCACCGCTATGACGGTGCTCGGGTATTCGTCGAGGAAGCGTTCCAGCCACGCAACGGACTCGGCATCCAGGTGGTTGGTTGGCTCGTCGAGCAACAGCATGTCGGGCTGCGACAGCAGCAGTCGACACAGCGCTACACGGCGGCGCTCTCCGCCGGACAGCTTGGTGACATCGGCATCCCAGTCCGGCAAACGCAGCGCGTCGGCCGCGATCTCGAGCTTGCGATCGAGTTCCCAGGCGCCTTCCGACTCGATGGCGTCCTGCAGCTTGCCTTGCTCCTCGAGCAACGCCGTCATCTCGTCGTCATCCATCGGCTCGGCGAATTTCATGCTGATCTCGTTAAAGCGATCGAGTAGCCCCTTGGTTTCGGCCACACCTTCCTCGACGTTTCCGCGCACGTCCTTGTTTGGGTCGAGTTCGGGTTCCTGCGGCAGGTAACCGATCTTGATGCCGGGCTGCGGTCGCGCCTCGCCGTCGATCTCGGTATCCAGGCCCGCCATGATTCGCAGCAAGGTGGATTTTCCCGAGCCGTTGAGCCCGAGTACGCCGATCTTGGCGCCCGGGAAGAAGGAGAGAGAGATGTCGCGCAGGATATGGCGCTTCGGAGCGACCACTTTTGCCACGCGGTTCATGGTGTAGATGTACTGAGCCATAGCGAGACCATCGGTTAACGAGTGCGCATTATCAGGTATGCTGCCCGACAAGAAAACATCAGGGCCTGTTCACGCTATTACAGCGGGCGCTGTTGCCCCTGAAAAGACGTCAATCAAGGCGCGAGGAGAGAAGTTTGGTGGTTCCAAATGACCGACAAGCAACGCCGAGTGGCGTCTTTTCAGGGGCAACCCCCTCAGGGACAACCCATACGGCCGGCTCC
>CAYTTZ010000262.1:0-3652 GCA_964440945.1 uncultured Woeseiaceae bacterium
ACTACGACAATATCAACTTCGATGCATCTGGAGGTGCCGGCAATTACGGCCCGGCCTACGAGCGGCTGTCGAAGATCAAAGGTCAGTACGACGCTGGCAACCTGTTCCGGTTGAATAGCAACATCGACCCGGCTTAAGGCGAACCTGATGGATCGTCGCAAGTTTTGCAGAACCGCCATTGCTGCAGGTGTCGCAGCGTCATACCCGCTGCTGGGTGCTTGTAGTCGCCCGGAATCACCTGTCGCCACATCCGCCAACACCAACATTCGCGGTATTTCGCTGGACGGTGCCGAAATCGAGCTTGAGAGAGCGGCGATACGTGAACTCGGCGATGCAATGACCGGCCCGGTAATGCTTTCCAGCCATCCCGACTACAACGGTGCCAGGTCCATCTGGAACGGCATGCACGACAAGCACCCGGCGTTAATCGCCCGCTGCCTGAATGATCAGGATGTCTCCAACGCCGTGACGTTTGCACGCGAGCGTGAGCTGCTGGTCGCTGTGCGCGGCGGCGGCCACAGCTGGCCGGGCAAGTCTGTCTGCGACGATGGCCTGATGATTGATCTGTCTCAGCTAACGGAAGTAGCTATCGATACCGATTTGAAGCGGGCTCATGTTGGCGGTGGTGCTCTGCTTGGCCACCTTGACCAGGCGTCTTTACCGCATGGTCTCGTCACGACAGCCGGCGTCGTGTCTCATACCGGCGTCGGTGGCTTCACGCTCGGTGGTGGCTATGGCCGCCTGAACCGCAAACACGGCCTCGCTGTCGATAACCTCTGCTCTGCAAGGATCATCACGGCCGATGGCCAGATACGAGACGTTAGCGCCGATGAGAATACGGATCTTTTCTGGGCGATCCGTGGCGGCGGCGGCAACTTCGGCGTTGTGACGAAGTTCGAATTTATGCTACATCCGTTTGACCGAAACGTGCTATCCGGCGCCATTGTCTGGCCTGTTGAACAGGCTCGCGATGTGCTGGAATTTTATGCCGAGTGGTCTTCCGGCCTGTCAGACAACCTC
Organism: uncultured Woeseiaceae bacterium; assembly: GCA_964440945.1. Lineage (GTDB taxonomy): Bacteria > Pseudomonadota > Gammaproteobacteria > Steroidobacterales > Woeseiaceae > UBA1847. Next base: position 1,021 of record CAYTTZ010000262.1, read on the forward strand.
TACACCGGACCGATCATGGCGACGATGCCGGACGGTACCGGAGTGATCATGGTTGAGGTTGTTTGCGCCGCCGATCCGGCCGCAGGCGAAAAGGAGATGGCGTCGCTTCGAGCAGTGGGCACACCAATGGATGACGGCATCAAGGTGCAGGACTACACGGTCATGCAGACCCAGGCAGATGCGGCTTTGGCTCATGGTGTGCGCTCTTATGCGAAAAACGGCATCGTTAAGGAATGGACGCAGGGGTTGGTCGATACGATGATTGAGTCTTTCGCTTTCGATCCTCGTATGGCGATGCGTACTCATACGGCGGGCGGCGCAATGAATCGTGTCGGCGATGTTGATACGGCTTTCCCGCACCGCAACGCTCAAACGCTGGTAAGTGTTGGTGGTGGCTGGATGGATCCTGAGATGGATGACGAAGCAATAGCGCTCGGCCGGGACTGGTTTTCGAAACTTGCACCTTTCACCGGCGGCTATTACGACAACATCCAGTCCAACCCTGAGGCGGTTGCAAGCAACTACGGACCAGCGCACGGGCGGCTGGCGAAGATCAAAGGTCAGTACGACGCTGGCAACTTGTTCCGGCTCAACAGCAACATAGATCCGGCCTAACGGCCACCCGGGAAGCCCAGCTGTCGCCAGGCCTCGTAGACGACAACCGCACATGAATTAGAAAGGTTGAGGCTGCGATTGCCTTCCTGCATCGGCAGACGCAGCCGCCGTTCCGGCGGCAACGCACCAAGAACGTCCAGCGGCAGGCCGCGCGTCTCGGGCCCGAACAGCAGGGCATCACGCTCCCTGAATTCCGCCTGGTCGTAACGGGTCGAATTCCGTGTGGACAGCGCAAACACGCGGGGCTGTTCGAGCGCTTCGATGCAGACAGCCAATGACGCGTGCGTCTGCACGTTCACGAACTCACGGTAATCAAGGCCGGCACGCCGCAGGCGCTTCTCGTCCATCTCGAACCCCAGCGGCTCGATGAGATGCAGGTTGGCACCCGTGTTCGCACACAGGCGAATGATGTTGCCCGTGTTCGGCGGAATTTCAGGTTCGTAGAGAATGACTGAGAACATGGACACACTGTAGAAGCCCGGCTTGCGGGCGACAAGTCTTAAGATTGCTGTAGAATCGCGCCCCGATGGCAAAGAATCCTCTACGCACAGAATTCTGCGGCTTATCGATGGCCTCGCCTCTCGTGTTGCTGTCCGGCTGCGTCGGCTTCGGAGAGGAATACACGCGTGTCGACGGTTTTTCAAACAGCGACGTCGGCGCGGTTGTTCTGAAAGGAACGACCGGTACGGCGAGGCTCGGCAACCCTCCCCACCGTGTCTACGAAACCCCCGACGGCATGCTGAATGCGATCGGCCTGCAGAACCCGGGCGTCGATAAAGTCGTCGACGACATCCTGCCGGGACTGGATTTTTCGGAGACGCGGTTTGTTGCCAACGTTTCGGGCTCGACCATCGAAGAATACGAACAGGTAACGCGGCGCTTTGATGACTCCGACATCGACGCCATCGAAATCAACATTTCCTGCCCGAATGTTAAAGAGGGTGGCGTTGCTTTCGGTAATGATCCGGAAATGTCCGCACGCGTAGTAGCCGCCTGTCGCGCACAAACGTCAAAACCGATTATCACCAAGTTATCGCCGAACCAGACCGATATCCAGGAAAACGCACGCTTGTGCATCGAGGCGGGCACCGATGGTTTTGCTGTGATCAATACAGTAATGGGCATGGCTATCGACGGCGAAACGCGCCGGCCGATCATTGGCAACGTGCGTGGCGGGTTGTCCGGACCTGCAATCAAGCCCATTGCACTACTAAAAGTGCACCAGGTTTATGAGGTCGCGAGAAAGCACACTGTCCCCATTATCGGGCAGGGCGGAATCACGACGCCCGCGGACGCGATCGAGTTCATCGTTGCCGGTGCAACCGGGGTCGGCATCGGTACGGCGTTGTTTTACGATCCGCTCGTTTGCAAGAAGATCAATGCGGGCATCGTCGATTATCTTGAGCGCCACGAGATGCGATCCGTCTCCGAGTTGGTCGGTACGCTGCAGACCTGAGCTGCGAGAGCGGCAACTTCTGACCCATTCTGTTGAAAACCTCGGTTCGACCCCGGTTTCCCGCAGCTCAGGTGGCCTTGCTCTTCGGTGAGACGTACATCGTTATGTCGGCGCGAACGACGACTTTCCCTTCGTTGTCTGTCACTACCACCGGCACTACGACGTCCTGCGCCTCGCCCTCCTTAATCTCGGGAAAGGTCGCCGTGGCGCTAATATTGGTTTCGGCTTTATCCAGATAATGTATCTGCATACCGCGAGGGATCCAGCGCATGGATGCCGGCACCGATACTTCGGTCATCGTACCGGCAACAAACTCACAGAGGTTAGCCATCGCGATCGCGTGCACGGTGCCGATGTGATTCGTGACCGCCCTGCGTTTTCGCATACGGGCGCTCGCGCGACCCGGTTCGAGGACGTCGAATACGGGCCGTATGGAGCCAAAGTACGGCGCTTTAAAGCAAACCACGCGTGAAAACAGCCAGCGGCCAAACGCCGAGCCGGACAATTTGTTCCAGGTGGCAAGCGCCTGCGTTACCGACATTGTCTCTCCTCAGTCGAGAT
>CAYTTZ010000263.1:0-3621 GCA_964440945.1 uncultured Woeseiaceae bacterium
GACCGCTGTTACGAGTGCGCCGGAGTAATAAGACATACCCTTTTGTCCGTCGTTGAGCGGGAAGAACTCGCCGTCGGCATCCGACAGAGCCAGCAACGCATCCACCGCTTTCAGAAGCACGCCGTCCTTGTGCTGGAGTACTTCAAGGTCCGGCTTCGCGTTGTGCAGTCCCTGCGCAAAGATCAGGAACGGGTACATGGCATAGCGTTGGTAATACGGCCCTTCGGTGTAGTAACCGTCCGGCGAGAACGGCTCATCGAGGTTCGCAAGGAAGCCGGCCTTCCCGTCTTTGTCAAAAATGAAACCGCCGTCATTATCCTTGGCGGCAACATCAATATCCTTAAACGGGATGCCGTAGAGCGCACGCTCGACCAGATCGTCATCGCCCATGACCAGGCCGATCATACCTACTGCAGCGTTACCCCAGGTGCTGTGGTTGTGAACGCGGTTGAAAAACTGCGGGCTGTCAACCGAAATATGATCCGCGAACGGCCTGAACAGATTGTCTTCCAGCTGTTGCCGCTCTTCGGCAGACAGGTAATCGTAGATCGCGTCGTAGGCCTGGCTGACGTATACCAGCCAGTTGGAATCATTCAGGCACTGCCAGAACAGTTTGCCGCGGGCATAGGACCTCGTCTTTGGATGTAACGGCAGATCCTTGTACATGGCCTCGTACTGGAACAGCATGTCGCGCACATAGTTAGCGTACTTCGCATCCTCCAGGATCTGGTACAGCGCGCCCGCTTTCTGAATGATGAAGAAATTGCGCTTGTGTCGCTCGTGCGTGTAGCCGCCCGAGTAATCTTTCGGGATGGGCGTATCTATTCCCGATTCAATTTCGGCGTCGACTTCGGCCTTGACGTTTTCCAAAGTCACGTCGAACAAAGGAACATTCCCCAACTCCGCGCGGATTTTTTCGACGCCCGCCTTGGTCATAATCAGACCTGGGTGCTCTGCTGATTGCGCAGCTGCCGCGAGAGTCAGTCCTGCGAACACCATGGAAATGGCAATGCTGTTTCTTACGTTCATTCGTTGTGCAACCTCTTCAGTATATGTGTCACATTATCCTAGTATCGGGGTACAGGGGTCGACAGGATGCGGCCCTGGGCTAAATAAATATCGTCGTACCTCACGCCACCATTACCATATGGGTCGTCGCGGGGGCCGGTATTGGAAATTGTCATGAAAAACATTAGTGGCAACGCGCGCTGCATCCTGAACCGTGCGCCTGAAAAAACGGGTTGCTGCTTCGCAAATTCGCCACCACGAACGTAAAGGTCATAGCGCTGTCCGCCCGCCTCGATGGGTGCGTTATTGACCACGCACCATAGCTCGTACCACTCGCCTGTTTCTAACGGTCTTGCAGGCTTTCCCGTCGCGGGATTGATAATCTTACTATAGGTTTTGTAACCGCTTAGAACCATTAGCGTCCCGTCGTTCTTGTAGCCATCTGACTCACGTTTGTCGGTTATCCGAATCATCGGCTCAAAGGAATCATAGGCCTGATCCGCAATCTCTGAGGCGGGGACGTTGCTCAATCCGAAGGAGTGATTATTCGGGAAATATTCAACATTAAAACGGGCGTAAAGCGTATAAATCTCACCAACCTGAATAGGAGTTGGCAGTGGCATGAACCCGAGCGCCTTCCTATTGCCTGCCACGCCGTCAGCAGCAGGTTTTCTCAACATGAAACGATTTCCCGTTTCCGGGTCACTGCGAATTTCCGAGACTTGAGGATTGGGTACATAGGGGTCGGTGTCGTTCTGAGCGTCGATCTTCGTCCACCGCTCGAGAAGCTGGTCGGTTTCAAAGTCGTCGACCAGCAACCAGGTGGACTGAGCCTCGTTTAAATTTATTGTCGAGTTGTTTGTGCAGGCCGCACAACAAAACAACAAAAGGAACCTTGACGTACGATTAATCATTCAGCGATACGACCAATTCTGAACAACCTGCAATGAGTTGGGCAACGGCGGGGTGCGATATGACGATATTTATAGGGCGGCCAGGCGCGCACTTTTCTCTCCGCTGAAATGAATCCTTCATCGGCCCTTCATCGACGTAGGGCCGTGAGCGCGTGCATAACGCCGCGCAATTCGGCCAGTCCCTTCATACGGCCGGCGAACGAATAGCCCGGCCGCACACGCTTGTCGGACTTTTCGTCGCCCAGCGTGTGGCCATGGTCCGGCCGCATAGGAATCTTGCAACGTCCGGGCGGCAGGCCCTGTCGCTGCTCCTCCTCGTCGAGCAGAGCATTGACGATGCCGACGATGTCGTTGTCGCCGTCCAGGTGATCGGATTCGTAAAACGAACCGTCATCCTCGCGCTTGATATTGCGAAGGTGCACGAAGTAGATACGGTCATGGAACTCGCGAATCATTGCAACGAGATCATTGTCGCCGCGCGCGCCGTAGGAACCGGCGCACATCGTCAGGCCATTCGCAGGGCTCGGAACCGCATTGAGCAGCGCGCGTGCATCGTCGGCGGTCGATACAATGCGCGGCAGACCAAACAGGGAAAACGGCGGGTCATCCGGGTGGATGGCCATGACGACGTCGGCTTCTTCGGCCACCGGAATGATCTCTTCGAGAAATGCGAACAGGTTGGCACGATAGTCGTCATTACCGAACCTCGAAAACCGGTCGATCGCGGCACGGATGCCGTCGCGGTCGTAACTTCCTTCGCCACCGGGCAGCCCGGCGATTATGTTGCTCTCGAGCGCCGCACGTGCCGCCGATGACATCGCATCGAATCTCTCGGTGGCACTTGCGACGACGACATCGCTATAGCTGTCTTTCGCACCGTCACGCTTAAGAACGAACAGGTCGTAAGCCGCGAAGTCCGTCATCTCGAAACGCAGCGCCTGGGAGTTATTCGGCAACTCGTAGGTCAGGTTGGTGCGCGTCCAATCGACGACCGGCATAAAGTTATAACAAACGATATGAATGCCGGCAGCACCGAGATTACGAATGCTTTGTTTGTAGTTGTCGATATAGCGGCGATACTCGCCCGAACGCGTCTTGATGTCGTTATGCAGAGGTACCGATTCGACGACCGACCAGGTAAGGCCGGCATCCTCGATCAGACGTTTGCGTTCTTCAATGTCAGTGGCCGGCCAGGCCTCGCCGGTCGGCACATGATCGAGCGCGGTGACAATGCCGGTGGCGCCGGCTTGTCGGATTTGTTCGAGCGTGACGGTGTCATCGGGCCCGAACCAGCGCCAGGTTTCTTCCATTTCAGTGAGTCCTTGATCCTACGCGTTGGCTAATCGGGCATACACGTTAGCTTATCAAGTCTGGTATCGTGATGCGCTATGAGCAACCGATTCTCCAGAACACTGGCACTCTTTCTTCCCGGAATTTTCCTGCTCGGATTTAATATCGGCACCGGCAGTGTTACGGCCATGGCCAAGGCTGGAGCGACCTACGGCATGTCCCTTTTGTGGACCATCGTGGCGTCGTGCCTGGCGACCTATTTCATGATCAACGCATACGGCAAATTGACGTTGGTTACAGGGGAAACAGCCCTGCAAGCCTTCCGCCGACACATTCATCCGCTGATCGGCCTCTTTTTCATCGTCGCCCTGACCGCGGGGGTAAGCGGCAGCGTCATGGGTGTGATGGG
>CAYTTZ010000264.1:0-3607 GCA_964440945.1 uncultured Woeseiaceae bacterium
CGCCCATGGTGGGCAGCAGCGCATCGGGCCGTTCTTTAGCAATAATCCGCTCGACAGCAGACCAGTGGACAGGCTCGATATACACCGCGTCCGCCATGTCGGGATCCGTCATGATGGTCGCAGGATTCGAATTAACCAGGATCACCCGGTAACCCTCTTCGCGAAGCGCCTTGCAGGCCTGGGCCCCCGAATAGTCAAACTCACAGGCCTGGCCTATGACGATGGGTCCGGCGCCGATAATCATGACGCTCTCTATGTCAGTGCGTTTTGGCATGCTGTCAGAGCTTCAGTCCAAGGATGATATTCTTAATTAAGAAAGTTCCATAATCCGTTGTTATTAATAGCTTTATCATTTACCCATCAAAGCCTTGAGGCCCTTACGCTTGTGCGCGTCCATGTTTTGGATAAAGCGTTCGAAAAGTGGCACCAGGTCGTGCGGGCCCGGGCTCGCCTCGGGGTGGCCCTGGAAGCTGAAGGCCGGCTTGTCCCTGAATGCTATACCCTGCAACGTGCCATCGAAGAGTGAGCGATGGGTCGCCTGGACGTTGTCCGGCAAGGTCGATTCATCGACTGCGAAGCCGTGGTTCTGGCTGGTTATCATGACCTGCCCGCTAGCCAGGTCCTGAACCGGGTGGTTCGCACCGTGGTGGCCAAACTTCATCTTGGTCGTCTTCGCGCCAGCGGCAAGCCCGAGCAGCTGGTGCCCGAGGCATATGCCGAATACCGGCGCACCCTCATCGAGGAAGGTGCGAATGGCGGCTATAGCGTAGTCACAGGGCTCAGGATCGCCCGGACCGTTCGACAGGAAGATACCGTCCGGCGCCAGGGATAGTGCCTCCTCGGCCGACGTCGCGGCCGGTACCACCGTCATTCGGCAGTCGAGATCCGACAGCAGCCGCAGAATATTGCGCTTGATGCCGAAGTCGTAAGCCACTACATGGTACGGCGCGATGCGTCGGCTCATGACCCGCGGCTTGCGTCCAAACGTGGATCCGATGCACCACTGGTAGGCGGCTTCGGTCGTCACAAACTTGGCAAGGTCCATCCCGGCTATGCCCGGAAACTTCCTGGCATGCTCGATGGCCTTCTCGGGCATCTTGTCACCCGTCATGATGCAGCCTGACTGCGCACCCTTCTCGCGAATGATGCGCGTGAGCTTGCGCGTGTCGATATCCGCAATGGCGACGGCGTCGCCCTGCCTCAGGAAATCACTGAACGATCGCTCCGAGCGCCAGCTGCTGGCCAGCATCGAGCTGTCACGAATGATCAGGCCGGATGCGTGAATCTTCGTGGACTCCATATCGGCGCTGTTGGTGCCAGTATTGCCAATATGCGGATAAGTCAACGTAACGATCTGCCGGCAATAGGACGGGTCCGTCAGAATCTCCTGGTAACCGGTCATCGCGGTATTGAAGACGACCTCACCGATAGTCTGTCCGTCGGCGCCGATGGAGGTGCCGTGAAAAACGGTGCCATCCTGTAGTGCAAGTATCGCAGGCGTGCTCAAGAACGATCCTCAAAAGAAGTACGAATACCAGACCACACGAGGATCAGCGTGTCTGTCGTGACAGCCTTTCGGCTCGTGACGACATGCGTCTGTTTCAGATGCACAAAAGCGGAAGGACCTGGCCTCCCGCTTGCGACTTCGCTGACCGCCCAGCGATCCGGCGTAGTTTACTTAAGGCTACCTGCGCGCGCCATAGCCTGAACGCACTTTTTTTGCCTCTCAGCGCGCCCCGCCGTCAGTTGCCGAACAGAACATCACCCATCGAAAAAAGGCCCGCAGGCTGATCGACAACCCATCGCGTGGCCCTTAGGGCCCCATCAACGAACACCTGCCTGGTGGTCACGCTGTGGCCAAAGGTCAGGCGCTCCGTGGGAGAACGCATGATCACTTCATGGTCCCCCGGCACCTCGCCGATGCGCTGGGATGCGAAGGTGAATCCTTCAGTCCCCTGTTCGCCGCGCGACTCGGCGATTGCTTCGCCAAGCTTCAACGCCGTACCCGAGGGCGTGTCCTTCTTGTGAATGTGGTGCGTTTCGGAAATCTCGATCGCGAAGTCACGTCCAAGCGCCGCGGCAGCGTCGCGCACCACACGCTCCAGCACGGCAACGCCGAGACTCATGTTGCGATCGTAAACAATGGGGATTTCTCTTGCCGCCTGACCGAGGCTTTCCATTTGCCCCTCACTCAGGCCGCTGACGCCACAGACCAGCGGTTTTCTATGGCTGACCGCCGCGGCGAGGACCTCATCCGAGCCTGTCGGCAGACTGAAATCGATAATGACATCTGCCGCGGCGGCGATCGGATTCACGTCACTGCCACGCTTCCAGATGCCGGCCAGGGCTAACTCTTCGGACGCCTCAATTGTCGCCGCGATAGCAAGTCCCATGCGCCCGGCGCCGGCGATTCCTATGTTGAGTAGACTAATCGGTCCGCCGCCTCTAGCCGATGCGCTCGAAAAAACGCTTGACGGTATCGAGCCACCCCCCGGCGCGAGGGCTGTGTTTCTCGCCGCCGGACTGCAGCGAGGCGTCAAACTTCTCCAGCAACTCTCGCTGTTCGGCGGTGAGATTCACGGGTGTTTCGACCGCCACCTGTGCGAACAGGTCGCCAATGCGCTGATCGCGCACAGTTCGTACACCTTTACCGCGCAGGCGAAACACCTTGCCTGACTGGGTACCTGAGGGGATCTTCAGCGCCACGTTGCCGTCCAGTGTCGGCAACTCAACTTCGCCACCCAGCGTTGCCGCCGCGACACTTACGGGCACCTCGCAGGAAAGGCTGGCGCCATCGCGCTCGAATATTTTGTGTGGATTCACGCGAATCTCAACGTAGAGATCGCCAGGGGGGCCACCATTGCGACCCGCCTCTCCTTCACCGGACAGCCGAATACGATCGCCATCGTCGACACCGGCCGGCACCTTCACGGCCAGCGTACGCGTCTTGCGGACGCGGCCCCGACCATGGCAGTCGCTACACGGATCCGAAATCGTCGTCCCTACCCCTTTACAGGCAGGACAGGTCTGCTGGATCGAGAAGAATCCCTGTTGCATGCGCACCTGGCCGACGCCGCCGCAGGTTGAACACTGAATGGGTTCGCTGCCTTTCTTCGCGCCGCTGCCGCTGCAGGTCTCGCAGCCGACCTGGGTGGGCACATCGATCGTGACATTATCACCCGCAACGGCTTTCTCGAGGTCCAGCTTGAGTTCGTAGCCAAGGTCCGCACCACGGAAGACCTGTGGACCACCGCCACGGCGCCCGCCGCCGAAAATATCACCGAAAACATCGCCGAAGATGTCACCGAATCCCTCAGCACCGTAACCACCGGCGCCCCCGGCGGCCCCGCGGACCCCGTCATGACCGAAACGGTCGTACGCCGCACGCTTCTCGGCATCTTTCAGGACCTCATAGGCTTCCTTCGTTTCCTTGAAGCGCGCCTCGGAACCATCACCATCCTCATTGCGATCGGGATGATGCTTCATGGCAAGACGCCGATAGGCTTTCTTAATCTCGTCATCGGTCGCCGATTTGGAGACGCCTAATACCTCGTAATAGTCGCGTTTTGCCATGCTTCCCTATAGCGAGGGCGCCCCTTGGGGCGCC
>CAYTTZ010000265.1:0-3568 GCA_964440945.1 uncultured Woeseiaceae bacterium
ATTAGACGGGATGCCTCCCAGTCTCTTGTCTAAATCGGTCGAATTCGATTCAATGCAAGTCAGATGCTCTACGAGGCGACAACACTGGCTTCAATAACCGCTGTATTGACAACCTCACTTCGTGAGGAATACGGCATAGACCCTGAGCCGATCTTTTTGCAGGCTGATTTGCCGATGGCGCCGCCGGGGTCACCACAGCTTCGCTATCCGTTGGTGAAGATTCGCGAGCTATGGGCTTTATGCAGAGAAGCATCCGGCGATGACGCAATCGGGCTCAAGACCGGCTGGTACGTCAAACCAGCCCATTTGTATGCGTTTGGCTATTCATGGTTGGCGAGTTCTACCTTGCTTGGCGCGATACAGCGACTCACGCGCTACTTTCAAGTGATGTCTACCGCGGCAGTAGACGTCAGCTTTACCGAGACAGCAGACAGTTATGCGCTCTCCGCCATTTTCCCTGACAGATCGAAGTCACCACCGAAAGAGGGCATCGATTGCGGTTTGACCGCCCTTCTAGCCCTTTGTGAGGTTGTTGCCGAGAAGAAGATACGCCCGATTCGCGCCGAGTTGATCTGCTCAGCTACGGTGCACCCCGAGGCGTATCATGAGGCGCTGGGTGCAAACATCCGTTTCAATGCTGATGTCGGGGTGCTTCACTTTGACAAGGCCGCCTTGCGTGCACCGCTGCCTCACGGCGCCCCGGATATCGCAAAGGCGACCGACAGGATTGCCGAGCAATATATTGAAACACTCGATCCGCAGAAAGTTGCGTCAGAGGTCAGACGCCTGCTCATCGACCTGTTGCCATCTGGCAACGCGGATCAGGAACTCGTCTCCAGCTGTCTGAATCGCAGCACGAGCACCCTGCAACGTCAATTGCAGGGGGAAGGGATGAGTTATCGAGAGGTACTGGAAAGCACCCAGCGCGGTCTTGCCGAGACCTATCTGCGCGACAGGAAACACACACATGCACAAATTGCCTATCTCCTGGGGTTTTCTGAGCAAAGCAACTTCTCCAGGGCATTCAAGCGCTGGACATCAATGAGCCCGCGACAGTACCAGGCATCCCGAGAACGCAGCTAGATAGTGTTGAATGACATGGCTGAGCCAAGAATCACAAAGGGTTTGCGACCCAACATGGAAGGGCGCGCCCATACCGCCCCGCGCGTGAAAATTGTGTGAAAGAGCTGCGCATTGTTGTACACAGTGCCGCAATCTGAGCAACGGGTGCCCCGGCAACTCTCTGAAATAAAAAGCCTCAGACGATCCAACTCGCGACTGAAAATCCGCCTGTCGGTGGTTGATTGACTCGAATCGGCTTAGGCTGGCTACGCCGCGCTCGCCGTCCAATCGGCTTCGCCGATTAGTCCGCCCTGCCACCATCGAACGCTTTTTACTTCGATAGCGGGTCCATAGTGATGATGACCTTGCCACGCGCTCGCTGCGTTTCGAGGTAACGCAAGGCCTCAGCGGTGTCGGCTAACGAGTAACGAGTGTCAATCCGCGATGTCACTCGTCCGTCAGCCATCAGGCCAGCAAGGTACTCGAGATCGTCGCCGGTCAGATCTGCCAGCATCATGCCAATTTCCTGATCGATGAATGGAGACAGCATCGCTGCTTTCAATGGCGGCCAAAGCGGTGCGACCCAGTTTCCCTTAGGACCGCCGACGAGCACCATGCGTCCGTTCGGCTTAAGCACACGGCGATTCGCTGTCAGAGACTGGCTGCCCACCATGTCGATAATCAGGTCATACTCGTTGCCGCTCTCGGTGTAGTTTTCATTCGTGTAGTCGAAAACGTGGTCGGCACCGAGCGCGCGCACCATTTCGATATTGCGCGTACTACAAACTCCATGCACTTCGGCGCCGAGCGCTTTCGCGATTTGCACTGCATAGGTTCCAACGCCACCCGATGCACCGTTGACCAGAACTTTTTCGCCAGCAACCAACCCGCCATCGTCGCGCAGTGCCTGTAGAGCGGTCAATGCGGCAATCCCAACGGCAGCGGCGTCTTCGAAGCTGACGCTATCAGGCTTCGCGGCAATGGCGTGATTCTCAGGGATCAGCAGGTATTCGGCGAAGGCACCGCTGCGTCCGCCAAACACCGCATCGCCGACAGCGAATTTCGTCACGCCGTCTCCAACCTCGGCGACCACGCCCGCGAAATCGACGCCCATTCGCTGATCACCAGGCTTGCCAATTCCTGTTGCGAGACGCATCAGGTAAGGCGATCCTCGCATGTAGTGGTAGTCGAGCGGATTCACGGCCGCGGCTCTAACCGCAACGATGAGGTCATTCGGTCCCGGTTTCGGTTTCTCGACGTCGAGGTACTCGAGTGCCTCAGGGCCGCCGTAGCATCGTGAGACAACGGCTTTCATCGTATCTGCATCGGCAGCGACGGCCGGGGGTGGCGCGCACTCTGACGTGTAACTGAGCGTGATCGCGAGCGCAACAACGGCCAACCCCAGGAGGGCCAGGAAGCCGTTAATGATTTTGTATCGAAGTTTCATTGGTCACTCATTTGTTTTGAAAACGCCTGTTCGATCATCGCGCGAACGAATTTGGAGTCGATATCGTCAGGGCTCGTCAGCTTGATGTGCCGTCTAAACTTTCCTTTACCTTCCAACACTGATTCCGGGTCGCTAAATCTATAGCCGTCACCGAACTCCAGGCTCACGTGCTTCTTATACACGAAGTGGCCGCACACCATTGTCATGTGAACGCCCGGCTCCCGTTCGAACACAATGCCGCCATACATGGGTCGACGGCCGGCACTGGGGCATACATCCGCAATAATTGTATCAATCGCGTCGATGATTTCCTCGGCGGTTGTCAGTACAAATGTCATGCAAAAATTCTAACAGAAGCAGCGCTGATCGCCGCCGCTTTGTGAATATCTTGTAAATACCGACTTTCGAAATTTAGGTCAGTACAGGAGGAAAACCGGGGTCGAACCGCGGTTTCGTTGGCATCATCCGTGTGCCCGCTTTGGTGCCCAAACCAGGATCACCTACCGTCACCCAAGAGAATCTACCGGGCCGCAAACCCGACGCGTTACGTGCTCTTGGGTGATTTCAGGTTACGTAGGATAGCGAAATCCACTCACCGAAAATCCGCGTGCCCAGCATGGAATAACTCCGCAGTGATCGCTTGGCACCGAGTTCTTCCGAGCGAGGTTCATCCGAGGCGCAACGCGCCGACAGACGCACGAAGTGCGCACCCTAAAGGGCATAAACCCGAAGGGCGAGCGAAGCGAGTCCATTGACTCGAATCGGCTTCGCTGCGCTCAGGTCGGTTGACTCGACGCATTCTGGGTTTCGCCCTGCGGGTGCACTTCGTGCATCCAATTCGGCGTTCCCGCCAAATTGTCGCGTTCCTGATTCGCTTCACCCCAAGAGCACTTCCTCGCTCAGCCTTCGGCTGAGCTCACGGCGTGCGAATCGGTCCGCCCCTGGCCACCATAGATTTCAGCAATTGAGCTCACGACCCAGCGTGAGCTCGCGCTCCGTAGCGGAGAATCCGCTGCTAGGTCCCGATCCAAATATGATGGCGTGGCCCCTTGCCAGCAC
>CAYTTZ010000266.1:0-3514 GCA_964440945.1 uncultured Woeseiaceae bacterium
CCCGACAGGTTTTTTCCGTACACCAGGATATCGGGTACGACGTCATAGTGTTCGATGCCCCACATCCGACCGGTACGACCCAGCCCCGTCAGCACTTCGTCAGAGATCATCAACCAGTCGTTCTTGTCACAGATGTCGCGAATGCCACTCAGGAAGCGTGTTGACGGAATCCAGTTGCCGCCCTCGGCGAGTCCCGGCTCGACCAGGATACCCGCGATGTTGTCGCGTGCCGCGATGCTCGAAGGAATGTGGTTGTCGAGGTACCACAGGCAGTACTCGGTGTATTGCTCCTCGCTCATGCCGGCGGGAATTTGCTCACTGTACGGATAAGGTGCCTTGACGACGCCGCCACCCCAGCCTTCGAGATACGTGCTCATGCCGCCGTCGATCCCGCTCAGGACTTTCGTGGCGAGCCCCATGCCGTGGTAGGACGAACTGAACGTGATGATGTAGCGGCGCCTGGTGTGCGTCAGGGCCAGGTGCACAGCAGCCTCGGCCGCCTCGGTGCCTGACACCTCGTAGTTAGTTCGTGGCAGCGCACGCCCCGGCATGATGTCGGCGAGCATCTCGGCCAGGTCGTAGCGCAAAGGATGGTCGTAATGGAAGCCAAATCGACGGTTGGCTTTCTCTACGGCTTCCAGGATCTCGGGATGGCAATTACCGAGCGGATTTGTCGCCCAGCCATTCTGAAAGTCGATGTAGCGTTTGCCGTCCAGGTCCCAGACGAAGTCGCCCTCCGCCTTGTCGACGATGATCTGACGTACCGGACGGAATCCGCGCTGCCCGGCGCGTTCTATTTCTGCATCGAACCTCAGTCCGTTTTTGAAAAACGGGATACCGCGCTTGAGCGCCGCACGCGTCTTGGGACCGGGGAAGCTGTCATCCATAGTGTGGAACCTCGAAGATAGTGCAGCCCCAGTTTGACACAAGAGCGGCGAAAAATAGTATCGCGAAGTTTCCAGCTGGCCGTCATTCGTGGTGCTGATCAGCCGCCACCGTGATCAAGGGGCCGATCCACGTGCGCTACGCGGATGGCAGCGTAGAGACAGTTCATGCAGGCGATGTTTATTACCGGCCGCCGGGCCACACGGTCCGGGTCGACGAGGACTACGAGTCAATCGAGTTCAGCCCGAGTGGTCCGATCGCTCATCTCATGGATCATCTTGCTGCAAAACTGACACCCTGACGATCGAGGTCATCAAGGTCGCCTTTGCATCGAATTAGAAAGGCCAACTGATCGAGAAAGCCAGGGCTGCGATGGCTGAAGAAAGGGCGGTCGAGACCTTAACGGACAGGAATCTGGCAGCCGCCGACGTCGTGATAGGATCGTCACGACACGCGATCGGAGAACTCCGCATGCCCGAGATTATCCCGTTAGGCTGGTTTCATACCGTCATCGGCATCATCGCTCTCTCGAGCGGCGCCTTTACACTCGCAAAGTTTAAGGAAATCTTGCTGCAAACGCGGTCGGGGCAGATCTACCTCGTCGCCACCCTGATAACAGCGGGCACTGCCCTTGCGATTTTCCAGCACGGCGCATTTGGTCCGGCCCATGGTTTGGCGGTAATGACGTTGCTGGCGCTGGCGGTTGGAACACTGGCCGCAACAATGAAACTGTTCGGAAAATGGTCCCGGTACCTGCAGGCGGTCAGCTACTCGGCAACGCTGCTCTTTCATGGTATTCCGGCGGTCACAGATGCCTTGATGCGTTTGCCGGTTGGTAGTCCCTTTTTGACGTCAATCGAAGATCCGATTATTAAGATGTGCTACGTCGGCCTACTGATCCTGTTCCTCGTTGGCGTCACTCTGCAACTGCGCTGGATTCACGGTAACGACCAGCTTGCCTGAGTCCGCGGCGACATAAGCGTGGACGCTCGCCAGGTGCAATTCGAAAGGGCCGTCCTGGTTGTCATAGATCATCAATCCCATCCCTGTGATCTCTCTTGGGTCGAGTGCCGGGCCATCCAGCTCAAGCCCCCGAAACCTGGGGATGAAGCTTGAGAACGGAACATTGACGGTGCTCCATGTGTCGTTCTCGGTCTCAAAATCAGCCCAGTAGCTGACTCTCCTGCCACGCCAACGCGTGGCGCTGGTTAATCGCCAGGTATAGCGACGGCCATCACCCTTTACGTGTAACTGGATTCCGGCATGATCGGCCAGGTTGAGCTGCAACCGCTGCGTACGGATCGAGCTAAAACCGCCTCCTCTCGTGTTTGTGCGGCCGGCGAAACGCAGTCCGTCGGATGCCTGCCGGAAATCTCCCTGGCTTCGTCCGCCCATAACATTGTCATTCACCACGTACCAGCCGAGGTCGGGTGAGTTGGACGTGAAGTCGGTGAGCAGCAGTACTTCACTGCGTTGAGTTTCAGAGGCGTTGAGTGGCGTGCCTGGAACAGTCATCAGCAGTAATCCAAGAAACAGCGAAAAGGATGCTGGGTACAACCGCTCAGGCCCTGTCAGCAAGCAGTACGTTTTTCAGCTGCGGAAGCAGCGTGTTCCACTGCCGGCAGCTCGTTAAGGCTTGATCACCCAGCGTTACTGAGCCACGGATCGACCGACTCAACGCACTCGCGTGCAGACGCTGCCAATAGGGCATGCGCTGAACGTAGAACGGCAAAATCCCCTCGAGCGTCAGGTCCGTATCCATTGTCTCGGCAAAGGCATCAAAAAAACGCCTTACCGCTTCGGATAGTGGCCCCTGCCCGGCGAGTCGTTTCGACGGGTCGATTGTCCAGGTCATATCACGCTGCAAAATGCAGGTGCCTACAAAGCCTGCGTAACGCTCGTCGGACCATTGATCCGGCGCGATAAGGCTCAGGTTCCAGCCGTCATCGATCCAGTACAGGTAGTTGTCGACGCCGGCGGCTGGCTTGTACTTGAACTTTGCTGACAGCACGAGCATCGACGTAAAGAACTCTGCAAGCACCTGGCGCTGCGGTTTTGCAACCACACCGCGCGGCTCTGTCCGGTACCAGTCGAGCATAAAACCATTAAGGCCTTTGCCGTCAGTATTGCCGGGCGGTTCTATGGCCAGTGCCGACTGCTGTTGCGTTTTGAGGGTCAAGTCATTCATAGCGATCCCTACTGTACCAGCGCTAACCCCGGCAGGGACCACGCTGCGGACGGTCGATACACACCGTTACAAAGGTCCTGGTTGCTGCGGGTTGCACCGGGCCGGCTCAGCAGCGAGACTAAACGTCTTTCCCAGTTACGGATTTCTGTCGATGGAGCTCGTAGTTTTCGATCTTGATGGCACGCTGCTGAATCGAGCGTCCGCGATCTCTGACTACACGAGCGAGACACTGAAACTGCTGTCCGAACATGAGATCGCCTACACCGTCGCGACCGGCCGAACGCTCCACGGCGCGCGAGCTGTTCTTGATGGCCATTGCTTTCAGCTGCCGCAGGCCTACAAGAACGGTGTGATGATCTGGCACCCGGAAACCAGGCGCTACTCGAGTGTGGCAACGCTGACGCCCGGCGAAGTGAACAATATCGTCCGCGCCTGTATCAC
>CAYTTZ010000267.1:0-3503 GCA_964440945.1 uncultured Woeseiaceae bacterium
CCACCAGGATCTACACCGGGGGCCGTCACGAGATGCTCAACGAAACCAACCGCGATGAATTCACCAGCGACTTGCTGCAATGGACCTCGGACACACTCTCAAAGCAACCGCTGAATACTCAGTAATTGGCGGTGTCCACCGGGGGTTGAGGAACCGGCAGCCTAGCTCGCAACCCTCCTGGCAGGAATATCAGCGGGCAGGTAAAACGCCAGGTACGTCGCGCCGATGGCGGAGGCCTCCTTCAGGCGCTCTTCGCTGATAAAGCCTTCGGTACGCACAGCATCGGCGAATGTCACGTCGCACAGCTCGGTCAGGAAACCCAGTTTATGGGACCAGTGCGGGATCTGCGGCACGATGAAATAGCGATCGAAAAGCGCGACCAGAACCTGGCTCATTGCCTTTACAGCCAGGCGATAGCTGTCTGGCTGACTAGCGCGCAACCGTGGCAATAGTCGCAATGTTTCGGCCGTTGCCGACCAATAGATGGCGCCAAGACGGACGGCAAAATCGGAAAGTTCAGACCAGTGCTCCGGCCTCGTATCCGGATCGCTGCCCTGCATGAAGACGACGAAATTAGTCACCCACTCCGTCGCGATATCCCGGAACAGGTCCTCAATGGAGTCATAAATTCGATAGGCAGATCCACGAGAAATACCGGCCGCCGCAAAAACATCGCTGAACTTCAGGGTGTCCTCGCCGTCCTGTTCCAGCATCAATCGTTGTGCTTCACGAAGCAGCTTGCGACGGTTCTCACGGCCGCGCGCGCGGAGCTTGGGTATCTTATCCACCGATCTGTTCATCAAGCACCCCCCCTCGATAACGTCGCGCAGCAAGATTGTAGCCGACGAGTCATCGCAATCCAATGTCACCAGCCAGATGTTTGGGAATGCTAAGATCCGGTTGGACTCATTTAAAACAGGGCCAGTGTGGCCATTGGCGGCACGGGGCAATCAAACGACGTGCTTTCAACAGACTCGAAATGGTAGCGACTTCGGAGATCAAATTTATCGATCGCGACCCGCCTGTCTGCGCGGTTGACGAGGTTAGTGATATAGCGGCTCGACTTTATGGTCTTGCTGGCAGTTTTCGCGCGCTTGACAGCGAACGGGACCAGAACTTCCTGGTTGAAACGCATGGCGGTAGGCGCTTTATCCTGAAGATTGCCAATGCGGCCGAGAGCAGTGACGTCGTTGATTTTCAGATCAGGGCGTTGCAGCACATCGCAACAACGGCACCGTCTCTGCCAATACCTCGCGTTGTGTCGAGTAAGCAAGGACTGGATTCCCAGGTAGTTCGATTCTTAACCGGCCTTGATCATATTGTCTACGTATTGACCTACCTCGATGGCGCTTTGCTTTCCGAATCGGGCATATCGCTGGACGCTGCGATTCGGCGGCGGCTTGGTGGCATGATGGCCGACGTCGATAGGGCACTGCGTGGTTTCTTCCATCCGTCTGCCAGACAGCAGCACCCCTGGAACTTAGAGACTTGTGCGCGCCTGCAACCGCTGAGTGTACATATAGAAGACGATGGTCACCGGGCAGACGTAGACCAGGTTTTCAGGCGCATGCGCGAGGTCGTGACTCCGAGAATCCAGACCCTCAGGCACCAGGTGATTCACCAGGACGCACACGCCGAAAACGTCTTGGCCGACACGCAAGACACTGCGGCTATTAACGGGCTGATCGATTTCGGTGACCTGCTCTACGGAACCCTGGCCGCTGAGGTCGCCGTTGCCTGCGACGGCGTTTCACATGACTGTCAGGATATTGTGACCCCTGCCTGTGACGTGATAGCCGGTTTCGATGCCGTGCTGGCGCTGGAAGAAGATGAAATTGATGTTGTCTTTGATCTCATCTGCGCACGCAACGCAATGACGGCGACTATCGCCGCCGCGCGACTGGCCCTGACGCCGGAACAGCCTGCGCATATTCAATCCCCGGTGCGCTACATCGAACAGCTGCGGGCGCTAAACGCTTTGGGGAAGAAAGAGTACAGCCGACGGCTCATGGCAGCATGCCGGTTTCCCATGCACTGCCCGCGGTCGCCCGATGAAGCTCTGGCAGCCGAGGACGAAGATCGCCTGATTGCGTCAAGACACTCCCTGATGGGGCGAAAATCCACGCACTTTTACGCTCGACCAATGCACTTCGAACGAGCCGCGGGCCCCTGGCTCTACGCAACCGACGGGAGACGCTACCTTGACTGCTATAACAACGTGCCGCAGGTCGGCCACTGTCACCCCCATGTCGTAAGAGCCATTTCTCGACAAGCGGCAGTTCTCAACACGAATACACGATATCTGTACAGCAGCGCTATCGAATACGCAGATCGCCTTACTCGAAAACTGGCGCCGCATCTGACTTCCTGTGTGTTTGTGAATTCCGGCAGCGAAGCCAACGATGTCGCCTGGCAGATGGCCAAGCTCGTTACTGGAGAGACCGGCGCGATCATCATGGAAGATGCGTACCACGGAGTTACCGACGTTATTCGCCAGTTCTCTCCAGGTCGACCGGATAAGGCACTGCCCGGTTTCCTGAAAGGTCTTACGGTCCCTGACCCTTATCGGGGGCCTTACCGTGAAGACGATGACCACCTGGTTGATAAATACGTCGCCGATGTTGATCGCGCCATTGCGGAGCTACAGGTATCAGGCCACGGTTGCGCGGCATTCATGATTGACTCCGCACTGTGTTCGAGTGGCGTGCCCAATGTTCCGGACGGATACATGCGTGGTGTCGAGGCAAAAGTCCGGGCAGCCGGAGGTTTGATGATCTGCGACGAGGTCCAGTCGGGCTTCGGACGAATGGGGCAGTGGTGGGGTCATGAACATCATGGCGTCCGGGCGGATATTGTTACGATGGGAAAACCTGTCGGCAACGGTCACCCGCTCGGCGTCGTCGTAACAACGGACGAGATACTCAATCTGTTTATCGATAAGACGCGCTTGTTCAGCACGTTCGGTGGCAATACCGTCGCTTGTGCTGCTGGTAACGCGGTGCTCGATGTCATAGAGCAAGAGAATCTTATCGAGAATGGCAAGGCGATGGGCCACTACATGCGAGCCGAAATCGAAAGACTGGGCAACAAACACAATCTCATCGGCGATGTGCGGGGCCACGGTATGGTGACGGGCGTCGAATTTGTCAGCGATCGGAAAGCCCGAGCACCGGCAACAACTGAAACGGCCCGTCTGCTTGAATTAATGCGGCAACGGCGTGTGCTTGTCGGCAGCGAAGGTCGCGATGCCAACATACTGAAACTGCGACCAGCACTCATCTTCCGCAAGGAACATGTCGACAGGTTCATCGACGCGCTGGATGACAGTCTGGCAGCACTGTGAACACCGATCGGGCTGTTAAACAGGTGCGGCGCCACGTGTCGCGACAACCTGTTCATCCCCCAGGCAACACAAGCGTGGGGTCTCCCCATAAAAAAAGCCGCTACCTTTCGGCAGCGGCTTTTCATAAATAAATCCTGGCGGTGTCCTACTCTCACATGGG
>CAYTTZ010000268.1:0-3487 GCA_964440945.1 uncultured Woeseiaceae bacterium
GCGCTGCGCAAGGCGCTGCTGATCATGCACGCGCCGCTCGACAACATCGTTGAAATTGATAACGCCTCGGCCCTGTTCGCGGCGGCCAAACACCCGAAGAGCTTTGTAAGTCTCGACGATGCCGACCACTTGCTGAGCCATGATGTGGACTCGCAATACGCGGGACGAGTCCTCGCCGCGTGGGCGTCGCGTTATCTCCCGGATGCCGGAGCGCCTCGCGCCGCCGCCGCGAGTGCGGGTCTGGTGTCGGCACAGACCTGGCTCGGCGGTTTTCGGACGGACGTGCAGCTCGGCGCCCACAGCCTGGTTGCGGACGAGCCGCGCTCTGTCGGCGGCACAGACCTGG
This sequence comes from uncultured Woeseiaceae bacterium, assembly GCA_964440945.1. GTDB lineage: Bacteria > Pseudomonadota > Gammaproteobacteria > Steroidobacterales > Woeseiaceae > UBA1847. Next base: position 347 of record CAYTTZ010000268.1, read on the forward strand.
GGCCAACGCCTTACGACCTGCTCTCCGCGGCGCTCGCGACATGTACGTCAATGACGCTCAGGATGTACGCCAATCACAAGAAGCTGAAGCTGGAGTCAGCTACGGTAACCGTCGCGCATGACAAGGTTCATGCGAAAGACTGCGAGGATTGTGACGCGGCTGACGGCAAGGTCGACGAATTCAGGCGCACGATCACGCTCGAGGGCGACCTTAGCAACGAACAGCGTGAACGCATGCTGGAGATAGCGGATCGCTGCCCCGTGCATCGCACGCTGCACAGTGAGACCAAGGTTCGTTCGAAGCTGCTGTAGCGCGAACTAGTCGGCGTCTTTCTTCTTTTTCTTGCCGCCTTTCGGCGCCTTGGCCTCTGCCTCGACGACCGTGTTGATCTTCCATTGTTGTGCGATGGACAACAGCGTGTTGGTTACCCAGTAGAGCACGAGTCCGGACGGGAAGAATGCGAAGAAGCCGGTGAACATTACCGGCATGATCTGCATGACCTTCGCCTGCACCGGGTCGGCCGGCGCCGGATTGAGCTTCTGCTGCATGAACATTGCGGCGCCCATGATCAGCGGCAGAATGAAATAAGGGTCGCGTGTCGAGAGGTCCGTAATCCACAGCGCGAAGGGCGCCTGGCGCATCTCTACGCTTTCGAGCAGCACCCAGTAAAACGCCAGGAAGAACGGCATCTGGATCAGGATGGGCAAACAGCCCGCAGCCGGATTGACCTTCTCACGCTTGTAAAGGTCCATCATCGCCTGGCTAAGTGCCGGGCGATCATCCTTGTAGCGATCCTGCAGCGCCTTCATACGCGGCTGCAGGTTGCGCATTTTCGCCATGGATCGGCCGCTGGACTCGGTCAGCTTGTAAAACGCGAGCTTGATCAGGAAGGTGACCAGGATAATGGCTACACCCCAGTTGCCGACGAAGGAGAACACTTTGCTCAGCACCCAGAACAGCGGCTGTGAAATGATGGTCAGCCAGCCATAATCGACACTCAGCTTCAGGCTATCGTCGATCTGCTCAAGCTGCGACTGCAACTTCGGACCGATAAATAACGTGGTTTGAAATGTCTTGCTGGAGCCCGGCGCAACCGTCTCAACGTTGCGTCCGATTGCGCTGCTTATCGAGTTCTCGCCCGCAACCGCGACCTCGTACTTGTGCTCGACGCCCGGCGCGGGAACGACCGCACTGAGGAAGTGGTGCTGAATGGAGCCGAACCAGCCCTGCTCCGAATTGAAAGCATACTTGCCGTCTTCAATCAGGTCGTCATGTTTTAGTTTCTCGGACTTCTCGCCGTTGTAGATGATCGGCCCCGCGAACGAGTAAGAGTCGACATCAAACATCGACCGCTCCTGTTCCTGGAAGTGACGCTTGATGCGCACATACTCGGCACCCTGCCACAAGCCATCGCTGCCATTTGTGACCTGCTGCTCAAGGCCTACTTCGTAGCTGCCGCGCTTGAAGCGGTAGCGCTTTTCGATCTGTATGCCGCTTTCGTCCGACCAGGTAAGCGGGATAATGAGCTCATCATCGGCGCCAAGGTCATACGATGACTGGCGGCTCGTGAACATATCGAGATGTGTTGCCTCAGCAGCACCCCCCGTCGCACGCACGCCGGACTCAATAAGTCCCAGGGTGCTCGGCTCGGTATTCAACAGCTCTATCAGTTTATCCGGGCTGTCTTTGGCAACCGGGTACTTCAGCAGCGCCGCCTTTTGCAGCGTGCCGCCCTGCGTGCTTATCTCGAGCTCGAGCACGTCAGTCTTTACTCGAATGCTCGGCGCCAGCGTTGCGCTTATTGCCTCCGGCGTCGCGACGGCGTCATCTGCCAATGTCGGTGCCGCGGTCGGTTCGCCCAACTCAGGCAGCCCGCCTTCATCGCCGGCATCCAGCGCGGTCAGCTCCGGTGACTGCTGTGATTGTTGCTCCGCGACCGGGGCCGGTCTTGGCGCGTAATCCTGCTGCCAGGTCTGGTAGGTCATCCAGGCCATCAGGCCGAAGAACGCCCATATCAGCAGTCGTTGGTTATCCATCGATTAGCTTTCCTGCGGTATCCGTTTCGCTTTCTGACATCGGTGCCAATGTGTCTCGAGGCTGGCAATTAATTCCTGGTTGCTGGCCGTCGCCGCCGCAGACTGGTTCATTACAACAATGTCGAGATTACTCAGCAACACCTTGTGCTCGCGAAACGACTCCCTGATCGCTCGTTTGATCCGGTTCCGGCCTGTCGCTCGTCGGCAGTTTTTCTTTGAAACCGCAAGCCCGAGCCTCGGGACGCCGTGTTCATTGCGCCTGCAGAGTATGGTGAATATTCGGTCGCGGCTGCGAGTGGCTTTTGCAAATACGCGGCCGAACGCGGCCGCATCAAGGAGCCGGTTGTCTTTGCCAAACCGGTTGCCTGGGCCAATGTTCAATCCTGAGTTAGTGCGATTCGTCGGTCCGACGGGTGGCTTGCTTACGGCGCCAACCGCACGCGGCCCTTTGCGCGTCGGCGCTTCAGAACAAGACGCCCGGCCTTGGTGGCCATACGAGCGCGAAAACCGTGGGTTCGCGCGCGCTTGATCTTGCTGGGCTGAAATGTGCGTTTCATTGCTTTCTACCTGGGCGTTAAGTCTGCCCGTGACGGGCCTACCTTTTGAAGGGCGGCAAGGGTACGCAGATGGTCTGACAGTGTCAACAACGGGGCTCGCAGAGCATGAATTTCGACCTTGGCAAGCTGTGGATAACTCCATCTGGCGGCGTCTCGGCTTAAGCGTTAGACTCCCCGATCGTTCGAGCTCTTTGTTGTTACCCTGCGGCCTGAAGCCGCCCGCCGAGGATTATGTTGCCTGCTGAATCGCCGCTTTGGAACCAATGCCTCCGCGTCCTGCAGGTGGAGGTTCCAGAGCAGCAATTCAACACCTGGATCCGGCCCTTACAGGCCGTTGACGATGACGCGCTGCTGCGGCTGCTGGCACCGAACCGGTTTGTAGTGGACTGGCTGCAGCAACACTACATGGAGCGGATTCTCGAGCTGGTGGACGATAAGGGCGAGAGCGTCGAGGTGTCGCTGGAGGTCGGCTCGCGAGCGGTCGAAGCTCCGGCGAGCACGCCGGTGGCCCGGGCGCCCGTCGCCGCGGTGAGGCCCTCGTCCGCGAC
>CAYTTZ010000269.1:0-3396 GCA_964440945.1 uncultured Woeseiaceae bacterium
GCCGAAGGTGACCCCAAACCCGAAAACAAACGGCAATTCAGCGAGTTTCTGCTCTGGTCGACGGACAAAGGCTTGCTCAGCAAGCGGCAGGCCGAGGATTACTACAATCGCTTCTTCAACGTGAAGTTCATGTCACTGAAAGGCGACTACAACAACTGCTCACATACCTGCCCGAACAAGCAGCGAGTTCTTCTCGATATGGAGCGCGAGCTGGCCGAAAAGGAACGCGGCCTTCTCAAGGTCAGCCTGGATAACGACGGCTACTACCGTGCGGACAGGCTTTACCAGGAAGTAGAACTGGTGCTCGAAGCAACATGCTCGGCGTGCTCTGCAGCACGGTAAATACGGCTATGACAAAAAACTCCGGCGTCGTCTTCATCAAGGGCCTGGCTGCCGGTGCAGCAGGTACCTTTATCGGAGTGTCCGCCATGCTTTACCTGCTCGGTCGCGCGGGTGTTGTGCACTTCCCCGATACCGCAATCAGCAGGCCAGGAGTATGGCTGCAATGGGCATACACTAATCTCGGCTCCTCGATTCCGGTGTTTGCCGCGCTCCTGCTTGCCTACTTTGTCACGCTCGGACGTCTTCGCAGTGCAGTTGATAATGAGCGAGCAATTAACGAAATCGTTCAGCTTGATCACCTTACCGACATCTGGACGACCTTGTTTTTTGGCGCCGGCGTTATCTGGACGGCGATCGGTATGCGCAGCGCTTTGATTTTCGCGCTGGGCGATCGCGACCTGGCGCTTCAGCAAGGCGCATTCGCGATGCTCGAGCGCCTGGTCGATGGCGGAATATTGCTGGCACTTTCGACGACCATCTTCGGCGGCGTCGGCGGCTACATCATGCGCGTCTACAAGACCGTCACACTCGGTACTCAACTACAGCAGCAGTACGATACAGCGGCGCGCGCCGACACGTCGCAGATGCGCGCCAGCCTGCTCAGAATCGAGCAGCACCTGAGAAACGACGGCCATGATCCTGGCGTCGTCGAGGCTTCGTCGTGACCCGCTCGCCGCTGGCCTACCCGCTGAACCGCTCCGCTGACATGGACGCAGGCGGTGCGGCCGACCTGCAGACTGACATTATGCGTTTCATGGCAATTTTGTCGCTATGCCTCGTTGCCATATTCGCGTTGGTACAGAGCATTCCGTTGCAGCCAGCGGAACCAATGGATACTGAGAAACAAAAAGAGGTCGCGGCAACGGACACCGCCGTCGCCTTACCCGCCGCGAAAGAGCCACCTGAACCGGCGAGCCCGCCGCAGCCATCTGTTACAGCGCAAACCGAACCAGCCGTTACTCTGACAAGGCCGAAGTGGGTACCCAAATTTGCGCCCGAGGGAAAAAAGCCTGAAGAGGCAACCCCAATAACGAATCCGCAACGTCCAGCAGCCGCGCCTGTGCAAAGCGAGCCGGTAGCAGAAACGCCGACCCCCCTGGAGAGTGAAGCTGAAGGTTTCACACTACGATTCGAATCGGACGCCGCACTGACGCGGCTGGTCGCAGCCAACAGCATCGGCGTGTACGCCGTTGGCACTAGTCGCGCTCAGCGCATGACCGTCAGCGAGAGCCGCATCAGCTTCTGGGATGCATCCGTACCGAATACGTTCCACGAAATGGAAACGGCGACGGTGCCCGCAGCCGTCATCGCAGCACTGGCCAGAAGCGGCACCGCCGCAAACGCGGTGAGCTGGGGCGTGACGCTGCCGGTCCAGCTAAGGGCGAAACTCGATGACCTCATGCTCGAACATCGCGGCGGCACACTGATTATTGTTTCCAGCGGTGACATCCGATGGGAGGCCTCATGACTCGACGTATCCTGTTGCTGTTGACGATCCTCGTCGCGCAGTCCATTCCTGCAGTGGCACAGTCCCGCGAAAAAGATCTCGACCGCTGGCTGGACCGCGACCTCATACCCTATGTCCGACAACAGCTTCTGCTGCACCCGCGTTTCAAGAACGAGACCGTCATGTTCGTCGTTTTGCGCGACAACACACCGGCGTCCGCAAGTAACGCACTGGCGCTGTCAATGCGCGACCGGGTTCTCGCAGCAGCCGTTGCCACTCCCGGCGTGGCTATCGGCTGGCAACAAGGACGCGTCGGTAACTCACTCGATGCACGACCGCAAGACTGCATGCTGGACGATGTGCATTACTACATCGGTGTCGAACTTACGCAGAAACTCGACAGCAGTTACACCGTTAGCGTGCGGGCGCTGGACCTCGAGGACCGCAATTGGGTGACCGGGTTCGGCAAGCGCTGGCAGGGCCAGCTCAGCACGACCCAGCGGCAGGCAATGCGCCAGGCACGCATCGACGAAACGTTTCTCGGCGCGCGGGATGTACCCTTCACGCTCGCGCAGACGGATCTGCTGGCGGCCCACCTCGCCCACGAACTGAGCTGCGCAATGCAGAAGCGGGTTTCGGACGATTATGTGGTTGCGAAAGAGCTCAACGAGTCAGCGAATCAGGGTCTCGAAGGTACTGTCGAGCTGATCAGCAACAACCTTGCCAGTCGCCAGGCGTTGACCCTGAGCAATGACGGGAAAAAATCGAATGCGGTCTTGAGCGGCAAAGCGCACCAGATCGATGGCGCCTTGTACCAGTACTGGCTTACCGTGACGCCTCTCAGCGAAGACGATGGCGTTTCGGCACTTAGCGCCAGCGCCTATATCGTACTCCCGGAAACGGCGCTGGCGCAGACGTCGCCAGTGCCAGCGGTCAAGCCGAATCATTCCCAAAACGAGTCGCTGCTGGCAAGAGCTCCCGCGCACGTTTCAATTCCAAATGCGGGCAAGAGCCCTTTGATCAGCCCGTTGCGGCTGGCCTCGCCCGCCTCGTTATCCGACTGTCAGGACGGCAGCATCGTGTTGCGAGATGCGGGCTACATGACCGGTGTGAGGCCGTGCTCGTTGCTGCTAGCCGAAGCGCAGGCCGACTCTATCGTGTTCTTCCTGCAGCACCAGGCCAATCACGGCCTGGTAAGGCTGTCCGGCACTGAATGCCGTACGCGCACGACGGCTCGCATCGTACGCAAGGGCGAGTCCCTTCGCTTTCCCATCGCGAAGACGAGCACCGGGCGCCAGAACTGGAACGAGACCCATGACTGGATGCTGGAACCCGATCTCGATACCTATTATGCGGTCGTCATCAGCGACGCGCGGATAGCACGCCGCGTCGCGAACCACATGGATGAATTGCCGCTGCGGTGCTCGGCCTCAATCCGCCCCGGCTTCGAAGGCGACGAGTTACAGGGCTGGCTGGCCGACTTCGCAATGATTACGGCGCGCTCGGCGAACAACGTCGACTGGCGGGGGCTGCGCGTCAAGGACGTACTCTAGTGTCCTGCTTGCCTGGTTCGCTAACTCTCAGCGCTATTGGCAGCCCGTCTTGCG
>CAYTTZ010000270.1:0-3385 GCA_964440945.1 uncultured Woeseiaceae bacterium
GATCGAACGGATACCATGCATTGAACGGGCGGCGGGTGCCGCCGCCCGTTCAATGCATGGTATCCGTTCGATCCGCAGGCGACGTGCCGTCGCCGTGACGGACATCGGAGAGTTCCTCGTAGGCCAACTGTGCAGCGACCCGCACATACTCCACAAGCTCTGCATAGGCCGCCTCATTCGTTTCCTCATCCGTCGCCTCATCGACTTCCGCACGGGTGATTTGCAGCATGTCGCGAATGACATCGGCCAGCGGCTCTGCAGCGAGGCGATCACGAACCTCGTCCCCGTGTTTTGCGGACACCAGGCCGTGCAGGAAACCCTCGCACCAGTGCGCCAGCGCGTCCGTTCGATCGCCGGCACCGCTTTCGTCATCCGGCAATAGTGGCGCGAACTCGGAAAGCCGTTCTGAAAGCTGCCAGAAAGTCGACTGGTAGAGCGTATCCAGCATCTTCTGGCACTCGAGCCGGAAAGCATCGTTTGCATCTGTACCTTCAAGTACGTGCTGCAGCCAATCGGGCCCGGCAGCCACGCCCGATACCGCCAGGCGCCCTGTCAACAGGCCGTGAGTTTGCGCAGCGTCCCAGCTGGCGCCGCAGCGTCTCAGGGCAGCCTCGAGTGTGTCGTAATCGACTTTTTCATCCATGCGGATGCCAACCTTATTCAATTCCGCCAATCCCTTATGATCCCATGGACCGTTTCGCGAGACCACGGTTGCAGCACAGAATCTACAGAGATAATTGATTCTGCCCTTGGCCGTGACTATATTCGCTGTATGGCCGACAACATCAGCTCGACATTCGAACACGAACTCAAACGACTGGAAAAACGCGTCGACGCATTGGTTGGCGTATGTGACCAGCTTCAGGACGAAAATCGCTCACTGAAACAGCGTCAGGACGTGCTGACTTCAGAGCGCGCCAGCCTGCTGCAAAAAAACGAACAGGTTCGTGCGCGCGTCGAGGCGATGATTGGCAGGCTCAAGGCAATGGAACAAGGCTCTTGAAAGAGCTGGGCTACGGTTTTAAGGAGTACGTTGCATGACCGATCAATTTGCGCAGGTGAGTGTCCGAATTCTCGATAAGGAATACCAGGTTGCTTGCCCGCCTGACGAACGCACGGACTTGCTCGATTCTGCGGAGATATTGAATACCAAGATGCGCGAGATTCGAGACAGCGGCAGAATTGTCGGCCTCGACCGAATTGCGGTGATGGCTGCGCTCAATATGGCGAATGACCTCATACACGCGAAGGCCCGCGACCAGGAACTGGAAGGCGGTATCAGTAGTCGTCTCAAACTGATATCCGACCGCGTCGACAACGTACTGAGCTCAACGCAACAGCTGGACCTGTGACCTTCGATTTACAGCAACATTGATTACTGAATTGGCGTCTCCTGCGGTGTTCGATACCGACCTGGAAACCTTTCGACCCTAACTATCTACATCGGGGTCGTGCACTGTCGGAAGCATATGCGCATAACTGCCTCGGCGGTAAGCCTTTTGCGTCCACGGCTGACCCCACCTTTTGCTCCGGTTCGAGAGCGAAGGTTTGTAACGGCACATGCGGGAGGCGCCTCCTTATGAAAGAACTCCGGCGCAAAGCACTCATCGCCCGCCGCGAAATGAGTCGCGAGACGCGCGCAAGATCGTCCTCAATCATCTGTCAACGCGTACTCCATTGCCGCGAGTTTTTCGCGAGTAAAACCGTTGCCTGCTATCTACCCATGGCGGACGAGGTTGACACCCTGGAGATCATCGAGCGCGCCTGGCGCGCAAATAAGCGCATTTTTGTGCCCGTTCTATTCGGACGACAAGAAATGTTGTTTCGTGAAATGCTTCCCGAAACCACGCTGCAACGAAATTCATTCGGCCTGTGGGAACCGGAATCGGGCGAGACAATCTCGCCCCGCAATCTCGACGTGGTGATAACACCGACCGTTGCCTACGATGACAATTGCAATCGTATTGGCATGGGCGGCGGCTATTTTGACCGTTGCTTTTCGTTCCTGAGATATCGGAGACAGTGGTTACGCCCAAAACTCATCGGTGTCGCGTTCGTCTGTCAAAAAGTCGAGGAAATAACGCCAAACGTATGGGATATACCGCTTTATAAGGTAATTAGCGACGCCGAATAATCCTTTTGAATTGCCGGAATTCACACTAGTAGTCGCACCGAACTTCGAAAGATTCACCTTTTACTTCGTATTCACACGGCCCTGCACCGCAATGGTCAGCTTGCTGAAACAGCGACTTCCTGGTTTTCCAATTCTAATTTCGTAACGTCAAATTTTTGTCCATCTGACGGAAGCGCTTCTTTACCGACCAGACCCGAGCAATCGCAACGCTCCAATCGCTACAGACTCAACCGATTTCACACTTTCAAAAGTGAGGGTAAGTTTCTGGATTTTTTGCATTTTTTGTTTATACTCAGCTCCGGGTACCCGACACGGAGAAAATTGATGGCTACCAAAAAGAAGTCTCGTAAGAAAGTTTCGAAGCGCAAAGTCGCCAAGAAACGGAAAGTAACAGCACGGAAAAAAGCAGCGCCTAAAAAACGCGTAGCGAAGAAGAGAGTCGCCAAGAAAAAGGCGAAGAAGAAAGTAGCAAAACGCAAGACGAAAAAGAAAGTCGCCAAGCGTAAGACCAAGAAAAAAGTAGCCAAGCGCAGGACCAAGAAAAAAGCTACTCGCAGGAAAGCTTCTCGCAAGAGATAGTTAGCTGGACGCTTAGGAAGAGGCCTTCTTCCCAAAGCAAGCAAAAGAGCCCGCCTAGGCGGGCTCTTTTCTTTTGCGGGAAATGTGCGCTGGTCGTGCGTGCAATTTGTCCGTAATTGACTATAGTACGCTCCTATGAACGACTCTAGCAAAAAGAGCACCGCCGCCAGGGCCGCACTTGAATTCATTACTCCCGGGGCCGCTCTCGGTGTCGGGACTGGCTCGACCGTAAATTTCCTGATCGACATGCTGCCCGACGTAAGAGACTTCATCGATTGCGTAGTCTCCAGTTCCAAGGCGTCGACTGCCTTGTTGAAAGAGCGAGGCTTCGAGGTTAAGACACTCAATGAGGCCGGTGATCTCGACGTCTATATCGACGGCGCCGACGAGTGCAACAAACACCTGCATTTGATCAAGGGTGGTGGCGGCGCGCTGACGCGAGAGAAAGTCCTGGCCGGAGCGGCACGACGGTTCGTTTGCATTGTTGACGATTCTAAGCTGGTCGGCATGCTCGGCAAGTTTCCCTTGCCAATCGAAGTTTTGCCAATGGCGCAGCAATTCGTTGCGCGCCAGATTCTGAAAATGCGCGGCAACCCCATCTGGCGCGAAGGCTTCATTACCGACAACGGTAATCACATCCTCGACGTCGAAGACCTGCAGATATCGAATCCC
>CAYTTZ010000271.1:0-3346 GCA_964440945.1 uncultured Woeseiaceae bacterium
CGCTGCCACCGCCGAACGATCCTTTTGGGTCGTCGTTGCTGACGAATCCCGGGCAATTGTCTACTCGCGCGACACCCGGCGCGCGCCCATGCAGGAGCTGTTCTCGCTCGAAAATGAGGCGGCTCGTGTGAAGACCGCCGAACTTCTGTCAGACCGGGGCGGACGTAGCTTTGACAGTACCGGCAAAGGCCGTCACACGATGGCCAAGGAGAAATCGGGCCCTAAGAGACATCTTGCTGAAGGCTTCGCGAAGCAGATCGCGGAACGCGTTGGCAAAGCATGTCACGGGGGAAGCTGCCGAGATTATTCCCTGATCGCGGCACCCCGCTTTCTCGGACTACTGCGAGATGCACTGGCAACGACGGCCGCGCATGATCCGATCCAGTCCATAGCTAAAGAAGTTGTCGACAAGGACACTGCATTTCTTGAAAAGCTGCTGGACAAGTAGCCAGCTAGACAGGCCGGCGATTCGACGAGCCAATGCGCCTGGCAACTGCTGCACCTCTTAGGGGCAGGCAGCTAACCAGAATCGGTATGCTTAACCGGCCGTGCTTTTGTGCTCGGCGAGCTCAGCCGCCTTGCGCTGCTCCTCAGCCTCTTTCAGCTGCTCTACCAGTTCGATCTTGCGCGCCTCCAGCTGCTCTTTAGACGCGTTGACTTCCTTGCCTTCTTCGAGCGCTTCCAGCTCGGCATCATTAAGCTCAATGGACTTTCGTATGCTCTCGACCGACGCTGCTTCCGCGGCCTTGTCGAACGCCATATCGTCCGCTTTTGGTGATTCCCGCTTGATGATTTTCTGCGCAGGCTCCGGAATGATGGCTTCCTTACCGGACAGGGCTCGGGTGTTCATAAAGTTGGGCGAGATAATTTCAATGTCCTCGCCATGCAATGCATCCAACATGGATTCTCTTAGTCTCGAGCGTGAAGAGATCAGGCTCTTCACATCTTCCAGCAGGCCTGCAACACGATAATTGACAGCGAAGTCGCCAAGCTCGCGAACGTGCACGAACGCGTCTTTGAGGCCTGCCTCGGTCGCAGCAGCACACAATATTCTCGAGACCTTCGCATGCGGTACTTCGTAACCCAGCGAGACCTCGGCCGAGATAATAGTGCCGGATGCACGTACGACCCGCATCGGATGCGTCACCATGTAGAGGTTGGGAACTGTCACGAGATCACGAAATTCGGTTTGCACTTCGGTGTGCAACAGGCCCATCTCGGTGATGCGTCCAGTCAGTTCCGCGACAGTAATGAAGTCACCCGGCCGAGCGCCCTTGACGGCTTTCATCATGATGCCTGCCATGACGTTGCCGATGAATGTCGTCGACGAAAGCGCAATCGCGGCGCTCAGCAGCAGGCCAATCAGGCTGAGCAGCTGGCCCCGCGTTTGATCGTTCACCGGTAGCGCGAGGATGACCGCCAGAATGCCCGCAAAGGTCAAAGCAAGCATGATGAGTTGAAATCGGAACTGCGCGTCCGGGTTATTTTTCCAGCGGCGCTTGAGCAGCCAGTCGACGAGCTTCAGGGCAACGCCGACAACGACTACGGTCCCTAGGACTGGTACGAATTTTGTTGCTATCGCGACAAAGCTGTTCAGAATATCCACAAGATTAGTTTCCTCACCATCGCAACGAACACAAGCCTGACCCTGTGTGGATTACAACACGATTCCTGCAATCCGTGCGAGCCTGCCACGCTTAATCGTACCGTGGAGCAACCGCGATGAACACCGGCGCACAAATCGGCGAACGGCCCGCGTGTTCATGATGATCTTCTACGTCGATCGCGATCCTGGAGCAATCGAGACTTTTCTCGCGCGCTCTTCTGGCAATCGACGGCCACGCATTACTGTAATCGGAGTTGACGAATCGCAGGTGCAAATGACTCAGGGTTCTCGTACTCTGCGGCCATTCTACCCAACCACTGAGTACGCGCTTTGCAACTGCCCGGCTTTATTCCCGAGGAACTTCGCCAACTTGCTCGATTCGTGCCGCTGCGAGGCTGGGATGCGATCGAATGGAAGCCGCTGCTAGGCTCCATGCGCACAGTGAGTTGGCGCTACGTCACCGACCAGGGGGTGAACAAGCTGCGATGTGCTACCGAGGACACGTTTTCCGGCATTGCCCTGACCGACGACCTCGAAGATACCGTAGCGCTCACTGACGTTTCCGGAACAAAGGGCTTGCGGGGCTTCGGAGACGACATCCTGCGGCTCTACTTTGCCCAGTGGTTAGTGGACGACGGTTTGTTTCTTGACCTGCGTTCCGCCCGTTTCGGGGTACGTGGCAACGAACTTACCTACGCACCGAACGGACTCTGGATACGGCTGCGGCCCGAATTTCGTGAGGGCATCCTCGCGCTGTACCGTTCTTTTTACAGCACCGGCGAAACCGCGTTTGACGATGCACTACGACAAATGGGCATGCTGCGTCCGGGACTGTCCGCGGACTCCGAGTCCGAACTCAAGGAATTGCTACACACGCACTTCGGCATCAATCAGACGGCGCAGAGCTTCTCAATCGACGCTTTTAAATCGTCGTTCGATGATCTGTTCGAATTCTTTATCCAGAACAACTACGAACTGCACAGCAATTTCGTCTGGGTGGGGTTCTACCTGATTACGCTTTACCTAACCCTGGAACAGGGTGGACAGGAGCACGATGTCCGTACGATTTGCTCAGAAACGCTTTTATAAACTGCGAAACGTAAAGCTGGCAATTAACTCGACGCGCTCTTGGCAACCGCTGCATCAACCTGTTCGGGTTCGGGCTGCACATCCACCCATGCCTGGACCGAACGGCAAAAGTGATTCGTCGCTACGTTGATCTCGAAGATCGGGGCAAACTGCTTCAGTTTCTCGAACACCGCCGCGACCAGTTTCCGGCAAAACACCGGGTCAAGGATGACGCTTGGTGCAAAGCGCGCCAGTAGTTCCAGCAGCGCCTCGTCGATTTCATCAAGCTCGTGATGCTGGAACAGATCGCACAGTTCATTCGCAAACACCGCGAGGTCTCGCAGCTTTTCTTCGACGGACACTGGCTTTGCCAGGGCGCCCGGAGGCACACCGCGGATGGCCTTTATGATTGAGGACGGTAGATTCCAGGATTTCGCGACCGCGGCACCTACTTCTGAATAGGCAACTCCCAGGACACCACGCGCGGCAGCTGCCTTGTCGAGATTTTCGCTTTTCTGCAACTCGGCAATATCGTCGTGCTCATCGGGGAAATAGAAGATGACGAGATTCTCACCGAGGTTCTGACACATGCCGCCGATAAACGCCTCTTCGGCACCCGGAAGTTTCGCACGCAGCCCGAGGTGGCGGGCGATAAGACCACTCATGAAAGAC
>CAYTTZ010000272.1:0-3339 GCA_964440945.1 uncultured Woeseiaceae bacterium
GGCTTCGTTAATTGTTTCGGCCACCGCGAAATCACTCGCAGGGCGTTGGTAGGTTCTACGCGTCGACGACGCTAACGAACTGCCGGCTCTGCGGGCCTTTCTTCTCGAACTTGACGTGCCCGTCTTTCTTCGCAAACAGCGTGTGATCACGACCGATGCCAACATTTACGCCCGCATGAAAACGCGTACCACGCTGACGAACGATGATGTTGCCCGCTATAGCTTTCTGGCCGCCGTACAGTTTGACGCCTAAGCGTTTACTTTCCGAATCGCGACCGTTCTTGGTACTACCGCCTGCTTTCTTATGTGCCACTGTTCTCTACCTGTTTGTTGTATCGCCCAGGACCAGCCTGGGCTTCGTTAATTACTTGTCAGTTTTCTTAACAGCCTTTTTCTTGGCTGCCGGCTTCTTGGTCGCCGCTTTCTTGGCTGCCGGCTTCTTGGTCGCCGCTTTCTTGGCCGCTGCCTTCTCAGGCACCGCTTTCTTGGCCGCTGCCTTCTCAGGCGCCGCTTTCTTGGCCGCAGGCTCGTCCTTCTTGGGCTCTGCCTTCTTTGCGCCGGACGCCTTGATGCCGGTGATCTCGACTTCGGTGAAGAACTGGCGATGCGTGCCCTGACGCAGATAGTTCTTACGTCGCTTGAACTTCACAACAGGCACTTTCCTGCTCTTGCCCTGACGTAGCACTTTCGCACTCACTGAGCCGCCGGCGATAACCGGGTTGCCAACCTTTATATCACTGCCGTCGCCGATCAAAAGCACGTCATCGAAATCGACGGATGCGCCCTCTTCGGCCTCGATTTTCTCGAGACGCAGGACATCACCCTTTGCTGCGCGGTACTGTTTGCCGCCGGTGCGAAAAACCGCATACATTATGTTCTCTCCATTGCGCCAGCTGCGTTCCTCGCAACCGACTGAGAATTAAGACTTTTTTCGTGGCCTGATAAGCCCAGGCGCAAGCGCCGCTCTGGCGGGAGCCACAAAAGAGCGAGAATTCTATAGAACGAGCGGCCCCGGGTCAACGCCAGCAGCCTACGAAATTTTACCTTATTTCAATAGCTTGCGTTCTCACGATTCGCGCGTGAAAAACTCAGGCCGTATCGCCAATAGCGGCGCTTTCAGGCATTATCTCGAAACTTATGCAAGTTGCCGAAAAAACACCGGTTGCGCTCAGCTTCGATGACGTCGTAGCGATTGCGGAAACGGACAGACAGGCCGTAGACCGGCTAATCACCGGAAGCCTCAAGAGCGACGTCGCCCTTGTCTCGCAGGTGTCCCAGTACATCGTGATGAGCGGCGGCAAGCGCTTGCGCCCGCTGATCGTGCTGCTCGCCGCGCGGGCACTCGGCTATCAGGGCAAGCAACATATTCAGGCGGCTGCCATTATCGAATTCATCCATACCGCGACACTGCTGCATGACGATGTCGTGGATTCATCCGCACGACGTCGGGGCATGGATTCCGCAAACACCGTTTTCGGCAACCAGGCCAGCGTCCTTGTTGGCGACTTTCTGTACTCGCGCTCTTTCCAGATGATGGTCGACATCGGCGACATGCGGGTCATGCAGATCCTCGCCGATGCCACCAACACCATCGCTGCTGGCGAAGTCATGCAGCTCATGAATGTCCATAATCCGGACGCGAGTGAAGACGAGTATCGCCAGGTTATCTACCGCAAGACGGCAAGGCTGTTTGAGGCCGGCGCGCAGATTGCCGCGGTGCTTGCCGATCGCGATCCTGCAGACGAAACGGCGATGGTCAGGTACGGACAAAATCTCGGCACGGCTTTTCAGCTGGTCGACGATGCCCTTGATTTCAACGCTTCCTCTGAGGAACTGGGTAAGAACCTGGGCGATGATCTCGCGGAGGGCAAAGCAACCTTGCCGCTCATCTACGCTATGCAGGTTGGCTCCGAGAGTGAACGTGCATTGATTCGCAAAGCGATCGTTGACGGCGGGCTCGACCAGATGGATGCCATACAGTCCATCATCGAGTCGACGGGCGCATTGACGTACACCGAAAAACGCGCGCATGAGGCCGCTGACATCGCGATTAGTGCGCTTGCCGACATTCCCGACTCGGAGCACAAACAGGCGCTGATCTCGATTGCGGAGTTCGCCGTCAAGCGGCGTTCCTAGTGCGGTGTAGCAGCTAGATGGACCGTTTTAATACGCCGTGGAGGGTAACCTCGGCGGCTATCTACACAACCCCTACGGATTCACGCGTCTACGGTACGCTCGAGATCGATGTAACGGACGCTAAACGCTTCCTCGACAAAAGGCGAGCCGAAGGCGTGAAGCTGACGATGACGCATCTCGCAACGGCTGTATTGGCACGGGCGGTCGCCTTCGATGTTCCAGAAATGAACTGTTTTATTCGTCGCGGCGCGGTCGTTGGGCGGGAGCGGCTGGATGTCATGGTTCCTGTGTCTGTTGGTGGCGACGCTGGCGTCACTGCAGCGATCATCAGGGATGCTCACGCGAAACCGGTCAGTGCGATCGCCGAGGAAATCCGCGACAAGGCGGCCGTTGGACGCGGCGGCGTGGAGATCAAGGCTGCGCAGAACAAATATCTTCTAAACCGTATTCCCTGGCCGCTGCGGCGTCCGGTCTTCCTCCTGCTGAAGTGGATCACGGTCGACCTCGGCCTGGAGATCAAGGCGCTCGGTTTGTCGGCCCATAGCTTCGGCTCGTTCGTCGTCTCCGACATCGGCAGCTTCGGCTTGAACACAGGTATGACAGCGCTCATGCCTGCAGCCAAGGTACCGGCCGTAATCGTATTGGGAAAAATCGAAGAGAAGCCGGTGGTACGCCGCGGCGAAATCGTGATTCGAACCATCTTGCCGCTGACCGGAACGTTCGACCATCGAATCGTTGACGGCAAGCAGATCGGCAAACTTGCGCGCGGCATAAAACGAAATTTCAGGAAGCCGGAGTGGCTGGACGAAGAGCCGACAACGGAGCTCGATACCTGCCTGTTTGCGCCGCGGAACTGAGACCTGCAGTCCCTAGTCAGACTGTAGCGCCAGTACCGGATCCAGTCGTGCGGCAGAGACCGCCGGGTAAACACCGAATCCCACTGCGATAGCCATGCAGACGATCACGACAACAATCATCACCAGCAGCGACCAGGCGACGTCACGCGACCGTCAAGGCAAATTCCTGGCGAATCGAGCTCGTCCACCGCTGCCTGCGCCAGGTACCGCATGACCGCCCTGAACGCGCGGCACCCTTCGAGTATAAGCGCTTGATAATAAAAGAAAATCGGGGTAGTAAAAAATTGGTCGGGGCGAGAGGATTTGAACCTCCGACCCCCTGACCCCGAGACAGGTGCGCTACCAG
>CAYTTZ010000273.1:0-3316 GCA_964440945.1 uncultured Woeseiaceae bacterium
CGAATATCCATGTAGTAGATATAGACATGGCAGTTCGGCAACTCCTCGCGAATTTCCATGGCGATATTCGACGACACGGTGCAGCAAATTTTGGAGCACCATTCCCGGCCAATCTGGCGGTCGCGTGAACCAACGCACAACAGAATCGCGACTCGTTCGGGCTTGCGGTCATCGGACGGACAACGCACACCCTTGCCCGACGAGATCATTTGTTCGACCTGGGTCGTGGTCACGACATCTTCGAACGTACCAAAGCCCCATTCGGGCTTGTTGACGGAATCGAAGTGCGTAAAGCCGCTGCAAAGAATCGCGGCCTCCGCCCCGATTTTCTTGCCGTTCGACAATTCGACGGTGAAATCCCCAGGCGTCCCATCGAACGACGTGACGGTGGCGCCCGTCTCAATATCGACGTTGGCGTCACCTTCCACACGGTCAACCATGCCGCCGATGGCATCCCTGGCCCATTCGCCGGTAGGCACGAGTTTCGCGTAGCCGGACAAAATTGGCGCGCCGCCGAGCTTGTCTTCCTTCTCGACGATGATGGCTTTTTTGCCAACTGTCGCAAGGCTGTGGGCCGCAGCGAGACCGGCCGGCCCGCCACCTACGATCAGAATTGGTTTACTCATGTTATTTGCTCAGTTATTTGTCGGTCGACTGCTGCCGAATAAGTGGCTTGAATCCCGGACCAGAGGTAATCATCAGGCGAGGGTCGTACAACGTTTCGCCCCTGCCCGCTTCGACTTCCTTCAGGTAGGCCTCGAACTCTGCTTTCTTTTTCTCCCAGTCGATGCCGAGCTTCTCCATCAGGACCTCTAGTGCAGAGGCATGCCAGTGCGACTGTACGATCTTGTAAGGGTGTGCACCGCAGACCAGCGCCGCAAACTGACAATCCGCGAGTACCGGCATTTCGACCGGCTTGCCGGCCGCCGCACCGATCCACTGGTTCTTGTCCAGCGTCGTGATACAGCCAGTGTCATGGCCGACCATCATGTCGGCATGCGCCTCTTCTTGCGCAACGCGCAGCTTGCGGTCGATCGCAAACGATCGTGTGAACTCACGTTCGGAAATGATGTGCCGAAAACCAAAACCGCAGCAGTCATACCAGGTCGAGTAGTCGATAACCTGGCTGCCCAGCGTCTCGAGCAGCCCGGTTGTTACTGCGACACGGTTGCCATCGAGAACATCGTCATCGTAAATCGCATCCTCAGGGACCATCTTGTAAACATGGCAGGCCGGATGCACGGTCGCACGAATGTGGCTGCAGTCGATAACCTGGTGTTTCTTGATCTCATTACGCATCACATGCAGCCACTCGGAGTAGTGCACGACTTCCTCCGGTATCAACAGCTTGCCGTCGACCAGGCGGCCCAGTTTGCCCAAAATTTTCTTGACGCGTTCACGCAGTTTCGCGGATTGCAGCAGGTAACCTCGGACTTCCTTGTAGTTACCGAAAGACGTGCCGCAGTGCACCAGCGGGTAAAAGTACCCGTCCGGCAAACCTTGAGCTTTCGCTGACACGTAGGCCTGGTGGAAGTTGCGCAGGAAAACAGCCGCGAGGCTCTCGAGGTTGCCAATACCAGAGCCGTGATAATTCCACGCCGTGCAGGAGGTCTGATCCGTTTCATCGAGATAGTCGATATCCATCTCGTTCATCAGCCACAACAACGACGCGGGGTAACCCGGGATGTTGCCGCACTGCCCGCAGGACTTGTGATGCCAGAGGCGCGTCGTCGGAATCTTCTTGTCCCATCCGTACAGCGTCTTGGCCATGACCGGCTTGTGATCGTCGGTAACACGATGCACGACGATCTCGCCTTCCTTTTCGAGCTGCCACATGATGTCGCGCACGTCTTCGACGCGATCTTTGTTGGTCAACATCGAACGTTTGTTGATGATCTGGTCGACCCAGACGGTTGCTACATGCGCGTCCTTCTTCGAGAGATTCGCGTCTGTCCATTCGGCGCCATGGCCAGTGAAGCGCTCTTTGCCGCTACCGTTTCCGTTTCCGTTACCGTTACCTGCAGTCATAGTTATCTCCTGACTTCGATCCAGGTACTCCGCCGAGGTGGAGCACTAGTCATCATCCTGATCGCCGAGCCAGTCCTCATAGTCATCACGTTTTTCATCCATGATGTCGAGGATTACATCGAACAGGTTTTCATCGATGGTCTCAAGACTGTCGAGCACACCGGTTTCTTCCCAGATGGTGTACAGCTCAACGGATGTCTTGAGATTAACTTCCCACGCGGTTTTCGTCGTGTGCAACGTGGGCATAGGAATCGCTTTGCGAAGAAGCTCCAGTGGAGCGTCAACCTTGGCGACATTGGGGCCCCAGTCGGCAAAGCCGTCCGGGGTAATCATATCGGGCGACAGCTGGTTACCCGTTGAAATGAGCTTGAGCATCACGCGACTGAAAGGTCGCAACACGTTCTTCGCGGACTCCATGCCGTGCTTGATAGCGGTCTCACGCATAAGCATGATGAGGCCGCCCGGCGAATTGCTGAACGGGCAACGCGCCGCGCAGGTATAGCACTGTGCACAGGACCAGATCTTTTCCTGCATGGCGTCATAGATGCCTTCGAGATTCTCGGTCCACAGCAGCTGGACGATCTCGCGAGGGCTGAAGTCGTAGTAATGCGCGGCCGGGCAGGTCGCGGTACAGATTCCGCAGTTCAGGCAACCATTGAGTTCATGGTCATAGCGCATGTCCGCCTGGATATCCTGGAAGATCTCCTCCAGCTTGTCGCGTCCGACCGGCGGTGCATCCGAGACCGGATCGCCGATGTGTTCCTGAATTCGAGACGTTGCTGAATGGGACATATTTTGAACCCGGTTTGTTTAGTAGGACAGCACCTTGCAGTCACCTTCCATGATTTCTTCAATCAGGTGCGCGCCGCCCACGATGCCCTCACATTCGGGAATCAGGTCTTCCTTGGTCATGTCGAATAAATCGAGATTGGGCGAACAGCAAAAAAACTTCACGCCGGCTTCGTGAGCATCCTGGATGAAGCTAAGGACCGATTTCGGCGAGCCCTCCTTGATGAACAACTTTTCGGCAACGCCCTTCTTCAGGAGGCGTCCCGCGGTGGCCGTGCAGATGACGTCGACGTCGTAGTCCATCGCGGCAGCGACGGTCGCCTGGAAGATCGGGGCGCCAAGCTCCTCGCCGTTGCGAGGGTCGGAATTCGCCATGACAATAATAAGTTTTTCGGCCATTTTTCTTCGTCCTTGGCTGTCAGAAGGCTCTCAAACAGCTCATTAGCATATACTAAACTACCGGGCTATCCAATGCCGGATCCGCTGCGGCCGCCGCCTT
>CAYTTZ010000274.1:0-3290 GCA_964440945.1 uncultured Woeseiaceae bacterium
AAGACCAGCCTGATGCGGGCTATCGCCGGTATGCTGACGCTCGAGACCGGTGAAATCTTCTGGAACGACGTGCCGGTATTGAAGCAACGACAGACGTTCCATGGTGACCTGGTCTGGCTCGCGCACCGCACTGGCCTGAAAGGCGATCTCAACATGCTGGAGAACCTGCATTTCGAAGAATGCCTGCGGCCGCAGTCTTCCCGGGATCCGGAAGAAGTCTATTTGCGTCTTGGCATCGAGCGATTACGGCGCCTGCCACTGCGTTCGTTATCAGCAGGGCAACAGCGCCGCGTCGCGCTTGCGCGCATGCTGCTGGCGGATGTGCCGCTCTGGCTACTGGACGAACCCTTCACCAATCTCGACCGCGAAGGCCGCAAGCTTGTCATCGAGCTGGTTGAGGAGCATCTGGGCGGTGGCGGTCTGTGCGTCATGGCCGCGCACCAGGACGTGGAACTCACCGCGCCTGTAACGAAGATTCGGCTGCAATGAACGACGATACGACAGTGCAACCGGGCATGTTGTCCGGGCTCTGGGCAACGGCCCGGCGTGACCTGCTGCTGGCCTGGAAGCGACCGGGTGACGTACTTAACCCGCTGTTCTTCTTCGCGATGGTCTGTACGCTGTTTCCGCTGGCTGTCGGCCCCAGTGCTGCACAGCTTGAATTCAGCGGGCCGGGAGTCCTTTGGGTTGCAGCGCTGCTGGCCACCTTGCTATCGCTCAATTCCCTGTTTCTGACGGATTTTGAAGACGGCAGCCTCGATCAGCTGCTGGTGAGTGCCCAGCCATTGCCGGTGCTGGCGCTGGGCAAGACACTGGCGCACTGGCTGACCAGCGGCTTGCCCCTGGTGCTGGTTTCACCTTTGCTGGCCATAACCTATCAAATGCCATGGTCGATCGTGCCGGTGATGATGCTTACTCTCTTATTGGGCACAATCAGCCTCAGCCTGCTGGGATCTATCGGCGCCGCTCTTACGGTCGGCTTGCACCGCGGCACGGCTCTGCTTAGCCTTCTCATTTTGCCGCTGGCAATGCCCGTGTTGTTGCTCGGTGCGAATACGGTCTCGCTGGCCGCTGGCAATGACGTTTACACAACCGGTATATGGGCCCTGGGCGCGTATGCCATCGCTTCGCTCAGCCTCGCGCCTTACGCGACGGCTGCCGCTTTGAGAATCAGCAACGAGTAGAATCAAGACTATGTGGAAGTGGTTTCATAAATTGGCGTCTCCGCCGCATTTTTATCACCTGGCGGCTATATTTTCGCCATGGTTAGCAGTGCCGGGAATATTGCTGGTCGCCTATGGCGTCTACGCAGGGCTGTTCCTCGCCCCTATGGATTATCAGCAGGGTGACGCTTTTCGGATCATCTACGTGCACGTTCCCTCGGCCTACCTGTCCATGATGGCCTACATGATTATGGCAATTAGCGGCGGTATCGGCCTGATCTGGCGTATGAAGCTGGCGCACGCGGTTGCGGCCGCTGCCGCGCCACTGGGAGCGTCCTTCACTTTCCTGGCACTGGTCACCGGCTCGATCTGGGGGCGGCCCATGTGGGGAACTTGGTGGGAATGGGGTGATCCAAGGCTCACATCGGAACTGATACTCCTGTTCCTGTACTTCGGCTACATGGCGCTTCGCGGGGCGATCGACGATACCGCGAAAGCCGACAAGGCCAGTGCAGTGCTGGCATTAGTCGGAGTTGTGAACGTGGTCATTGTGCATTTCTCGGTAGAATGGTGGAGTTCGTTACACCAGGGTCAGACGCTTATGAAAGAGGGCGGTCCTGCCATGGATCCGGGCATGCTGTATCCGTTGCTCGCCATGATCCTGGGATTCACGTTCCTATTCGGTTCTCTCTTATTGCGTCGTGTGCGCACCGAAGTATTGTTCCGTGAACGTCGCACCCGGTGGGTGCGCGAGATGATTATGTCGCCGGAGGGCCGTTAGGCATGGATAAACTGGCAATGGGAAATTACGGTATCTACGTCTGGAGCTGCTTCGCTCTGACGGCGGTCGTCGTAATCGTTTCAGACTGGCGTGCACGTCTGCGCCACAAGCGTGTCTACAGAGACATCGAAGTTCGTATTAAGGCACTTGAGGAAAGGCAATGAAACCAAGGCAACAACGGATGTTAGCTGTTGGACTTGCGGTTGCGGGAATCGCGATCGCCGCGACTTTTACGCTCCGTGCGTTCCAGGACAACATGATGTTCTTCGTCGATATCTCGGACGTTCTCGCCGGCGACTACCCGAAACAACGCAATTTCAGGATTGGCGGGCTTGTCGTTGATGGCAGTGTCCAGCGCGCCGAAGGCTCCATGGATTTGCGTTTTCGCGTTACGGATATGAACTGCGAGCTGCCTGTCAGTTACGTGGGCGTCTTGCCGGATTTGTTTCGCGAAGGTCAGGGCGTGGTCGCTCATGGCCGACTTGGCGATGAGGGCGTGTTCGTTGCCGACAAAATTCTCGCCAAGCATGATGAAAACTACATGGCGCCCGAGGTTGCAGATTCGCTGGCTAAACACGTTGACGGGAAGATGCAGCCGCTTCGTGACGGCGACACGGAGTGCGTTACCCTATGATCCCTGAAATCGGTCAGTTTGCCCTGATCCTCGCGTTGTCCCTCGCCCTGTGCCAGGGCATCCTTCCGCTGGTCGGTGCGTATCGCAATGACGCGGCGATGATGCAGGTTGGCAAGACCGCGGCGTTCGGCCAGTTCTTCTTCGTTGCCGTCGCTTTCGGCTGTCTGACCTGGGCTTTCCTCAACAACGACTTCTCTGTGCTGTACGTTGCGAATCACTCGCAGCTGTCGCTGCCGACCCTGTACAAGGTATCGGCGGTCTGGTCGGCGCACGAAGGTTCGCTGTTGATGTGGATACTGATCCTGTGCCTGTGGACGATCGCGGTCGCTCGCTACAGTTCGGGCTTGCCCGCCGTATTCTCGGCACGCGTTATCGGCGTGTTGGGCTTGCTGTCTGTCGGTTTCTTACTGTTTGCCATACTGACGTCCAATCCGTTCGACCGACTGTCGCCGGCGGCCGCCGACGGAGCGGACCTGAATCCCCTGTTGCAGGACCCGGGCCTCGCCATTCACCCACCGCTGCTGTACATCGGCTACGTCGGGTTCTCGGTCGCGTTTGCATTCGCTATTGCTGCAATGCTGAGTGGCAACCTCGATCAGAAATGGGCCAAGTGGACGCGCCCGTGGACGACGCTGGCGTGGCTGTTCCTGACGCTCGGCATCATGCTGGGCATGTGGTGGGCATTGGTAGGAGGGGCCCAAGCGGCTATAAT
>CAYTTZ010000275.1:0-3264 GCA_964440945.1 uncultured Woeseiaceae bacterium
AGCGACGGATTTTCCAAGGATTCTGAGTATGCTGACGATGCACGCAACCCGGCGTGACCGCTGTCACAGATTAATCAAGGCGTTAACATAAAGTGAACTGGATCACACGAACGCTACAGGCCCTGTGGGGACTGTTTGCCTGGCTCGGCTTCGGCCTGGCCGTCGCGTTCGCCCTGCTGGTGGCGATTTTAGTCCCTGGCAAAAACCGACGCGCGCGGCTTGCGGCGGCAGCCTCCCGAGCCGTGTTCGTATTGCCCGGCATCAGGGTCAATGCGATCGGCCTCGAGAATCTCCCCGAAGACAGCTGTGTTGTGGTTGCGAATCACGCCAGTTACATCGACGGTGTACTCCTCAAAGGATACCTCCCTGCGCGCTTCAGTTTTGTGATCAAAGGCGAAATGCGGAACATCCCCGTGGTCCATTTCGTGCTGCGCCGCGCCGGCGCCAGGTTCGTCGAGCGCAACAAGCACTCGGGCAGCGCCCGCGACGCACGCCAGATCGTGAAGGCTGCCCAGGGCGGCGAATCACTCGCCTTCTTCCCCGAGGGCACGTTTGTGAAGGAGTCCGGCGTTGGCCAATTCAGGGCAGGCGCTTTCGTTGCCGCCGTACGTGGTCAGATGCCGGTCGTGCCCATAGCAATCAGTGGCACACGCCGCATGTTGCCGGCCGGGGCGATCTTGCCACACCGCAATACTCTGACCTTCGAGGTATTGCCGGCCATAATGCCCGAAGACGCTGATTTCAACGACAGTCGCGGGCTCGCCGAAGCGGCCCGGCAACGCATTCTCGCGGTACTGGATGAGCCTGATCTGCTGGACAAACCCGGCGGGAAACCAGCCGCCGTATCTAACTGATCCGTAGTATTGCGTGACAACAGGATTTGCAGGAAAGTACCGGTCCCTGACGTGCAACGCTGCAGCATGACCTGGAGACATTCATGAAATCCGATCCCGTAGTTATCGTCGCTGCCAAACGAACGCCGATCGGCGCTTTCCAGGGCGCACTGGGCGGGGCGACCGCCCCTCAACTGGGCTCTGCGGCCATCGAGGCCGCGATCCACGACGCAGGAATCGACGCCGGCGACATCGATCGGGTGCTGATAGGCTGCGTTTTGTCCGCCGGCCTCGGCCAGGCTCCCGCTCGTCAGGCGGCACTGGGCGCCGGTATCCCTGACAGCGTTCCCTGTACCACTATCAACAAGATGTGCGGCTCGGGCATGGAGTCCATCGTCCTGGGCCACGACATGATCCTCGCGGGAAGTGCCGCAATCGTCGTAGCCGGCGGTATCGAATCGATGAGCAACGCGCCGTACCTGTTGCCAAAGGCGCGCGACGGTTACCGAATGGGACACCAGCAAACGCTGGACCACATGTTCTATGACGGACTGCAGGACCCTTATGAAGGTCAGATGATGGGTCACTTCGCCCAGGTTACGGCTGACACCTACGAGTTCACTCGCGAAGACATGGACGCGTTCGCCATAGAGTCGGTCACCCGTGCGCAGCGCGCCGTTGCAGAAGGTACCTTTGCTGCGGAGATCGCGCCGGTGACGATTAGCAGCCGCCGAGGTGACATTACGGTCACTGAGGACGAGACGCCCGGCAACGTCAAAATCGACAAGATCGCAACGCTGAGGCCTGCATTTGGAAAAGACGGCACCGTGACCGCGGCAACATCATCATCCATTTCCGACGGCGCCGCGGCGGTCATTCTCATGCGGCAGTCGGAAGCGGACAGGCGAGGAATAAAGCCCCTGGCCAGGATTGTGGCGCACTCCGCCTTCGCGCAGCAGCCGGCGTGGTTCACAACCGCCCCTGTGTTCGCGCTGAAGAACTTGCACGACAAGCTCGGCTGGACACCCGAAGACGTCGACCTTTACGAGATTAACGAGGCTTTTGCCGTCGTCACCATGGCGGCGATGCGCGATGTCGGTATCGAGCATGCGAAAGTGAATATCAACGGCGGTGCCTGTGCGTTGGGACATCCGATCGGTGCGACGGGCTGTCGAATTACGGTGACCCTGCTGCACGCGCTGCACGCGCGCGCGCTGAAACGCGGCATTGCCACGCAGTGTATCGGTGGTGGTGAAGCCACGGCTGTCGCACTTGAGACCCTTTAAAGGAGAGTTACATGCAATTATCGAGCGCTAAGGCGGTCATTACGGGCGGTGCCTCCGGGCTTGGGCGGGCAACCGCAGAGCGTGTCATTGCAGCGGGCGGTCACGTCGTCATACTGGACATCAATGACGATCAGGGTGAAGCGGCAGCGTCCGAGCTTGGCGCCAACGCGCTGTTCGTGAAGACGGACGTCGCAAATGAAGACTCCGTCAAGGCGGCGATTCAAGCCGCCAACGAATTCATGAGCGGCATCACGCTGGCCGTCAACTGCGCCGGCATTGCACCGGCCGGACGCACGCTGGGTCGGGACGGGCCTTGGCCGGCGGAGAATTTCAATCGCGTTATCCAGGTCAACCTGGTGGGCTCCTACAACGTCACCAAGGAAGCCGCCGCGGTCATGCAGCTCAACGATCCGAACGACGACGGTGAACGCGGTGTCGTTATCAGCACTGCTTCGATCGCCGCGTTCGAAGGCCAGATCGGACAGGCCGCCTATTCGGCATCAAAAAGCGGCGTCGTGGGTATGATGCTGCCGCTTGCGCGCGAGTTCGCACAGTTCGGTATTCGCGTGAATACCATCGCGCCGGGAATCTTTATGACGCCGATGATGGCGGGCATGCCCGAGGACGTGCGGGAATCGCTCGGCAGACAGGTGCCGTTCCCGCCACGCCTGGGTCGCCCCGAGGAATACGCGGACGCGGCAGCGTTTATCTACGGCAATACAATGGTGAACGGCGAGACGATCCGTGTCGACGGCGCGATTCGCATGCAGCCGAAATAGGTCGCTCCGCCGCCACACTCTTCCGGCCGCATTGCAGCGCTGGCGGCGCGCTTACATATTTGCGTAGTTGGGCCCGCCGCCGCCTTCCGGAACATCCCAGGCAATATTCTGCTGCGGGTCCTTGATTTCGCAGGTCTTGCAGTGGACGCAGTTCTGCGCATTTATCTGGAATTTCGGCTCCCCGCCGTCATCGACGATTTCATACACGCCAGCCGGACAGTAGCGCTGCGCCGGTTCATCGTAATTGGGCAGGTTGTAGGCGATCGGTAGCGACTCGTCCTTGAGTTTCAGGTGCGACGGCTGGTCCTCCTCGTGATTCGTGCTCGACAGGAACACGGACGAGAGTTTGTCGAAAGTGATCACGCC
>CAYTTZ010000276.1:0-3255 GCA_964440945.1 uncultured Woeseiaceae bacterium
AATGTTCCTGCGTACGTCATTTTCCACGACAAGACCCTGCATGAGATGCTGGCTTTTCGCCCGCAGACCGCAGCGGAAATGCTTGAGATCAGTGGCGTCGGACAAACCAAATTGGACCGCTACGGCGACGGATTCCTCACAATTCTTCGTGACCGGCCCGACGCGTAGGTCCTCATGCCAATGGCGACCGTCAAAAATTCCGCGAGTGAGGCGCGGACCGGTAGCAGCGTTCCCTGCAGGCCCTGTCCTGCGAGCAGAATCGATACTCCAATGAGCAATGCGGCGATGGGGGCGAGGGTAAATTTCACCGTTGCAGGACAACTGTATTGTGTGCGGAGGAAAATCCACGTTTCGTTTGTTCGCCCAAGGCGCGGCTGAGCAGCGTTGGTTCAACGTCAGCGTATTGACAAAATGGACTTTGATTGTCTGCACGAACGCGTGCGTCGGTTTGGCTATTTACGATATGAGCCCGTTGCAGTGCTTCAAAACGCTACGGTCGGTGAGAAAATCCGCCTTGCTGTCGGCGGCAAGATCGACGCTGCTTTCGGCGGTGGCCCCCTGATGCTCGAAGGTCAATTGATCTCGATCAGTGACGGCCATTTCGTAGGGGACGGACCGATCCTCGGCGGGCTGCACCGCTCGTATGGCCCGACCGCCGTTCTGCGCGTTGCCGGCATCGAGATCCTGCTCGTCACTATCGCTCAGCAGATACTGGACCTGCAGCAGTTCAAGTCGTTTGGCATCGAGCCGGACCGCAAGCGCGTCGTCGCGCTCAAGTCTATGCAGCATTTTCGCGCTGCCTTCGAACCGATCGCGGGACAGGTCATCGTCTGCGATAGCGGCGCCCTTTGCACGCTGCACTATGAACTCCTACCCTATCGGAACGTGCGAAGACCGATTTTCCCGCTGGATAGGGATGCCGCTTGATATCGCTCTCTGCCGCAGACTCACTTTTTATCTATGAGCCTTATTTCGCTACCTTTGCATACCCAGACACAATCAGAAGCTTTACTGACGTCTTGCCACGGGATGCTCCTGGATCCAGTTGGTGGCGACACGGCTTCAGGGTCAAGTTTATAGACTAGAATTCGATCATCGTTCTTTAGTTGGCGCACCATCAGGACTCGGTGTCCAGACGCGGCAACGCTGTTTTTTTCCTTACCAACAGCCGGCGTTTTGGCAGATGCTGCCGGTGTCTCCGCATAAGCGGACACAGTGTAGATCTCACCAGTCTTAGCAACGACCTCTCCGGACTTTTCATCGGATGACGCTGCGTCAATAATGTTTTCGACAACGAAGCGTACGGCATTCGCCTTATTAGCATTCTGGGTGCCGGTACCAGGGACAAGCAACTTCATCGTTAGCTCCTTTGTTGGCTCGTGGTCATTCCAGCTGATCCTGGACAGGAAGGCAAGGCGACAATGAATCAAGCGTAACTAACGGTTGAACCAACTGTCCAGCTTTCTGTACTCAAGAATGGGATTTAGCCCAATTTCATGCAGCGCCGTTTCCCAGGCGGCTCGTCCATCCTCAGTGTGCAGCCACGCAAATGCTACGCAATTAGCCAAGACCGTGACCCAAAAGATGGCGCGAAACGAGGTCTTTTTCGTTTTGTGCCGCAACGTTTGCTGAGCAATCAAAGCGCCGGGCCACCCACCCGCAAGGCCCAGAACATGCAAAGTACCCTCTTTGGTCCGCCACGCGCCGCGCCGCGCTGCCGACTTGTCGATAGCATAAACACTAAAAGTAATCAGGCTGAGTGCTGCGTAGGCGATGATAATGATCACGGGAACGAGACCGATCGCCGCAGAAAGAGCAACCGCACCTAGAAAAACCAGGGCGAAAAAGATTGATGAGGACTTGCTCTTTCGCGCGGTCGTTTTCTTGAGTTTGGCGCCCGCGATAGTAGCGTCTACAGCGCAAGGCCTTCCTTTTTTGTCCTTCGACAATGCGTAGGTGACTATGTCATCCACCTGCGGGCGATAGCTACGTTGGCTAAACCCGTTGATGTGAACGAACACCGTCTTACCACCGGCCTGCGGAGAAATGAACCCGAAGCCCTTGTCGTCATTCCAGGATGAGATAGTTCCTTTACTGCGCATACGGTCCTTTGATATATCGCTCGACTACCTGGCGGGCGGGGGTCAAGCAACGGATTCGTATTGGGTTGCCTGCCAGGTCCCTACATGTGCGAGATGTTGATCGACTAATATTGCCTGCATGAATCGGACGGCAACAAACTAAAAAGACGAAACCAAACCGATCATTTATGATGAGTTATCACACAGCCTCGGCCAGTAGCGGACCTCGAATGCCGCCTCTTCCGACTGATTGCGTCTCGCAGACTAGCGATCACTTGCACGCCGTTCTTCCGGTATTTCTGATTTACCGAAATGCACCTGACTGCATAATCGCCTGGCACAAATCACTCATCTATCGCGCCGGCGTCACGCATTGCGCTGCGAATACCCTCCAGCCGCCTGCGATTCTTACCTAAATCGGAATAACCAACGCGCGATGCGGATCGAATGTCGATCACACCGGTCTCGCTGTCCAGCAGGAATTCGACATCGTCGGTAAAACGCATGAACCGCGTTTTGGCCTCGGCGCGAATGTAGTGACCATCCGATGCGACGATGCTGATACTGCCATCGCCACCGAGTATGTCACGCAACTTCTGCCATGCCGCATCGGGCTTGCCGCTGACCGCGAGCGGATCGATGTGATGCGAGTCCCCGGTATCGGTGCTGCCCACGCAGTTGGGTGAGGACGGGCAGCTCGCCAGCTCGGTGACCGTTGCTGGATCTACGTTGTTATCAGGCATGTCGACGCACCCCGTGAGCAACAGCGCTAATAGCAGCGCTGGAATTATTCGTTGGATCATATTTGTACTCCGCACGCGCCAGCGCTGTAGCCGACGTCATCAACTCCGATCGTTCGCACACAGATGCTTCGCGAGGTAGGTAAACTCCAGCGCCGAGCGCTCGACACGTTCTTTCTGGTTCGCAGCCGTCGATTTTCTCGTCGTAGAGAAACGACTTCCGCCTCTTCCGGCGATCTGCAACTCAGAGTATAGCGGTCAATCGCCCGAACTTCCTCCGACACTTTTAGCCAACAAAAAACACTCCTGTTACCTGGGGCCTGGTCGGTCAAAAAGCGAAACGTGGTTCAACCATTTTGCCCTTTTTTCCTAACGGAACGGGTTGAGCAACAGCGCCCACAACGTCTGCTCACGTGGCTCGCGAAACTCGTGCA
>CAYTTZ010000277.1:0-3250 GCA_964440945.1 uncultured Woeseiaceae bacterium
TGCCAATGCGCTGAACCTGTCAGTCGGCGATCGATTCAAGGTCGTTGCAGGTGGTAAAGGACATTCCGCAATACTGATTGGCATGTACACCAATGACGCTGGGGCAGGCCTCGACAATTTGATGACGGCCGATATCGCGACAGCACAGGGCTGGTTCGACCTGGCTGGCAGGCTTTCGCGCATCGATGTGCGCATTGCGGACGGCGACAGCGACCTTATGGACGTATTGGAGGCACTGTTGCCCGACAACACGACGTTGTTGGCCGCAGCGGCCCGAACGCGCACAACCGCAGAGATGAGCGCGGCGTTTATGACCAACCTGACCGCCATGAGTCTGCTGGCGCTGCTTGTCGGGTTGTTCCTTATCTATAACAGCGTCAGTTTCTCGATCCTGCAGCGCCGCCAACTGATCGGTATTTTGCGCGCGTTGGGTACTACACGGCGACAGGTGTTCGCGCTGGTGCTCACCGAGACAGCCTTGCTCGGCCTGGTCGCGTCGTTTCTCGGCGTCGCCGCAGGTATTTTTCTGGGCGGCAAACTGCTCGGCCTGGTATCGCAGTCGATCAATGATTTCTACTTTCGGGTCTCCGTTGCCGAGATTTCGATAAGCATGTTTTCAGTAACAAAGGGTATCGTCGCGGGCATGGGGGCGGCGCTGGTGGCCGCCACGGTACCGGCGCTCGAGGCTTCCTCGTATCAACCACGGCTTGCTATGACGCGCTCGGCGTTGGAACAGAAAACGCACCGCATTCTGCCTTTTGTTGCGCTCGCGGGCGCTGCCGCAATAGTAATGGCCATTGTCGTGTTGAGTCTTTCGGGGCGTAGCCTGGTTGCCGGCCTGATCGCCGTGTTCATGATAATACTGGGCTTCGCATTGTGCGTGCCCTACGCCATCAAAGCAGCGACCCGCGTGCTGTTGCCTGTCGCGAAAGGGCTGGGCGGTATGTGGGCGAGGCTTGCGGTCAGCGGCATCGGCAACAGTCTGAGCCGAACCGGCGTCGCAATCGTCGCGCTGGCAGTTGCCGTGTCTGCAACAATCGGCGTTAGCATTATGGTCGACAGCTTTCGTGGCTCGGTCAGCACATGGCTTGAACAGACTTTACAGGCTGACATCTATGCGGGCACGCCGCGGGGCACCTTTGACCCGGATCTGGTCGAGAAAATGTCGAGTTTGCCCGGAGTCGAAGCGGTCAGCACCAGTCGGCGCTCCTGGCACGAAAATGAAAGCGGCCGAACACAGGTACTTGCGACGCGGATGGCGCCCGGAAGCTATGCCGGCACCGAGATTCTCGACGCGGACCCGGCTGAAGTCTGGCCGCAGTTCGAAAGCGAGGACGTGGTACTGGTCTCCGAGCCTTATGCCTACCGTAACCGGGTCGCGCCGGGCGATACGGTAAGCCTGCGTACGGCCAGCGGCGAGACATCGTTCCGTGTTGCCGCGACCTACCAGAGCTATGACATCAACTCGAGCGCGCTCATGATGAGTCGCCAGACCTACGACCGGCATTTTGACGACCCAGGCGTCCACTCTATCGGTATTTACCTTAGCGACGGTGTTGATGCAGACGAGGTGATAGCGGCAATGCAAGCGATCAGTCACGATCGCCAGGAGCTGCTGATCAACTCGAACGTCAAGATTCGGGATCTTTCACTCGAGATATTTGATCGCACATTTGTCATTACAGACGTACTGTATTGGTTGGCCATTGGTGTTGCATTCATCGGCATACTCGGTGCCATGCTCGCGCTCCAGCTCGAACGAGCACGAGAACTGGCAGTACTGCGTGCGCTAGGTATGACGCCGCTTCAACTGGGCGGAATGATCACGTTGCAAACGAGTGTTATCGGGCTGCTAAGTGGGCTCGCTGCGATCCCGCTCGGGCTTGTAATGGCATACGTCCTGATCGAGGTCATTAATCGTCGCGCCTTCGGCTGGCAGATCGACATGGCCGTCGCCCCGGATATCCTTCTGTCTGCCGTACTGTTTGCCATCGTTGCAGCGCTGCTTGCTGGCATCTATCCGGCCTGGCGCTCGGCGCAAAGCGAGCCTGCGCTGGCGATGCGCGAGGAGTAGCGTATGCCTGTTTCTTTATCCATTGGTCGAACGGCAATTCAGTTCCTGTTGAGCATCGCCGGGGTCTGCGTTCTTGCAGTGGGCACGCTCGCCGATGATGAATCGACCGAACGCTCAGAGCTGTCAACACTGTTGAGCGCCGAAGGCAATGCCGGATTCGAATTTGCAGTCAAGCCTCGCAGCTTCGAGTTCCCCCGTGATCACGGCCCACATCCCGCGTTTCGCAATGAGTGGTGGTACGTAACCGGCAACCTTGACGCGACAGATGGGCGGCGATTCGGTTTTGAACTGACAATCTTTCGTTTCGCGCTGACACCTGATGAGGTTGAGTCGAAATCGGCCTGGCATAGCAATCAGGTCTACATTGCCCACTTCGCCGTCACCGATGCCGATGGCGAAACGTTCTACGTTGCGGAACGCTTCTCACGCGGCGCCCTCGGTCTCGCTGGCGCGCAGGCGGAACCATTTCGGGTCTGGATTGACGACTGGGAAATTGCAGCGGCCGATAGCCACCAGGGACGCGAGCACTGGAAACTGCGGGCAAGCGGTGATGACTTTGCATTGAGGCTTCAGCTTGCTGCAGAAAAGTCACCCGTGTTGAACGGTGACAACGGGCTATCAAAAAAGTCTGCGGAAGCGGGCAATGCTTCTTACTATTACTCGATAACACGCTGGCAGACCGACGGCCGTCTGCGGCTCGGCAAGGACGACATTGCAGTATCCGGGTTATCGTGGCTCGACCGCGAATGGAGTAGCAGCGCGCTCGCTGCTGACCAGCAAGGCTGGGACTGGTTCGCGCTGCAGCTGTCCGACGGCAGCGAAATGATGTTCTACAACCTGCGCAAAACCGATGGCACACAGGATATTCACAGCGCCGGCACCTGGATCGCCGCCGACGGCCAGTCGCGACATCTCAACAGCGACGACGTTTCCGTAACAGTCACACGAGAGTGGGAAAGTCCCGAAGGCGGCACCTATCCTTCAGCATGGGACATTCGTGCGCCCGAACTTGGGCTTTCGCTAGCAGTTACCCCGATAATCGATGATCAGGAATTATTCACAACGGTCCGCTACTGGGAAGGTGCCGTTGACGTGACAGGTACGCACAACGGCGACGAAGTCACTGGTCGCGGTTACGTTGAACTGACCGGCTACGCCGACTAACCCGCCGGACAC
>CAYTTZ010000278.1:0-3242 GCA_964440945.1 uncultured Woeseiaceae bacterium
GAGGCCGCTCTCGACAATAGCCTTGTATTCGTGTGACATCGCCTCGGACAACGCCTCGAGATAGGTCTCATGAGACGGGTAATGGCGGTTCGGCTGGAATAACGCAATAACTCCGGGAGACGCCGCGTTCATGAATGCACCGACTGGATGATTGGCTTCGATCGCTGCCAGCAAATTATCGATGTCGCTTGTAACCGGGCCCATGTCCTTGACTTCGATTTCGCCGACGCAACAAGGCCGGCTGTGCGTTGGCGTTCCGCCCATTTTTGCCTGGCGTGCCAGGAAGCTTGGAAATGCCTCAAGATCACTCGGTGGGTCGCGTTCGCTATCGCCATCGAAGCCCGAAATCCGGTCTTTGATATAGGTGGCATAGCTGATCTTGCTCATTTCGCCGTCGCTGACGAGATCAACGCCCGATTCCACTTGTTGTCGGACAACATCATTGACGGCATCGCGAATGATCGCGTCGGCGCCTGCTACTTCTTTGCCTTTTTCGTGCGAAAACACGACATCGGTGACAGCCTCGGAGCGCGGCAGGCTGCCGACATGTGTGGTAAGAATCCTGTCCGTGCTTGATTGCATGCCGATACCTCTGATTTGTTATTTTGCAAAAAGGCGCAATAGTTCTTCTGTGACCACTTCGGGTTGTTCCATCGACGAAAGATGACCACAGTCATCAATCACGACAAGATCTGCACCGGGAATCTCGCGCGCCATGAATTCGTGAAATCGGACGGGGCAGATCGTATCCTCAAGTCCACAAATAACACTCGTCGGGCAAGAAATGTCGGTGAGCGTCGGCGCGCTATCCGGACGATTCATTACGGCCAGCGACTGGCGCTCAAAAACCTCGGGGCCGAGTTTGAGCGCCATATCGAGAATTGTCTTGAGCATTGTTTCATCGTCGCGATTCTTTTCGGCCAGATACAACGGCTTTAATGATTCGATAGCCAATTCCTCAAGTTTGCCAGACGCTGCAGCCTCAATTTGCTCGAAACGGACGGGTCTATTGCTTGGCTTATCAGGATGCGGATTGGTATCCAGCAACGCGAGATGCGTCACACGCCCGGGTGCCTGCCGCCAGATTTCGAAGGCGAGTATGCCGCCCATTGACAGCCCCGCCATCGCGAAGTCTGGCGGTGCCGCTGCAAGTACCTGAGCCGCCATGTCTGGAAAATTATCTGAAGTGCTTGTATCGGCGACGTGAACCGGCACTGACATAGCTGCTGTCTGATGCGACCAGAGTCGTTCATCGCACATCATACCCGGGAGTAACAAGATATTTTCCGCCGGCATAAGCGCCTCGTATCAGGCGTCTTTGGATTGAAGTCGCGCCGAGCCGCCACGAATCAGCATGCCGGAGAAAGTCCGTTTCTCGGGTGAGAGTTCCGGGTTTTCGACGCGTTCAATCAGCATCGACGCAGCGGACTGGGTCATGCGCTGTACAGGCTGGCGTACTGTCGTAAGGTCATAAGCCGCATAGCGGGCCTGGCCAACGCCGTCAAATCCCACGATCGAAATATCTTTGGGTACGTCGAGACCGAAGGCTTCCCGGGCCTCGTCGATACAGCCGATTGCCATGACGTCATTGGCGGCAATGACAGCATCTGGTGGACTGCCGCGCTTTTCCACGAGTTGCGCGAAGCACTCGCGGCCAGTTTCGTACCCGAAATCTCCGCTCACGGTTGTAATATCGGCAATGCCCATTCTGGACAATTCCTTGAGTGCGCCCACCTTGCGGTCGATGCCGACCACGGAGTCCGCCGGCCCTGCAACAATGCCGAATGTCTTGTGCCCGGCATTAACCAGTTCATCGACGAGCCAGCGCTCGCCTTCCTCCTGGTCACAGCGAACTGAGCTGACAAGCTGGTCTCGCAACGTGCGGTTATAGAACACGACTGGAATGTGGGCATTGTCGACGGTTTTGAGTTGCTCCGGCGTGAACATCGCCGCAGTCAGGATGCCGTCAACACGGAACTGCAGCATCTGCTCGAGGACCGTGTCGGTATCGCCCTCGTGTTCGAGCGCGAATAACAGTACCCGTACGCCATGCTCCGAAAAGTGCTGCGTCAATTGCACAAGCACTTCGGGGTAGTAGAGATTCGTTAACTTGGAGATGACGACGGCAACCATGTTCGATCGTCGCGTGATCAGTCCGCGCGCGATCGCATTCGGCCGGTAACCGAGTTTGTCAGCCGCGGCCATGACCCGATTGCGCATAGTCTTCGAGGCGCTGGCGCCATCTTGAAAGACGCGCGATACCGCCGATTGGGACACTCCGGCAAGTTCGGCAACGTCGTAGGAAGTTGCACGCTTGCGGCCAGTCCTGTCGTTATTATTGCTCGTTTTGGTGGCTTTGCTCATTCGGCTCTTTGGGGCCCCAGCTTCCAATTGGAGTAGATGCTAGGCAGTATTGCATGCGGATGCAAACCGGGGAAGCCAATGTCAGCGATGCTTGATGGACAAGTTGCCCTCGTAACAGGTGCCGGACGGGGTATTGGACGCGCCTGCGCCGAAGGCCTGGCTGATGCCGGTGCCGACGTGATCGCCGCGGCGCGAACTGAAGGTGATCTTGCCAAGCTACGCGCGCATTCATCAGGGCGCATCGATACCTGGACAGGCGATGTCACCGACGACGATTTCGTGGCGCGCATAGAGGCGATCGAGGGCCTGAGTATTCTGGTCAACAACGCGGGCGGTAACCGACCACAATCATTCGTTGACGTCGATACCGAGTCACTCGACTTCGTCATTGATTTGAATGTGCGGGCCGCCTTTCGTGTCGCGCAAGCAGCGGCCAAAGCAATGCTCGCGCAGCGGATCGAGGGTTCGATCGTCAATATGTCCTCACAGATGGGCCACGTCGGTTCGCCGAGACGAACGGTCTATTGCATGACAAAGCATGCGGTCGAAGGCCTGACCAAGGCGATGGCGGTCGAACTCGCGCCGCACGGCATACGCGTCAACACGGTTGCGCCGACATTCGTAGAGACGCCATTGACCAAACCGATGCTCGAAGACCCGGAGTTTAGAGAATTCGTCTTCGGCATGATCCCGCTCAAGAAACTGGCCAGCCTCGACGATGTCGTTGCGGCGGTCCTGTACCTCGTATCACCAAGTGCGGGAATGGTGACGGGTCACAGCCTCAAAGTCGACGGCGGCTGGACGGCACACTAAAAAGAACTGGGGGACATATGGCTGATTTCGGGACTCTTTACTGGTCGATTCTTGTCGTATACATA
>CAYTTZ010000279.1:0-3221 GCA_964440945.1 uncultured Woeseiaceae bacterium
TACGAAGAGGGCAGGATAAGGAATACCCATTGCTCTATCAGAGGATGTCACAACTTATGGCTATGGGGGGCTACAAAGCAGAGGCGAAAGAATGGGCAGAAGCACAGGAGCAGTAGTTGCGATTTGAGATGGGTTGCCCGAGGAACTCGGAGCTGCCGTCCTGGCCGAATTGATATAGGCATCGCTATTCGATTATCGGCTACCACTATTCATCGCGTTCATATTATTGCGGAAGCCTGCTCAAGAACTATCGGTCGGCACGAAATCCTGGCCGGGAAGCGTTTCGAGATATGCACAAGTGGGATGCTTTCGAACAATGGATTCCCAATATTTTTGCCGGAATGTATCTATTCTGGTGTGACACGAGTCGATGTAACTATGAAAAAAATGACTTTCCTTATTTTATGCACTTTTTCTTGCCTATTCGTTTCCGGCTGCGGCGAGGAAAAAGCTATTACTGAGGAAGATGGCGATGAAACGCATGCCACGGCTACCGACCTGGTCTGGGCCATCAACGTGGGTGGTCCGGCATACACGGGCATTGATGGCACCGAGTACGGCGCCGAGGAGTCGGTCTCCGGTGGTGAGCTTGGCACGATGGAGGTCGTCAAGGGCTCGCAGGACGCGCTCCTGTACAAGAGCTATCGCGAGGGCGATATCCGCGTAGCTCATGCTATGGAAAATGGCATCTACGACATCACGTTTCACTTTGCCGAGCCACGTGAGTACGGCGGCGGCGAGCGCGTATTTGACGCAACCACCGAGGGTGAGCGCGTCATCGAAGATCTCGATGTCATGTCGTCTCGGGACGGCAAGATTGAGTCAGCGCTGACCGTCACTGCTCATAGCGTTGTCGTTGACGACGGCGAACTCAATATTACGTTCGAGGCGTCTGTCGATCGGCCGACGCTGAGCGCGCTTGTCGTGCGTGACAAGAACCGCCCCTCGGAAGCGTGGGAGCTCGTCTGGAGCGACGAATTTGACGGCGCAGCGCTCGATACAGAGAAATGGAGTCCCAACATCTGGCCGGCGCGCAAGGTCAACGACGAGGACCAGGCTTACACCGGCCGGGAAGAGAATCTGCGGATCGAGGACGGCAAGCTGGTCATCGAAGCGCATAAGGAAGACTACGAGGGCGCCAACTACACCTCGGGACGGGTGCACACCGACGGCAAGGGTGATTTCCTGTATGGCCGTTTCGAAATTAGGGCGAAGCTTCCGGCGGGCATGGGCAGCTGGCCGGCAATCTGGATGCTGCCGAGCGATGCGTTTCGCTACGCGACCACCTGCGAGGAAGGCGAGGACTGGCAGGGCAGCGGTACCTGTGATGCCTGGCCCAACTCCGGTGAGATCGACATCATGGAGCACGTCGGCTACCAGATGGGCCATATCCACGGCACGGTGCATAACGAGGCTTACTACTGGCTCAAGTGGGAACAGCGCAAGGGCCGCATTCTGATCGACGACGTCGATGACGAATACCACGTCTACGCACTTGAGTGGACGCCGGAGCGGATCGACGCCTTCGTCGACGACTCCCACTACTTCACCTACGTCAACGAGAACTCAGGCTGGCAGGTCTGGCCTTACGACCAGCCGTTTCACCTGATCTTGAACATCGCCGTCGGCGGTGCCTGGGGTCGCTCCGGCGGTGGCATCGATGACGATATCTTCCCGCTGCAGATGCTGGTGGATTACGTCAGGGTGTACCAGGTCGCCGCCGACGACTAAAGAAATCTGACTTGGCGTCGATACGCTTCCTAAGGATCACTTTACATAAGTGTTTGCCGGCCGTGATTTTATGCGCCGGTTTAACTTTAGGTTTAAGGCGTAAATCATGGAAATATCAGGTATTTCGACATCAATCAGCACGAACAGTCAGTTGTCGACGGCGGCACGAATAGAGCGGCCATCCAATGACGACGACAAGTCGGTAAAGGAGTCGCGTCACGATCACGGGCACCATGGCAAGGGCCGTCGCGGCCGTGCACTGGGTGTATTTCGGCAAGAGCTGCGAATGACGCTGAAGGCGCATTTCCAGATGAAGTTCGCCGCTTCACAACAAAGCTATGCGGCCATGCAGGAACCGGCGACGCCTGACGAGGTGGCGGATGAAGCCATCGGCTCGGCGCGGCAGCTGGTGTCGGAGTCGCCCGCAACGGCGGCGAAATCGCTGATCTCGTTCAGGGCCAAGGTGCAAGAGACCGCATCCTACGTTCGCGAGACGGTGAATCGTCCGGATGACGTCGAGGACATCGATAATGTGGTTGCCAAGGTCGATAAGGGCCTGGATGGCCTCGAAGACAAGGTTGCCAGCAATCGCGAATCAACCGCCTCCGTGCTTGCCGTCGATACGCGCACCCGGCAACGTTCGACCATCAGGATACGGACCCAGGAAGGCGACGTCGTCAAGCTCAGCCTCAGGCGCATGGATAGCCTCTCCGCAACCGATATGGCTGTTTCCAACGAAAACGGCTCGGCCACGTCCACCGAGGTTTCCGTATCCAGCCGCTCGCGCATGATGCTCAAGGTCGAAGGTGACCTGAACGAGTCCGAGCTTGCTGCTATTCAGAACGTCTTCGCCAAGGCTGAGCAAATCGCCGATGAGTTTTTCGGTGGTGATATAGGCGCGGCTTTCAATCTTGCGCAGGGCTTCGAGTTCGACACGGAGCAGCTGGCGGGCGTGAACATTCATTTCAAGATGCGCCAGGTTAGTAACGTCGCGTACACCCAGAGCATCCGACCTGCAGCGCCGACACCGGTAGAGGCGCCGGCGGTTCAGGCACCTGCGGCCGCTGATCGACCGGTACTTGAAGCGCGGCCCTTCGAAGGCACGCCAGTGACGAAAGCAGTGCCGCCCGCTGTGGCGCCGGCCGAGATTGAGCCAGCCGCGAAGCCTCTCGAGGCAGAAGCCTCACAGCCATCACCCATTGACACATCATCCGCTCTCGCGAGCTTCTTCGATGCGGTGAGCGCGTTCCTGCAGTCGGTTGGCGAGGGATTTGAGGGCGAGAAGAGCAGTGGCTCCTTCACCTGGCATTATTCAGAGTCGTTTAAGCTCGACTTGCTGAAAGCGGTCGTCAATACGGTAGCTCCGGAGGAATCCACGGACGCCGCGGCCAACGCCGAGTCGCTCATCGACGAGGTCAGTGCGTAGGGTTCAGGTCAGCGCCTGAGGAGCGATCAGGACGCCGTTCTCGTCGCAGTAGATGAAGTGGCCG
>CAYTTZ010000280.1:0-3219 GCA_964440945.1 uncultured Woeseiaceae bacterium
CTTCAAGTTTCGGCAACAGGTCGAGCGTGATTTCGGGGTTGGAGCTTAAGCTGTATTTCGCCGGCGACTCATCCGATGCCGCGACGAGCTGTGCGATGACATTGACGCCGAGCGCCATCAATTCATCGACGACCTGGCTGTAATTGATACTCGTGTAATTTTGTTGCGCATTATCATTCCCAAGGTAGGCACCGGGTCGCAGGTAGAATTCCCTGACGTTGATATTGGCAGGCAGGCTGTTCCCGGCAACAGCGCTCACGTACGCCGGCGTCGGCCAGTCGCCATACAAGCGCTCAATGATGGGATCGATGAAGCTGGACTCTAATTGTGTCGCCCCTCGAGGTGTGGAGAGCGTCAGGCCGGTAAAAATGGTGAGCGACAGCGACGGGTCAGACACCGCACGTTCGAACAATGCGTCGACGACGTGTACCGCTTTGCCAACACCGATCGGCAATCCGAGGACAACCGTCTTGCCGACCGTCGAAATTAACGCATCGACAAGCTCCGTTGCGGATTGACAGGTTTTACTCATTGTGGCCTGGAGTTAGAACAGGGAAGCAAGCGGGCGTATCGCGAGGAAAGTTTCCGTACCATCGGGCAAGTTTAGCAAGAGTTGAAATTCTTGTGGCGTTCAAAGCAACCGATTTCAGGAATATTGGCCATCAGCGCTTGTGTGACAGCGATACGCGTTCAAGCTGCAGTAACAGCATTTGCCAGACCTGGCCGCTGCAACGGTTAGCACGCCGTCATCGATAGTCACAGCGGCTTTACGCTGTTCTTCGGTTTGAAGGTCTATTGCGTGTCTTGTGAACCGCCTTCGGAACAATCGGGCCACGTCGCTTCCCGGATTGTTCATCGGAACACTCCACAAAAAGGGCTACGCGCTGGCTTAGTGCCCACTTTGGTGCCAAGTCCAGGGTCACCGACCGTCACTCAAGGTCATCTATCGAGTCGCAATTCTGATGCATCATATGCTCTCGGGTTATCTTGGTTCATGCTGGATAGTGAAATCTGTTCACTGAAAATCCACGTGTCGGAGTTCATCCGAGGAGCGCAGCGACGACAGACGCGCGAAGCCGTCCATTCCGCCGTACAAGTCGGAAAGATGCTCATTCAGTCCGGCAACGTGCTTCTATCGGGTGGGCCACCAGACACAAAAACGCCCCGTGAAGGGGCGTTTCCGTATCCACGGGCAGTAGCCAGGATCCGAACTCGATTGACCGCGAATTGGTCCAGCCCTTGCTACTACTAATCAATACGCAGGGCCATCTTTATACTCGAGCCCGGCTTCGCCCGCTTGCTCTTTGACCGCGTCGTAGAGTTTCTGATCAAGTGAATCCGCCAGGCCGCCTGCTTCGTCGACTTTCTTGGCAAGATAACCATCACGGCCAAGGGATAGTTCCTGAATCTGTCGTTGCAGGTCCGCGCGTTCGTCCGCAAGTTCGGCAACAAAGGCCCTCTGCGCTGCAGGAGCCATCGGCTTGAGCGCCTCGGGCAGCGCATCTTCCTCGAGTTCGTTCAAATCAACGGAGCCGCTTGCGACTGCGGCGACCAGTTCATTCTTGCCGAGGAGGTTGGTTCGGCCACCGACAGATGCGTTGAAGGCGCCACGTCGTGCACGCGAGGCAATCGATGCACCTTCATGCAGTTTGTCGGTCGCGGCCACCTTTCCGCGCATCTTCTCCTTTTCTTCCTCAGTGCCGTAGTAGAGTCGCGTGTCATCAAGTTTCGCGGACAATTCGGCGATATCTTCATCAAAGGGCGTGGTATATGCGACAGCACCGCCGGCCTGCTCAACCTGGAAAAAGTTGCCATTGCCGAGACTCGCGATTTGCGTCCAGGGGGCGATCGCCGTCGGCATATCACCACACTGGATCGTGTTAATGACGATGCCTTTGTCCAAAGCAGACGCGATGATTTCAGGGTAACGCACCTCGTTGTAATCCATATGCGGAGGTGCGTCGCCGACCAGGAAGATGACCTGGTAGGCCTGGTCTTGCTGGCTCCAGGACATGTTGTGCACCGCGCTGTGGAGTGCTTCGTTCACGCTCTCAGGCGTATCGCCGCCACCGCCCGCCTCAAAATCCATTAACGTTGCGTAAACGGAATCGAGATCGTCGGACAAATCAACGGTCTTGGTCACGTACGAGTCGCCCCGGTCACGATAGGCTACCAGGCCGATGCGTATCTCCGGCGTTTGTTGCGCCGAAGCCATCGTTGTAGCGATCGACCAGATCTTCTCTTTCGCTGTCTGGATGAGACCACCCATGCTGCCGGTTGTGTCCAGTACGAACACGACATCAACCTTGGGATTTTCACTGGTGATGAGGTGCTGATTAATCGGCGGGGTGGTTTGGATGTTCTTGGCCATGAGCTGCGGGTAATAAATCACAGCGGCCAGAGTGAGTCCGAAAAGGGCAATGCCCAGCAGTTTGGTTTTCATGATTCAATTCCTCTTTATCGTTACGGAGATCAAACTATTGCGTGAATAGTTGACGCAACGCCTGATCGGCATTGCGCTTTGCGTGCTCGAATTTGCTACTGTCGGTCGCCGCATTCCGCGTTGCGCTGTGTTTTCGCTTTACAGCAGGTGGGATAATGACGAACAGCGCCTGCACCAGGAAAAAACACCAGGTGGCCAGAAATACACTTCCGGATTGGATGATTGCCCAGACGGTGGCGGTGATACTCAAAGAACTGAGGCCAAGATCCAGCAACGCTGGCATCACGCCCGAGTAAAAGTAGAGCGAGCGAACTAACCAGATCGCGCCAACGTGGATCAACAGATACAACGGCAGCGGCGGGGCTACCCACCAGGTGATGGCAGCCAACGCGCTCCAAAGGAAAAGGGTTGTCACGCGACCCACGCGTTCTTCGCTGCGGCTGAACAGATACAAAAGGTAGGTAAGCGCCAGTGCAGGAATGACCAGGCGGATGACGGCGCCGAAGCCAACGAAAGGCGTCAGCGTTGCAACGATCGCGCTCGCAAAGAAGCCGAGCACAGCGGCAACGAGTACGCCATGAAAAAAGGAAGGCCGTTTCATGACGCCCTCCTCAGACGTTTTTCACGGAGATAAGCGATTTCGATTTCGTCGTCGCCGACGGCCAATTCTCTGGTCATCCAGGCGACGTCATCGAACTCTGAGCTGGCATCGGCATGCACCGTCGTGCGGTGCGCAAACAGCTCGGCCTTCTGCCGCAGGCTCTCGAGTGTCGCGC
>CAYTTZ010000281.1:0-3189 GCA_964440945.1 uncultured Woeseiaceae bacterium
GGCTCCTGCCACGACGGCGTTATCGCGACCGGCAAGAACCCGACGCACATAACGAGCGGCACCAACTGCGACGATTGCCACTCCACCACCGGCTGGCTGCCGGCTAATTTCGACCACGTCAACATCACCGGCAACTGTTCAAGCTGTCACAACGGCACCGACGCCACGGGCAAGACGCCAACGCACATCCAGACCAGTGATGTCTGCGAAGACTGTCATACGTCCAACGTCTGGATACCGGTCTTTACGGTCGATCACACTCAGGTCCTCGGTACGTGCGGATCCTGTCACGATGGCGTAACGGCGACAGGCAAGCATCCGACACATATCAGCAGCGGCAATAACTGCGACGACTGCCATACGACGATTGCGTGGACGCCTGCAACATTCGATCACGTAGATATCGTCGACAATTGCTCCAGCTGTCACAACGGCACTGACGCGACGGGCAAGGGGCCCACGCATGTGCAGACTACCAACGTCTGCGAGGACTGCCACAGCACCATCGTATGGTCGCCGGTGACCACGGTGGACCACAACCAGGTATTGGGTTCCTGTTCGTCCTGTCACAACGGCACGCAGGCAACCGGGCAGAATCCAGGGCACTTCAACACGACGTTGGACTGCGGCCGCTGCCATAGCCCCGCTGCCTGGACGCCGGCGGACTTCAGCCACACCGGCCTGACGTACGAACCACTCGATCACCGCGGCAACTTTGCGTGCACGGAATGCCATAGCACGAACACCGAAGCTGTCAACTGGTCGTCACCGGGCTATCAACCGACCTGCGCAGGCTGTCATGCGGGAGACTACAAGGCGAGCGTGGACAAACACAACGGCCTCAGTAATGACCAGAACTGTGCGAGCAGTGGCTGTCATCGCATCACCGAAGACGAGTGGTAGCACGGACCTTGTTTATGCGCGAACTGATCAACAACAAAGCCAGTCTACGACTTGCTCCCCGGCTTGCAGGCACCCTGTTGTGCGGACTCGCGGCTGTGGCCTTTGCGGGCCCGGGTTTTATCGAGAGCTCACGCGTTTCAGGCGACGCGGATTCCGCAACGATCGAGGTCCGCTTTAATTGCAAGGCCGAGTACCTCCGGCACGAACCGCAGAGCGGCGGCGACCGGCTGCGGATCTACCTCGAGCCGACTGGCATTTGTAACGGCGTGTCACCTGTCGTCGCCGAGTCGCGGACCCGATTGCGTCCCGGCAATTCCGACAGCGCGCAGCTTCTCGACATGGAATACGATGGCGATTCGCCGGCCGGGCCGATGCTCACATTCAACTTCAGCCAACCGGTTGCATTCGA
Organism: uncultured Woeseiaceae bacterium; assembly: GCA_964440945.1. Taxonomy (GTDB): domain Bacteria; phylum Pseudomonadota; class Gammaproteobacteria; order Steroidobacterales; family Woeseiaceae; genus UBA1847. The sequence goes on from CAYTTZ010000281.1 coordinate 1,313, forward strand.
CGTCGACATGTCAGGCGTCACTTTCGGCCTGGTCGTCTCAGTAAAGTCCACAGCAATTCCCGACACGGTGGCCACGGCAGAGCCAACGACGCCATCAACAAGCCACCGGCAGGTGCCTCGACCGAAAGCCCGCACCCCAAGTTACGCCATCAACCTTTCGTCGCTTAAACGAATTCCGACGGTTTCAGATGCGAACGGGCTGGAGATCGGCACGGGGCAACGCCTTTTCTATTCTGAAGTCACCATCGACGGCAATGCCTGGTATCGCCTGAGGCTCGGCGAGTTCCCTTCCGGTGCAGCCGCCGCTGCAGCACTCGGGGAATTGAAAGCCACGTTTCCGGGTGCCTGGGTTGACGAGATCGACACGGATACAGACGATATTGAAATTACTGCGGCCAGACAGTCCTTCGTTGAGGAGCGTGTCGACGTCCCCTTAGAGGATGGAGCCATCCCTTCAAAAGTGGACGCGCTGATGGAGGATGCACGCAAGGCCATGGCGTCCGGCGAAATCTCAAGAGCTGTTCAGATCTACACCAAGGTCTTGCAACAGCCCGAACACCCGCGTTTGCCAGAGGCGCAAGAATATCTCGCTTTGGCGAGAGAGAAGAACGGGCAGACAGCGCATGCGAAGGCCGAGTATCAGCGCTACCTGTCCCTGTACCCGGATAGCGAGGGCGCAACCCGAGTCAACCAGCGACTCGCGGCCCTGCTCGCCAACGACCGTCGGGACGGCCAGGCCACAGTTGCGAACAATGTCGGAGCCGGTCGCGCAGCCAGCCGGAAGAGTGACTGGCGACTGCAGACGTATTTTTCTCAGTATTACCGTCGCGACGTAAATCAACCGAGCGATCAAAATGAGGTCGTTAGCCAGTCGGCTTTGTATTCGGACGTAAATCTTGACGCGAGGCGCCGCGGCGAACGATTCGATTTCAGTAGTCGAATTTCGGCCGGCAACCGCAACGACTTTCTCGATGACGCGGCGGGGTCTGACGATTCCTTGCGTATTTCTTATGCCTACGCAGATCTGGCGGATGCCTCTACGGGTCTTCGTGGACGAATCGGTCGTCAGTCACGAAATAACGGTGGCGTGCTGGGTCGCTTTGACGGACTCAACCTTGGCTACCAGCTCAACGAGCGCGTGCTGCTCAACACGGTATACGGCAAACCCGCCTACTCATCATCTGATGGCATCGACTCATCGAGGTCCTTTTACGGGGTCAGTGCCAATTACGGGCCGATACTGGAAAACCTCGATCTCGGCATGTTTTACATTGCGCAGGACGTCGAGGGCATCCAGGACAGGCAGGCCGTCGGCGCGGAGTTTCGTTATTTCGGCACCAACCAGAGTCTCTGGGGCATGGTCGACTACGACCTCGCCTACGGCGAACTCGCCAGTGCTTTCCTGCAAGGAAGCTGGCGATTCGAATCGCGTCTCTCGTTACACGGACTAATCGATCGCCGCGGCAGCCCGTTCATGAGTGCCAGCAACGCCCTGATCGGACAACCTGTGAGCACATTCGAGGAACTCGTGCAGATCTACAGTGAGGACGAACTTCGCCAGCTCGGTCGTGACCGCACGTCCATGTCGACAACGTACACGGTCGGGCTTTCGTACCCGTTAAGCCCGAAGCTGCAGATCAATGCCGACGCGAGCCAGTCCACCCTGGATGCGACACCTGCATCCGGCGGGGTCCTCGCTACCGATGAATCCACTTACCGATATTACTCCGGCACTCTCGTAGCGAGCAGCATACTGAAAGAGGGTGATGTGACAATTATTGGTGCGCGTTATTCGGACTCTGATACGTCGCGCGTGATCTCTTTTACCTTTGACAGCCGGTACCCGATAGGACGGACCTGGCGCATCAATCCAAGAC
>CAYTTZ010000282.1:0-3179 GCA_964440945.1 uncultured Woeseiaceae bacterium
TGGACGTGCCGTATCTGTTGTCGATTCAGGTTGATTCGTACAACAAGTTCCTGCAATCGGATAAAACCATCGAAGACCGCGGGGACATTGGTCTTCACGCCGCCTTTCAATCGGTATTCCCGATTGTCAGCTACTCCGGCAACGCAGCGCTGGAGTACGTGAGCTACCGCCTCGGCACGCCCGTATTTGACGTCAAGGAATGTCAGATGCGTGGCCTGACCTATGCGGCCCCGATTCGCGTCCTCGTTCGCCTCGTCATTTATGACAAGGAGGCCAGTGGCACGCCGAAACCCGTTAAGGATATTCGCGAACAGGAGGTTTATCTCGGTGAAATGCCGTTGATGACCGACCACGGTACGTTCGTAATCAACGGTACCGAGCGCGTTATCGTTTCCCAGCTGCATCGTTCCCCTGGCGTGTTCTTCGATCACGACAAGGGCAAGACGCACAGCTCCGGCAAGCTGCTGTTCTCGGCCCGTGTTATTCCTTACCGTGGCTCCTGGCTTGACTTCGAGTTCGACCCGAAAGACGCGGTCTTTGCACGTATTGACCGGCGCCGCAAACTGCCGGTCACCATCATTCTTCGTGCCCTGGGCATGAACAATGAGGAAATGCTCGATCTGTTCTTCGAGAACAATGATTTCTACCTCTCGGAGAAAGAAATCAAGATGGGCCTGGTGCCCGACCGCCTGCGTGGCGAAACGGCATCGTTTGATATCAAACTGGGCCGCAAGCTTATCGTTGAGGACGGGCGTCGCATAACCGCGAAGCACGTTCGCGACATGGAGAAGTCGACGGTCGACAAGCTCACGGTGCCGAACGAGTACCTCGAAGGTAAGGTCCTCGCACACGACATCATCGACACAGAAACCGGCGAATTGCTGGCCGCGGCGAATGCCGAGCTGACAGCTGAGCTCATCGAGCAGCTCATCGCTGCCGGTATCGAGCACATTCGAACGCTTTTTGTGAACGACCTGGATCGCGGACCGTTTATTTCGAACACGCTGAACATCGACCCGTCGACGACGCGTCTCGAGGCGCTGGTCGAAATCTACCGGATGATGCGTCCCGGCGAGCCGCCAACCAAGGAAGCGGCTGAAAATCTGTTCCAGAACCTGTTCTTCAATCCGGATCGTTATGACCTGTCGGCCGTTGGCCGCATGAAGTTCAACCGCCGTGTTGGCCGCGATAACTCCGAAGGCGAGGGTGTTCTCGACAAGGAAGACATCCTTGACGTGCTCGGAACGCTGATCAACATCCGAAATGGCTACGGCACGGTTGACGATATCGACCATCTCGGTAACCGCCGCGTGCGCAGCGTCGGCGAGATGGCGGAGAACGCTTTCCGCGTCGGTCTCGTCCGCGTGGAGCGCGCCGTCAAAGAACGTCTGACACAGGCCGAGGCCGATGGCCTGATGCCTCAGGAAATGATCAACGCCAAACCAGTGGCAGCGGCCGTGAAGGAATTCTTCGGCTCCAGCCAGCTGTCGCAGTTCATGGATCAGAACAATCCGCTTTCCGAAGTCACCCATAAGCGTCGTGTCTCGGCGCTCGGGCCAGGCGGTTTGACGCGTGAACGTGCGGGCTTCGAGGTTCGCGACGTGCACCCGACGCATTACGGCCGGGTCTGTCCGATCGAGACCCCTGAAGGTCCGAACATCGGCCTGATCAACTCGCTGGCAGTCTATGCACGCACCAACGCCTATGGCTTCCTCGAGACTCCGTATCGCAAGGTCAAGAATAGCAAGGTGACGGCAGACATCGATTACCTGTCGGCGATCGAGGAGAGCCAGTTCATCATTGCCCAGGCCAACGCCGAGCTCGATAAGAACGGCAAGTTCACAGAAGAACTGATCGCCGTTCGCCACAAGAACGAGTTCACGCTGGCGGGGCCAGGCGACGTCAATTACATGGACGTCAGCCCGCGTCAGATCGTATCGGTCGCGGCGGCACTGATTCCGTTCCTCGAGCACGACGATGCCAACCGTGCGCTTATGGGTTCGAACATGCAGCGCCAGGCGGTTCCGACGCTGCGCGCCGAGGCACCGCTGGTCGGTACTGGCATCGAACGGGCTGTTGCAATCGATTCCGGGGTTACCGTCGTCGCGAGGCGTGGCGGTTCCGTAGACTCGGTCGATGCATCGCGTATCGTCGTTCGCGTGAATGACGATGAAACGACCGCGGCAGAGCCAGGTGTCGACATCTACAACCTGACCAAGTACACGCGTTCGAACCAGAACACCTGTATTAATCAGCGGCCGCTCGTGAAGAGCGGCGACTCGATCGCTTCCGGCGATGTGCTTGCCGACGGGCCGTCCACTGATATGGGCGAGCTTGCGCTTGGACAGAACCTGCTGGTCGCGTTCATGCCGTGGAACGGCTACAACTTCGAGGACTCGATCCTGATCTCGGAACGGGTTGCCAAGGAAGACCGCTTCACGACAATTCACATCGAAGAGCTGCAGTGTGTCGCGCGCGACACCAAGCTTGGGCCCGAGGACATCACTTCGGACATACCGAATGTTGGTGATTCCGCGCTTGCGAAACTTGATGAGTCGGGCATTGCGTTCATCGGCGCCGAAGTGAAAGCTGGCGATATCCTGGTGGGCAAGGTTACGCCCAAGGGTGAAACGCAGCTGACGCCGGAGGAGAAGCTCCTGCGTGCGATCTTCGGTGAGAAAGCATCCGACGTTAAAGATACGTCGCTGCGTGTGCCGCCTGGCATGGACGGTACCGTGATCGACGTGCGCGTATTTACGCGCGATGGTGTTGAGAAAGACCTGCGTGCCCTATCGATCGAAAAAGCAGAGCTCGAAAGTGTCCGCAAGGACCTCGACGATACGTTGCGAATTCTCGAAGAGGATATTTACGAGCGCGTCGAGCGCATGCTGACGGGCAAGGTGGCCCAGGGTGGCCCCAACAAGCTCAAGTCGGGCAGCAAGATCGTCAAGGCCTACCTCGAAGAGTTGCCTCGTGAGCAGTGGTTCGAGATTCGCCTGAAGAACGACGATGCGAACGAGCAGCTGCAGAACTCGTTCGAACGCCTGAAGGCGCAGCGTGACGAATTCGATCGTCGTTACGAGGAGAAGAAGTCCAAGATCACGGCGGGCGACGATCTCGCTCCGGGCGTTCTGAAGATGGTCAAGGTCTACCTGGCCGTCAAACGACGCATCCAGCCG
>CAYTTZ010000283.1:0-3140 GCA_964440945.1 uncultured Woeseiaceae bacterium
ACCGGCCTGTCACGCCGGGGGTCGCGGGTTCGAGTCCCGTCCGCTCCGCCACTGATGAAGAAACCTCGGGCCCTTTGGGTCCGGGGTTTTTTTTTGCCCGGAATTGACTCTGCCGGAATGACCCAGCCGGAATGACCCTGTAGGAGCGGCCCATTGTGGGTCCGGGGTTGTTCTTGCCCGGAATGACCCTGTTGGAATGACCGTGTAGGAGCGGCCCATTTAGGGTCCGGGGTTTTTTTTTGCCCGGAATGACCCTGCCGGAATGACCCCGTAGGAGCGGCCCATTTTGGGTCCGGGATTTTTTTTGCCCGGAATGACCCTGCCGGAATGACCCTGTAGGAGCGGCCCATTGGCCGCGACCGTGCGATCTGGCTGCGACCGCCCCCCGCAGGAGCCCGCCTCCCCATTCGGGGACAATGCCAACGGGCGACCCTCTTCCGCGACCCACACATTCCTTCCTTCGCCTATTGGCCTCTCGAGCCACGTCCGCTAGAATGCCTCGCCTTGTTTCCGGGCCGCGCGCCCCCGCCAAAAAGACACCCAAATCATGCTGCAGAACCTTCGTGAAAAATTCACCGGCTGGATCGCAATCTCGATTCTCGGCCTCATCGGCCTGTCGTTCGTCTTCGTCGGACTGAACTACAGCTTCATCGGCAACACTTACGCGGCCAAGGTCGACGGCGTCGATATCGGCGTGGGGCAGTTCGAGAACGCCTACCGCGACCAGCTGCAAAGCAATCCGCAGCTTGCCCAGCTGCCGGAGCAATTTCGCCAGCAGCTGCGCTCAAACGTACTCGAGCAGCTCATCCAGCAGCGTGTCATTGACAACTACCTCGACGAAGCCGGCTACCAGATCAGCGATGAGCAGGTCACGGCCATGATCCAGGGGGCCGAGGAATTCCAGGTGGATGGCGAGTTCGACATCGAAACTTATCGCATGCTGCTGGCGCAGGTTGGCTACGAGCCCGCTCGGTTCGAAGCCGCGCAGCGCCAGTCGTTGCGACGCGATCAGCTGCAGCGTGCCGTACGCGGCTCCGCGCTGGTGACACCGTCGAGCTACCGTCGTTACCTGAACCTCGCCGCCGAGCAACGCGTCGTAACAACGGCGACTATTGACCCGGCAAGCGTGGCGGGCGAGGTCGCCGTCACTGACGAGATGATCACGGCGTATTACGGCGCCAACCCGATGCTCTACCAGGTGCCGGAATCCGCCGACATCGAGTATGTCGAGGTTTCGCGCGACGCGGTCGCTGCTAGCGTCAGCGTCAGCGAGCAGGATCTTAAGAATTACTACGAACTGAACTCTGATCGTTACCTGCAGGATGAACAGCGCCAGGCACGACACATACTCGTCCTTCTCGGCGACGATGAAGATGCGGCGAAAGCGCAAGCCGGTGAACTGTTTGCCCGCGCGCAGGCGGGCGAGTCCTTCGAAGACCTCGCGCGCGATAACTCGCAGGACGGCGGCACGGCCACCAACGGCGGTGACCTCGGTGTGCTGACGCGCACGCAGTTGGCGGGAGAGCTGGGCGGCTCGATCTTCTCGATGGCAGAAGGCGAAATTGTGGGCCCGATCGAGACGGACTTCGGGTTCCACGTGGTGCGGCTTGATCGCATCCTTGAGCGCGGTCCGCTGCCACTCGACCAGGTTCGCGGCGAGCTGACGACCGAACTGCAGGAGCAGCAGGCAGAAAGCCTGTTCCGCGAGTCCGAGCGCAAGCTGTCCGACGCGCTGTTCGATGCCAGCGATATCCGTGGGCTGGCGGAAACGGTTGGTGTTGAACTGAAATCAGTAATGGGCTTCACCCGCCAGGGTGGCGAGCCAATCGGCAGCAGCGCGACGGCGATCGACGCGATCTTTGAAGAATCCGTATTGAACGGCGGTTTGTTATCTGTCGTTGTTGAAATCGATGCCAATCGTTCGGCCGTATTCAGTGTCACCAAGCACGTGGAAGCAACGCGCCAGCCGCTCGAGAGCGTGCGTGACCTGATTGCAGAAGCCCTCGAGAGCGAGCAGGCCGAGCTTCTTATGAGCGACAAGGCCAACGACATGCTGGCGGCACTGGAGGCCGGACAGACGTTCGCAGACGCTGCAGCAAGCGTTGGCGCCGGCGCGCCGGAACCGAGAGTGATGATGCGCAATGCGCAGGATACGGATCAGTCTCTTGCCGTCGCTGTGTTCACCGCGCTGAAGCCGTCACAGGACAAGCCGACGATCGGTAGCACGCGCAACCAGGCAGGCGGCTTCACGGTATTCAGCCTCGACGCGGTTGTCCCGGGACGACCGGAGTCGATCCCGCTCCCGGATCGCGATGCGGGCAGGCTGCAGCTGGCCGAGCAGTCCGGAATCGGTGACTTCGTGGCGTTCGTGCAGGCCTTGCGTGCCGAAGCGGATATCGCTACCAATCAGGATGTGCTGGCCGCACAAGATCAGTTCTAGTAAAAGCCCTCTCGATAATAATATCGACGGCGGCCACTGAGCCGTCCGGGGGAGACATGCGAAAACTTCCGCTGCACTGGTAGATTCTGATCGCAATTTTGCGGCGTTCCTGGCTGGACCAGCGGTGAGATCCGGAACGATGGCGGCCGCTGAGCCGTCCGGCGGAGACATGCGAAATCTGGCGCTGCACGGGTAGATTCTGATCGCAATTTTTGCGGCGTTCCTGGCTGGACTGGCCGTGAGATCCGGAACGACGGAGGATTTCGCGCCCAACTTATGCGGCGTTCCTTTCGTCACAGTCGTCGACTACATCGGCGAGATTTTCCTCAATGAGCTGAAAATGATCACCGTGCCGCTGAATTGACCTGGTGATCGAACCATGCCCGGCACCGTGACGGTGCACCGTGGATCCCGCGTGAATCAGCTTGTGGGACCTACGAGGTAGACGCGGAATCCGCCGAGGTGTGCGGCAGATGTATGTCCTCGACGTTCCCGGCGTCGGGATCGTAGAAAATCCCCTCGTCCAGGCTACCCTCACTCTTGGCGACGATGGTCGTGATCGCCGCATCACCGGTAACATTGACGGCGGTACGCGTCATGTCCAACAGTCGGTCGACGCCCATGATCAGCCCGATGCCCTCCACGGGTAAACCAACCTGGTTGAACACCATCGCCAGCATAATCAAGCCAACCCCGGGCA
>CAYTTZ010000284.1:0-3105 GCA_964440945.1 uncultured Woeseiaceae bacterium
GGTTGCAACAACAGGGCTACGACAGCCAGCAGGGCGACGTAGCGACCGGGCCACCCTTTTGGCAGCAACGCCAGCAGGGCCGGAAGGAAAACGACAAGACTCAGAAAACCGCGGACCTCGACGACCGTAAAGTTTACGAATGGCAAGCCGCTCGTCCTGACAATGAGGGTCTCGATAAGCCGGATGCTGTGGGCGGCAATCATGAGCGCTGCTTGACCGGCGAACCCGGCACTGTCACCGAGCACGAGGCCGATCAGCGTGAAGGGCACCGTGACGAAACTGAAAAGCGGCACGGCAACGAGGTTGACCGGCAACGCGAGCGGCGCAATGCGCTGGAACCACAGGACCGTCAGCGGCATCAGGCCGAACAGCAGGAAAACCTGGATCCTGAAGAGTTGTCGCAGCCTGTCGCCGGCCCTTCTCATGAGAGTTCGCCGGTCTGAGCATGGCTGTCGTACGCCAGCCAGCCACAGCAAAAGCAAGACGGCTGCAAAGGATAAATGAAACCCCGGGGCCATGGTCGCCACCGGGTGCGCGATGAATACGATGACCGCTGCCTGCGCGACCGTTCGAATAACGGCAACGCTCCTGCGACGCAGTACCGTAATACCGGCTACCAGCAACATCAGCGTGGCCCGTTGTGCCGGCACACCCAGCCCGGAAACAACGCCATATGCGCATGCGCAGAGCAGCGCGACCAGGATGGAAACGAGGTGTGCGTTATCAAGGCGCGAAAAGACACTCGTCAACACGCGGGCGAGCAGAAACGCGGCGCTTGCGGCAAGGCCGATATGCAGACCGGAGATGGCCATCAGGTGACTCGTACCGCTTACTGCATATCGGTCCCACTGCTCGCTGGATATCTTGTGCCGCGCGCCGACACCGATCGCGGCAAGCACTGCGGCAATATCCGGTGACGGTGCAGCCCTGGTGCTGCGGGCGATGAAGTCACGCCTGAACGCGTCCACGGCGGACTCGGTGCCGCTTGCAAGTCGTCGATTCCGTTTACCATTTACGACGTAGCCCGTCGCATGAATTTCATTGCGAAACAACCAGGCTTCGCGATCGAAAACGCCGGGGTTGCTTAATCCGCGGGGTTTCTTCAGGCGCAGCTCCAGCCGCCAGACATCGCCGAGCGCCGGCTCGGTGACTGGCTCAAACCAGCTGACCCGGGAGCGGGGAGGCAACCGCGGGTCGTTGAGTGGCGTAACGAGCATAACCAGGGAGTTTCCGGCTCTCCTTGGGAAATCGATGATCTGGACGTCAGTCAGCAGACTGTCGCCGGCGTACTGGTGTGGCAGACGAGCATCGACGATTTCCTGTCCTGCCAGCAGAAACCAACCAAGCCCAAATACGAAGCACCCGGGGTACCGGGTACTTCGTCGGAACAGCATGAGCACAGATGCAACTATTAGCAGGATGCAGATGTCCGAGCTAAGCAGGAGCCTGCTATGCTGCGCCGCAAAGCCACCTGCAATCACCAGAGCGCAGGCCCAGATCATGAGTGTTTTTCGTCAATCGTCGGCACTCACCATGGAAACCGGGTCCAGAGTTAATGCCAAGACGCTTTTTTCGGAAATTCGCCTTCAAACGACATGAGATGAGCGAACGGTGGTTCATGACACCGTTCCGTCATCTGTTGCAGGATCATCGTTTATGGGGAATTCGTCGTCGCTTGGTCGTACCGGCATTCGCGACGGGGCTGTTTATCGCGTTCCTGCCCGTCCCGGGACATACACTGATGGGCGCGTTAAGCGCCCTGGCTCTGCGCGTCAACATCCCGGTGGCTGCGATTTCGACCTGGGTCAGCAATCCGCTCACGATGGGACCGATGTACTACTTTGCCTATCGCCTGGGGGTGACGATCCTTGGTGTCCCGCCGAAGCCATTCCGGTTCGAACTCTCAATTGACTGGGTCACGCACACGCTCGTCAACATCTGGCAGCCCATGCTCCTCGGCAGCCTGCTGCTCGGAAGCGCAGCGGCGCTGGTCGGATACGTCGCACTCGACCTGCTGTGGCGAACCTCGATCAGTAACTACAAGACACGCAAGCAGAATATTCGCCGCGACAAACAGTCACGCTGATTCACGCAGCGCACCGTCCTCAAGTACGAGCACACGGTCCATGCGCGCTGCGATGCCATGATCGTGCGTCACGATAACGAGGCTCGTTCGTAACTCCTGGTTAAGCCCGAGCATCAGCTGCAGCACATGCTCGCCGTTGCCGGAATCCAGGTTGCCGGTCGGTTCGTCCGCAAGCACCAGCTGCGGTCGGGTAATCAGCGCGCGAGCCACGGCGGCGCGCTGGCGCTCACCGCCAGACAGTTCGCCTGGCTTGTGCGTCAAGCGCTCACCGAGGCCGACTCGACCGAGCAGCTCGCGAGCCTGTTGCAGCGCCGCCGCCTTGGGCTCGCGCCGGATCAGCAGCGGCATAGCAACGTTTTCTTCCGCCGTGAATTCCGGCAAAAGATGATGAAACTGGTAAACAAAGCCGATGTATCGATTGCGCAGCTCGCCCTTCGCAGCCTCATCGTTGCCCTGCATACGTTGGCCGTTGACACGCACCTCGCCATCATCGGGATCGTCCAGCCCCCCCATGATCTGCAGCAGCGTCGTCTTGCCGGAGCCCGATGAACCGATAATGGCGACACGCTCAGCCGGCTGCACGGCGAGATTCACGCCGCGAAGCACTTCGAGGGTCGACGCGCCCTCGTTGAAACGTCGTACGACGTTGCGGCATTCAAGTACCGGCGTCGCCGGGTCCGTGGACGTATCAGTCATACCTCAGGGCCTCCGCCGGAGCTGTCCTGGCTGCAACCCAGGCCGGATAAAGAGTTGAAATCAATGCGAGTACCAGCGCCATTACCGCGATCTTTGAGACATCGCCGAAACGTAATTCAGAAGGCAGGTCACTAATGAAATACACGTCAGCGGCCAGGAACTTCATGCCGAATACGGTTTCGAAAAAACCGACTATAGATTCGAGGTTTAGCGCCAGAAGCACACCGAGTACGACGCCGGCCAACGTCCCGGCGAGACCGACGATACTACCCTGCGTTATGAAAATGCGCAGGATGCTCGATGGTCGCGCTCCTATCGTGCGG
>CAYTTZ010000285.1:0-3075 GCA_964440945.1 uncultured Woeseiaceae bacterium
CAAGGTGATTTCGGTGAGTGGCGACGGTGGCTTTGGCCAGTACCTGGCGGACTTCACGACAGCCGTGAAATACAACATGAACATCACGCACGTACTTTTGAATAATTCGCAGCTTGGCAAGATCTCGAAGGAGCAGCGCGCAGGCGAATGGCCTGTCTGGCAGACGAGCCTGCATAACCCGAGTTTCGCGGCCTACGCAAGGCTTTGCGGCGGTCATGGCATTCCGGTGAAATCGCCAGAGAAAATCAAGCCGGCGCTTGAGGAAGCGCTGAGCCATGACGGCCCTTCGTTGGTGGAGATCATCACCGACGCCGACCTGATCTGAGCGCAGCCCTGGAGACGCTTTGTGAACACTGACTTTCGCGACGACATAGCCGAGTTACTGACTCAAACCGGACAAGCGCATCATAAGGCGTTCGCGGCGACAGACGGTGCCGACCCGGATTGGCCAATCTGGTATGCCGACTACGCGAAGGGCCCATTCGCGGAACGATTCGGCATGAATTTCAGAAAAACCCAGTTGGTCTACTGTCTGATGAAAGCCGATATTGAACATCAAGCACGTGCACCGGAGAGTGGCTGGCCGGAATTTTACGCGAACGAGATCGTAGAACATTGTGCGCCATCGGAGAGCCCGGCAGAGGATCGGCTGGCACTCTACTATTTTGACGGCTGTCCGTTTTGCAACAGGGTCAGATCGGCGATCGATCAACTTGGCATCGATATCGAGCTCAGGAACATACTTGAGGACTCGCAACATCGCGATGCCCTGATCAAGGCCCGCGGACGGGCAACCGTGCCGGTATTGAGAATCACATCGCCCGACGGTGAGCAACGGTGGATGCCGGAATCGCGAGACATTATTGAGTATTTGCAACAGACCTACGCATGACATCAGGACATCGCTACCTGGAGCGTTTTGGCCAGCAGGTGTGTCCAAGGTTGACCGTTGGCGTACCCGTTGGTTTTCTCTCCTTCACGTCGCTTGGCTTGTTCGCCGCGATCTGTCTGGCGGAAAGGCGACATGACTTCAGGCGGATCGCAGAGCGTAATAGGGCGTGAAGATAATCTATCGAAAAACCGGGGAACTACTTGCGGAAGGGAAACGTGGTTGGGCGATTACTCCTTTCGAGGGCAATTTCTATATCTCTGCTTCGGCGCTCAAGACAAAGGGATTCAGAGTCAACTACGTTCCCGGCCTTTGCTTTTACAAATTTCTCTACGTCTGGCTGGATTATCACAATAACGATGGCGGCGTTGAGAAGTCCCTGGGCTGGAAATACTGGCTTCCGAATCCGCTATTTCCCTTTATCTGGTTTCGGGTCGCGGTTCCTCGCCAGCATCCGGACTTGCGGGTAATCGACGACGAACAAAGCGACAGATCTGCCTGATGGTTTTTCATCGTGCGAGGTAATCAGTCTCTGAACACTTACGCCCCCTTGTTTTGTAGCCAGTTTCGAGAGTGGCCGCCAAGCTGAAACGGCAGCTGTGCTGCCTCGCTTTCGACGTCTGCACAACCCCGTCTATAATGGCGGACACAATTCGTCTCACAGGTGTAGCCAACATGTTACTGCTTGAGTGGTCGGAAGGACCAAAACCAGTCGCTGGCAACAGGAAACGGCTGACAGTCTTCGCCGCGATGATCATCGCGGCCGTGCTCACGCCACTAGCCGCAATGGCGCAGGCTATCCCGGATTCCGCCATCGACTATTCGATCGAGGTTCACCTGGACACTGCCTCCCGTGAACTCACGGGATACGAAAAGATCACCTGGAAGAACACGCTTGACGAACCGGTCGCGTCAATTCCGATGCATCTTTATCTGAATGCGTTTTCGAATGAAGCGTCGAGCTGGTATCGGTACTCGATGAGAGACCGCTTTCAACTTGATTCGATTCTCGAACGCTTCGACGACCCGTGGGGATGGAACGAACCTGCAAGCATCCGCCAGGATGGTCACGAACTCGAGTGGCAAGCTATTGCGCCCGATGACGGCAATTCGCTCGATCGCACGTTGATTGAGGTTACGCTTGCCGAAACCGTGGCGCCCGGCGAGACACTGATGCTCGAGGTCGACTGGACCAGCCGACTTCCCGCGGCTGCTGCACGCACAGGCGGCTACGGGGGCTTTTTCATGGCCGCGCAGTGGTTTCCCAAGATTGCCGGCGTCAGGCCCGACGGTACCTTTAATCGCCACCAGTTCTTTGGCACCACGGAATTCTTCGCGAATTTTGCTGACTTCGATGTGCGTATGGGTGTGCCCAGGGACTGGGCGGTAGCCTCCACCGGCAAGGGTGTACTCGAGCGGCAGGAAGAAGACATCGACTGGCACCACTACCAGCAAGATGGTGTCATTGATTTCGCATTTGCCACTGGTTCACAAATGCAGTCCTACAAGTCGATGCACTCCCTGTCTACAGGTGGCGAAGTCGAAATAACGATCTTCCAACCCCAGGGTTTCGAGCACCAGCTGCCACGCTGGGCCAGGGCGACCGGGATATCGCTCGACACGATGTCGAGCCGCATCATGCCGTACCCGTATGAAACGGTGACCGTCGTGCTGCCGCCGCGCACGGGCCTGCGCACATTGGGTATGGAGTACCCGACACTGTTTACCGGCGGGCCAGGAGGTGATGTCTGGGACAAGACGCCACTGGGCGCGACCAACATCAATGAACAGGTCATAGCACACGAGTTCGCGCACCAGTACTTTCACGGTCTTGTCGCCACCAACGAGTTCGAGGATGCGTTCATGGACGAAGGCATGACTGAGTATTGGGGTACCGAGATCATGATGGACGAATGGGGCGAGGATGCAGGTCTCGGATTCCTGTTCGGCCGTGCTATCGGTGCCAATTCCGGTGCGATCTGGTCGGAACCCAACACGCGTGTGCAACCGGCCGTCTGGTCAGGTCCCTCGTTCCTTGCCCGCGGCTACGGCCCTGGAACCCAGTTCTATGACCGTCCCATGACAACATTCCAGACCGCTGCGCGATTATTCGGTCAGGACACCATGGACCAGGTCTTTGCCGAGTACACCAAGCGCTGGTCGTTCCGGCATCCGCGCGTCGAGGA
>CAYTTZ010000286.1:0-3062 GCA_964440945.1 uncultured Woeseiaceae bacterium
ATTCTGTCCACGCTCAGATTCTACCGGAACATGGAGACGAATCAGCATGCCAGGGTATAGGTAGTTTCATCGATTCAGCTACGCGCCAAACCCTATGATTCACAGGGACTGCCTGCCTGCCTTACTTGCGGCGCCGCCTACCGGTGGTTGCACGCTGCGGAATCGGGCGCGTCAGCTTCAGATCAGACAACCGGGTATCGTCGGTGTTGCGATGCGGCGCATTCGCCAGGTCTGTCCGGCGAGAGGTTGCACGAATCACGGATGCTGCGAGAACACCCGAATACTGCCCAGAAGCGCAATGGCGATGCTGATATCAAGAATGACCAGCGCCAGCAGCGCCGAGTAGTTCCCAATCGCCAGCCTTGAGAGGGTTGCTCCAAGAAGGACCATCGTGGTCAGGAAAACGTAGAACCCTGGCCGAAATGCATGCCATATCTGCGGGTCGTTCAGGGCGGCGATCCTGTCGAGGTTCTTGCGGCAAAATCCGCCGAACAGGTAGCGCGCCTTGGCTCCGCCAATCAGAAGTGCGGCAGCAACGGCGAGCCAGGACCAGATTTCACCAGGTTTCAACGCGATCGCCTGTGTAAACAGGCTGGCGGCCTTCAACGACAGGGCAATCCCGCCGCCAAGCCATACGAAAGCAGCTACGATCTTGAGTGTATTTTTCGAAACCGCAAACACGATACTGGGTTGCTCTCCAAATCCGATTGGACGGCCGGCCGGTTCCGGTGCTCCGATAGTCGAACAGCATCAGCAAAATATCAACACAACGGCAGCTACAGGCTGGCGCACAGGGTTATTTGAGCCGTGGAATCCGGACCAAGTCGCCCCCCGGTGAAGCCCTGGGCGGCTCAATTTGGCGATCTCTTGCCGTTTTTGTCCGGCCGGTCTTATGGGCCAGGCTACACGGACAGGGGGAAGATCCCGGATCTCTTGATGGCCTCGAGGGAGGGATCGATAATCAGCGGCGCTGCAACGGTTTTCTGAATGTTGGCGATATCCTTCAAACCGCTTCCCGACACAATACAAACTACCAGCTCGTCCGCCTCGATCTTGTTATCGCGAACCAGTTGTTTGACCGCCGCCCAAGGCGCCGCCGCGGCCGGCTCGGCAAAGATGCCGGTGGTCCGGGCCATTTCCGGAATAGCGGCAAGAATATCGTCGTCCGGAACCGTTACTGTTTCGCCACCGGACTCCAGAACGCCTCTCACTGCAGCCAGGCCATCCCGTGGCCGATCCACGGAGATGGAATCGGCAGCGGTGCTGGCCCTGACCTCATCTATCACGACCGTTGACCAGTCGGGGTCAGATTGATCATTGTCGCGAAGCCGGCGGACGGTTCCGCAAATAGCAGCACTGGCGACAGACTGCACGCAGTCGATCCTGGGTACACGGTCAACAAGTCCGACTGCACGCAGATCGCACCAGCCCTTCCAGATACCACTCAGTAAATTTCCGTCTCCCGTCGGCACCACTATCCGATCGGGGACTCGGCCGCCCAGGGATTCCCAGATCTCGTAGGCACAGGTCTTTTTGCCTTCTCGCGTGAAGGGGTTATAGCCGGTACTTCGGTTAAACCAGCCGAACTCATCGGAGGCGGACAGGCAAAGGTCAAAGGCGTCGTCGTAGTTTCCCCGCACGGCAAATACGGTTGCTCCGAACGACAAGGACTGCGTGAGTTTCGCCGCTGGCGCGTCTTCTGGCACGAACACGACGGCGCGCAGGCCGAGGGCCGCAGCGAGACAGGCAAGCGACGAGCCGGCGTTCCCGGTGCTTGCGACGGATACGACTTCCGCGCCGATATCCATTGCCCGCTGAAGCGTCACGGCGCCGGCGCGGTCCTTGGTCGACGCGCTGGGATTCACAGTGTCATCCTTGAGGTACAGGTTGCGAAGTCCAAGCAACTCACCGAGACGAGGCGCCGCATACAGGGGGGTCCCGCCAACGTGCAGCGGAAACGGTGTATCGGTTCTTTTTACCGGGAGAAGAGGTGCATAGCGAAACAGGTCAGT
Organism: uncultured Woeseiaceae bacterium; assembly: GCA_964440945.1. GTDB lineage: Bacteria > Pseudomonadota > Gammaproteobacteria > Steroidobacterales > Woeseiaceae > UBA1847. The sequence goes on from CAYTTZ010000286.1 coordinate 2,013, forward strand.
CCGGTAACTACTAAAACCCCCGGCCACCTTGTCTGAAATCGCCGCATAGTCATAAGTGATGTCAAGATTGCCGCCGCAACACGGGCACACGAAACCCGCGAAATCGATGGCTTGTGTTTTAGCACAAGCAATACAACGATAACCGTTCATGTGCATCGACTCGTCATGGCACGATGTGTGTGCCGACAATCTTCTGCGGGTCTGCTTGCATGTTGTGCGGCTGCGTAATAATCACTTCCTTGCCGCCTTGTTCGAGAAACGCAAGAGCGCTTTCGATCTTCGGTCGCATGCTCCCGGGCAGGAAGTGACCGGCAGCCAGGTGTCGCCGACATTCTTCGACATTCATGCGGTCGATCTCAACCTGCTCCGGCGTGCCAAAATTCAATGACACCTTGTCCACGTCTGTGGAAATAATGAAAAACGTCGCGCCAAGCTCACAGGCGAGCAGGCAGGACGCAGCGTCTTTGTCGATAACCGCAGGGCGGGGTCGCAGCGTGCCGTCCGCCCTGTAAATTACCGGGATGCCGCCGCCGCCGGCGGCGATCACCAGCATGCCGCTGTCAAGCAATGTGCGAATGGCGGGTAACTCGATGATCTTGAGAGGGGCCGGCGACGGCACCAGGCGACGCCAGCCGCGGCCTGCATCTTCGCCAACGACCCAGCCGTCCTCTGCCTCACGTTGACGAGCCTCTTCTTCGCTCATGAACGGGCCGATCGGCTTGCTCGGGTTGCCGAAACTCGGATCCTGTTCATCGACGACAACCTGCGTGACGAGCGCGATGACCTGCTGCTCCACGTTCTGTTGCTGAAACTCGTTCTGCAGACTCTGGGCGATTTGCATGCCGATCGATCCCTGTGTGTCTGCCACGCAATTTGCCAAAGGCACCTCGTGGATGACGTCTCGCGCCAACTCTGAGCGCAACAGGATAAAACCAACCTGCGGTCCGTTACCGTGCGTGATCAGCACGCGATAGCCCTGCTTGACGATCGGCACGATGTAGCGGCTCGTCTCGCCAGCAACGCGGTACTGATCGACGACGCCCATGTGCG
>CAYTTZ010000287.1:0-3059 GCA_964440945.1 uncultured Woeseiaceae bacterium
CCGCCCGGCCACTAGCCCCGCCAACCTAGACGCTGCTATGCTCATTGAATGCGACTACGACCGATTTTCATCCTTCTGGCACTCTTCGCCGCCGATAGCGCGCTTGCACAGGCCTACACGTGGATCGATGAGAACGGTATCGTTCACTATTCCGACAGGCCGGAGCCCGGTGCCAAGCGCATCAATTTGCCGGAATCGAAAAAAACCGGCGCTCCTGCTGCGCCAACACGCACCGCGTCGGGGGCCGCTCAGGATGAAGGGGCGCCCGTCCAGCCTTTCCGTTACGAAACGCTCGAAGTCATCGCACCGGGACCTGAAGAGACACTATGGAATATCGACGGCGTCCTGAGCGTGTCGCTGGCACTGAGCCCGGCGCTGCGGCCCGGACACCAGGTGCGGGTGTATTTCGACGGCGACCCGAGGCTGATGCCCGGCACGAGCTTCCAGCTGGAGGAGATCTATCGAGGCGTCCACAATATTCAGGCCGAGATCCTGGACGAAACGGGCGAGATGAAGATTCGCAGCCTGCCCAACCGGTTCTATGTGCAACAGACCTCGGTAGTCCGCCCGCGGTAAAGTCACGGCGCGGCCGCGGCCCGGATAACGGCGATACGCTTCGTCGTAACGCAAGCTCAATTCTCGATGCGCTGCGCTCAGGGGTCGTCCTGCTCGACGAGCACTTATTGATTGTTGGCATGAACCCGGCGGCAGAGAATATCCTCGGCATCAGCCAGCAACGCGCCCACGGCAAATCCCTTTTGCGACTCGTTGATGACGAGCCAGAGATGCGCGACATTCTGAGCCGCGTTCTGGCCACCGGCAATCACTATGCCAACGAAATGCGTCTTTCGCCGACCGAGGTGCATGCTAAAGAGCGAATAGTCGATTGTCGGGTTTCGCCGATTACGACGGACGACGCCAGCATTCTTGTCGAGTTTACCGACGTTACCCGGCGGTCACAGATCAGTCGCGAGAACGCGTTACTCATTCAGCATGGTGCGGGCCGACAGATGATTCGACAGCTCGCCCACGAAATAAAAAACCCGCTTGGTGGTATCCGCGGCGCAGCGCAACTGCTGGAGCGCCAGCTCGATGACAAGTCGCTGCACGAATATACCGACGTCGTCATTAGTGAAACCGATCGCCTGGCGGCCCTCGTTGACACGCTGCTCGGCCCCGGCGGGCCGCCCAACAAGCAGCCGGTGAATATCCATGAATTGATCGAATACGTCGTCAGGATTGTCGATGCAGAAAACGAACGCAGCCTGAAGATACGCCGCGAATACGACCCGGGACTACCCGATCTGCACCTCGATCGAGACCAGATGATCCAGGCGCTCATGAACCTGATTCGCAACGCCTACGCGGCGCTGGATGGACAGGGCACCCTCACACTCCGCAGCCGCGCTGCAGCCAATTACACGATTGGCGACGTTCGCCACCGCGTCATCGCATCCATTGAAATTGAAGACGATGGCCCGGGTATACCGCTCGATATGCAGGACTCTATATTCTACCCACTGGTTACCAGCAGGCCGGATGGCACCGGCCTCGGGTTGCCGGCGGCGCAAGAGCTGCTCAGTCGCCACGGTGGTTTGATTGAATTCGACAGCCGCCCCGGGCGCACAGTGTTTTACGTACGAATTCCGATCGAATCAATGACGGTGAGCGCGCATGGCTAGTCCTCCACTGACCACCTGGATCGTTGACGATGATCCGTCCGTTCGCTGGGTGCTCGAGAAGGCGCTGAAGCAGGCCGACATTCAAACACGCAGCTTCGAGCGTGCCGAGCATCTGCTCGAGGCCATCCATGACGATGCCCCGGACGTTTTGATAACGGATGTTCGCATGCCCGGAATGAGCGGCCTCGCCCTGCTCGAGCGGCTTAGCGCTACCCTGCCCGACCTGCCAATTATCGTGATCACGGCCCACTCGGATCTGGAAAACGCTGTCGCCGCTTATAAAGGCGGGGCGTTCGAATACCTGCCGAAACCCTTCGATATCGATGAGGCCGTGGAGCTTGTGCGAAAGGCGGCGCGAGCCGACGGCAAGCAAAGCGCGGCCCCGGAGGCGAGCCCCGACACCATCGCCTCAATGATCGGACAGGCGCCTGCCATGCAGGAGGTGTTTCGCTCGATCGGTCGTCTCGCGGGATCGAGCATGACCGTGTTGATTACCGGCGAATCGGGGACCGGCAAGGAACTGGTAGCCCGCGCGTTACACGAGCACAGCCCTCGTTCTGACAAAACCTTCGTAGCCCTGAATACGTCGGCGATTGCAGCCGAGCTGCTCGAATCCGAGCTGTTTGGTCACGAGAAAGGGGCGTTCACCGGCGCAGATTCGAGGCGAATCGGCCGATTCGAGCAGGCTGATGGTGGCACCCTTTTCCTCGATGAGATCGGCGACATGTCGCCGGCGCTGCAGACGCGGCTCTTGCGGGTTCTTGCAGAAAGTGAGTTCTATCGCGTGGGCGGGCAGACCCCGTTAAAAGTCGATGTCCGCGTCATCGCGGCAACCAACCAGGACCTGGCGCGTGCGGTGAAAAAGTCGCGCTTTCGCGAGGACCTCTATCACCGCCTCAACGTCATACGCATCAACACACCGCCGCTACGCCAGCGTCGCGATGACATTCCGATTCTCCTGCGGCATTACCTCGCAGAAGCTGCCGAAGAACTCGGCGCGACGGCGAAGACGCTCGATGAAGACGCGTTGGCCGCGCTGCAGTCATTCTCGTGGCCGGGCAATGTGCGCCAGTTGGTAAACGCGACACGACGCCTGACCGTGACGGCACCCGGCGGCGTGATCTCTGCAGCCGATGTTCCAGGCGACCTTGGTGGCAGCGAGTCGCCAAAACGGGCTACGAAAGAATGGACCGGTGTCCTCGCCACATGGGCCGAGCGCCAATTGCACAGCAGCGATGCGCCGCTGCTGGAGACGGCGTTGCCAGAGTTCGAGAAGACACTGATCGAAACGGCCATGTCACAAACAAACGGCCATCGTCAGGAAGCGGCCAAGCTTCTCGGCTGGGGACGCAATACACTCGCGAGAAAAATGAAGGC
>CAYTTZ010000288.1:0-3037 GCA_964440945.1 uncultured Woeseiaceae bacterium
TCAACCTCGTTATCTTTCCCGACAACCACGACATGAGCCGTATCTATACGCAGGTGAACGAAGATTACGACCTGTATCGCATGGCGATAGTCTACTACCTGACCATGCGTGGCATTCCGACGCTGTATTACGGTACGGAAGTGTTGATGTCGCACCCCGGCACCGACAGTCATGGTGCCATTCGCGAGGAGTTCCCCGGCGGCTGGGAAGACAGCGACAAGAATGCGTTCACCGGCGATGGTCTGAGCGATCTCGAACGCGAAGCGCAGCAATTCGTGCAGCAGCTATTAACCTGGCGCAAGAGTAAGCCGGTCATCCATTCGGGCAAGGTGATGCAGTTCACGCCGATCAAGGATGTGTACACTTACTTTCGCTATGACGAAAACGATACGGTCATGGTGGTTTTCAATCGCAGCGAAGAAGCGAGCAGCATAGACACGGCGAGATTCGCCGAGCGCCTCGGCGATGCCGACAGTGCCGTCGACGTGATAACCGGGCAAGCCTACGAGTTGAACGAGACGCTCGAATTGCCCGCACGCTCCGTGCTGGTGCTGGAAATAACCCGATAACAGGAGTTCGCCTTGATATACAGATTCCTGATCGTCGCCGCGCTGTTTACGGCGGCCCCCGCGCTTGCCGACTTTGGCCAGTACGAGAGTCACAAGCTCGATGGCCAGTCACTCGTCGTAGTCAGTGACCTTGGTGAACTCACGATTAGCCCGCTCGACGACGCGGCGTTCGAGGTGCACTACCAGGAAAAAGGCGTTAAACAACTGCCTTCATTCGCGATAGACCCGAACAGCCGGACCGACGTAATGACCGCCGTCAGCGACGCCGATGGCACGCTGGCATTCATGATCGATGGCCTGACCGCGATCGTCGAGAAGTCGCCGGTAAAAGTTCGCTTCTTGCGCGATGGCCGGCCGCTGGTCGCTGAAGAGCACGGCTACTTCGCCTACGAGACGGTGCGTGGCTTCCGCTTCCAACTCGACGAGGGCGAGAAGATTCTTGGCGGCGGTCAGCGTGTCATGGGTATGGACCGCCGAGGCAAGCGGATGCCACTGTACAACAAAGCCTCTTATGGTTATGAGACAGAAACCGACCAGATGTATTTCAGCGTGCCTGCGGTCATGTCGTCGGACAAGTACACGATCGTATTCGACAACTCCGCGAGTGGCTGGCTCGATATCGGCAGCACTGAAAGCGACGTATTGCAGTTCGAAGCCGTCGGCGGCCGAACCTCCTATATTGTGATCGCCGGCGATTCCTATCCGGAGCTTATTGAGAATTACACCGACGTCACGGGCAAGCAGCCGCTGCCGCCGCGGTGGGCCTTCGGCAACTATGCCTCGCGCTTCGGTTATCACAGCGAGAAAGAAGCACGCGACGTCGTACGTCGCTTCCAGCGCGCTGACATTCCACTCGATGCCATCATCCTCGACATCTACTGGTTCGGGCCCGACATCAAGGGGCACATGGGGAATCTGGACTGGGATCGCGAGGCATGGCCGACGCCCGAAGACATGATCGGCGACTTCGCCGACAAGGGCGTCAAGACGATCGCGATTACGGAGCCCTTCATCCTCAGCACCTCCGATCTCTGGGATGACGCGGTAACGAGTGAGGCATTGGCGACGACGCCGACGGGCGAGCCACGGCGCTTCGATTTCTATTTCGGCAATACCGGGCTCATCGACGTATTTAACGACACGGCACAGAAGTGGTTCTGGACACCCTATGAGATGCTATTCGAGCAGGGTACGGCAGCTACCTGGGGCGATCTCGGCGAACCGGAAGTGCACCCGGGCGACGCGCTGCACTGGCTCAGCGACGGCGGTATTCAGGCTACCGGTGACGAGATTCATAATGTCTACGGCCACGAATGGGCACGTATGATTTACGAACGGCAAATTGAAAAGTACCCGGATATGCGTCCGCTGATATTGATGCGCTCCGGGTTCGCCGGCTCGCAGCGATTCGGGATGGTGCCCTGGACAGGCGACGTGAGTCGCAGCTGGGGCGGCTTCAAACCGCAGATCGAGCTCAGCCTGCAGATGAGCATGTTCGGACTTGCCTACAACCACTCGGATCTGGGTGGTTTCGCCGGCGGCGAGACCTTCGACAGCGAAATGTACATACGCTGGCTGCAGTACGGCGTCTTTCAGCCGGTCTACCGCCCACACGCGCAGGAACACATCGCGGCGGAACCCGTCTTTCACGATCGCAAAACCCGCAACATCGTGCGCGACTACATAAAGTTGCGTTACCGGCTGTTGCCCTACGTATATACGCTGGCTTACGAGAACAGCACCAGCGGCATGCCGCTGATGCGGCCCGTTTTCTTTGAAGACGAAAGCGACCTGTCGCTCATTGACAATAAGGACAGCTACCTGTGGGGCGACGCCTTCCTGGTTGCGCCGGTCATGGATCCCGGGCTGTCTGCGGTAAGCGTCGACCTGCCTGCCGGCACCTGGTTCGATTTCTGGAGCGACACGCGTTACGACGGCTCGCAAACCGTCGACTTCCCGGTAACGCTCGAGACGATTCCTGTGCTGGTTCGAGCTGGATCTTTCATACCGATGACACCGGATATCAGCACGACGCGGGACTACTCCAGCGAGCGGCTGACGCTGCACTACTACGCCGACGCATCGGTGCGCTCGGCGAGCGGCCAGATGTATGACGATGACGGCAAGAGCCGTACAAGCCTCGGAGACGGCGCTTACGAGCTGTTGAAATTTGACGCTCGACAGGCGGGCGAAGCGTTGAGCTTCTCCCTGCAACGCAAAGGCGGCACTTATGAAGGCATGCCGGAGCGCCGCGAGGTCACGTTGGTTGTGCACAACTGGCGAGCGGACGTCACATCTGTCAGCGTCGATGGTCAGGACATTGCCGTGAAGAAGCGCATGCCGCGCGCCGGTGCCGGTGCCGTGTTCAATCGGCGCGCCAATACGCTCAGCGTTCGATTCGAGTGGCATAGTCAGAATGTGGCGCTGAAGATCAATGAATCAAGTGATATCGCTATGAGTGGTAAGCC
>CAYTTZ010000289.1:0-2979 GCA_964440945.1 uncultured Woeseiaceae bacterium
GCGTTCATGGCTCTGTCCCAGTCGAATGCGGCCGTGTGCCGGTCGAATTTCCGCGTCACGGCAAACTTCATTCGTTTTAAGAGGTAATGCCTATAAACTCTTGAAAAACCTATATCTAATGCATCAGCGCATTCGTGAAGATCCAAGGGGGCCGAGACGGCGCACGCGGCGTCTAACGGTGTGTCCGCGCCGGATTCGCCGAGATATTTCAAGAGTACGTTGCCGCCCAGCGAATAGCCGACCGCCAGTAGCGGGCCCGGATTCTGTGAGCCCTCGCGTTCGGCCTGCAGGCGGTTCAGGAAGAAGCGCAAGTCATTGGTCTCGCCGGCATGGTAGCGGCGCGGCAGTCTGTTCGTGTAGTCACCGCAGTCTCGAAAATGCAGGACGCAGGAACGCCAGCCCCGGTCCCTCGTTGCCTCCATGAGCATGCGCGCATAGGACGACTCGGCGGATCCCTCGAGACCATGCAGGATAACGAGGAGTGGTGCGGCATCCGGCGTGTTGTCCGCGTCGATCAACCAGTCCACGGCGGTGATATCACCGTCAGGCAATTCGAGGCTGTCGCGGCGTAGCGCCGGCTTACTGCGCCAGGACCACGGCATGCTCGGATAGATCGTCTGAGCGTGCCGGTTCCGAAGCCAGCGAGCTGGCTGGAACGTGCTGGGAATGATGCGTTTGTCGTGGGCGTCAGAGGACATCGTCGGAAATAAGCCGAATTTGGGATAGGAGAGAGGAGACTGGCAAAAAAATGGCCCCCCGCTTGCGCAGGGGGCCCGCCGTAGAGTGAATTCACCTTCAGGCATTTGCAACAGGGGGCGGGGGAGCGTATCCCCGTTGCAAAGGTCAAGCTATGGTATATCTGGGGTTAATGTCAAGATGCGCAGGTCACCAGAGTCCGGGGCCCAGGGCCGCCAAAGCCGTGCTATCAGTAGGAACAGTGGCCTTGCCATGCAGCGCCTCAATGCGCCAGTTCGTCAGGCCCCACTGCCAGATCTCAGTCACAGGGGCATATCTTAGCGATGCTGGCGGCTCCTGCTGCAATGCCACCAGGGCGCCGAATAGTGCGCGTTCCGGATCGTCCAGTGGCACCGCCCGCGCGCCCGTCAATTTGCTGAGTTTGTCGCCGTTTGGGTGGGTCACGACAGGGATATGGAGGTAACCCGGTGTGGCGAAGCCGAGCAGCTTCTGTAGCCAGATCTGTCGTGGCGTTGAGTCCATCAGGTCAATGCCACGCACGACCTCCGAAATGCCTTCAAGCGCGTCATTCACTACCACGGCCATATGGTAGGCGATGAGCCCGTCGCGGCGTCGAATCACAAAGTCGCCTGACTCACTTTCGAGCGCCTGGGTGTGGGGTCCCTGTAATCCATCGACGAACGAGATCGGGGCATCTGTCGTTCTGACGCGAATGGCCGTTTCCGGGGCGTCGCAGCCGTTCCGACAGGTTCCAGGATAGATCGTGCCAAGAGGGCCCCGTGGTGCATCCGCAAGGTCACGGCGTGAGCAGCCGCAGGCATAGGCGTGGCCCTGCTCACACAAGGTTCGCAGCGCGTCCTCGTGGGCTTCCTGGCTGGTGCTCTGGAGTATTACGTCCGAGTGCCACTCGAAGGCGTACCGCTCAAGCGCTTTCAGGATGGCGTCGCTGGCGCCAGGTTGCGCCCGCGGTGGATCGATGTCCTCGATGCGCAGCAGCCACCGACCGTTCATCGATCGCGCTTGCAGGTAACTGGCGGTGGCTGCAACCAGCGAGCCAAAATGGAGTGGCCCGGTCGGTGAAGGCGCGAACCGGCCGACGTATTGGGCTGGCTCGCGCGTCACCGTCGGCGATCCGGCCTACCGGTAACGATCGTCCCTGTCGCGGAACTGCCGCTCGGCAAGTTCACGCCGCTCTTGTGCTTCCAGGCAGAGTGTTGCTACAGGGCGTGCCTCGAGGCGCTTGAGTCCGATCTCTTCGCCGGTCTCATCGCAAAATCCGTAGCTTCCATCATCCAGGCGGGCCAGCGCCTGTTCGATTTTTCGCAGCAACTTGCGTTCGCGATCACGCGTTCGAAGTTCCAGACCGAATTCGGACTCCTGTGTGGCTCGGTCATTCGGGTCGGGGAAGTTGGCTGCCTCGTCCTGCATGTGATGCACGGTACGGTCAACCTCGAAAATCAGTTCGTTCTTCCAGGCTGCCAGTATTTTCCGAAAATGTTCTATCTGCGCGTCGCTCATGAATTCCTCGCCGCGCTTTGGCTTGTACGGCGCAATACCATGGATAGGTCCGGACATGACGTCGCGCCTGCCTCGCGGAGTGGCGGGCGCTTTTCGAGCGACGGGTTCACGGGAGGGTACGCGTTTCTTGACGGCCGCCTTAATGACGCTGGGCACGTGTTTCTTGCTGCTTGCCTTCTTCTTGGCAGGCGCTTTCTTACGTGACACGGGCTTCTTCTTGGCGATTTTCTTGGCGGCCATTTTCTTGGCTGCGGGTTTCTTCTTGCTGACCTTCTTCTTGGCCGCCGGCTTCTTCTTGCTGGCCTTCTTCTTGGCCGCCGGCTTCTTCTTGCTGGCCTTCTTCCTGGCCGCCGGCTTCTTCTTGCTCACCTTCTTCTTGCTCACTTTCTTCTTGGCCGCCGGTTTCTTTTTGGTCACTTTCTTCTTACTCGCTTTTTTCTTGCTCGCGCTCTTTCGAGCAGGCGCCTTCGTTTTGTTCGCAGTTTTCCGCTTTGCGGTGACTTTCTTCGCCGTGGCCTTTTTGCGGGTAACTTTCTTGCGAGCCGTCGTCGACTTTCGCTTCTTGCTCGTTGCTTTCTTTACGGGCATCATTTGCTCCTGCCGGGGACAGAAAAGGCCGGAATTATACATGGCTGGCAGCCCTAGGGAAGCCTTATTTTTGCCCGCTGTTTCAGAACCACGTAAAGCCCCCGCAGCCCCTGTATTTGCTGGCCTTTTGCCGACATTGTCTTTTTTGGGCGACAATCGTTTTATTGCCGGAATTGC
>CAYTTZ010000290.1:0-2950 GCA_964440945.1 uncultured Woeseiaceae bacterium
CTTGTCATCATCAGAGTGCTTGCAAAGAGGAGGAGTCCATATACAGCCTCTCGGCGGTTTATCACTCGACCGATTGAGGTCACAGCCAAAAGTAGTCATTGCCGATCCGCGACGGCGAGCGTAGGATAGCAATTGCTCCTGCGTATGCGGCGCCCCAGACCCGGAGGCGACAAGCAGCAATTGTGGCCAGGGACCCAAATTTTATACAGCGTCCACACAGCGCAGGAGTCCAACCACCGCCTCGCCCGAGAGCGGTCATTCTAAGCGCTGAAAAGCCAAGAGTCCGACCGTCTGGTTTCGGCCAACACTCCACAACAGTGAATTACCCGCGTGCGGCAAAAGATATGGCCTACAAAAAAGGCCACTTCATGAGAAGTGGCCTTCAGGTCGACACTGGCGGCACAAGGGGGTCGCGCCGAAAGTATCTCTACTTTGTCAGAAGCTTACCGTGCCGGTGAGCGTGATCATGCGTGGATTGCCATAGAAAGCACTCTGCACACCTTCCAGTCCAAGCGTCGGGAAGTCGTAGGATGCGATCTTGTATTCTTCATCCGTCAGGTTGCGGCCGTGCAGGCTCAAGGAGTAGTGGCCGTCGTCATCGCGCCATCCAACGCTCAAGTCAACCAGCGTGTACGACTCCGTATCAAGTAACGGGTTCGGAATTTCAAACTGGAACATGTCGTCCTTGAAGGACGCGCCGCCGATGACCGAAATACTGCCCGGGCGGTTGAACAGGTTCGATTCCCATTCCTTGCGCAGTTGCAGATTGGCAACCGTTTCAGGCGTATTCTGAAACTCTCGGGTGCCAGAGATATCGACACCGGCAACGAACCACTCCGTGTAGTCGGCATCAATTAGCCCGATCGACGCCATCGCAGAGAATGAATCGGTAAATCGCACCATCGATTCAATTTCGACGCCGCTGATCTCAGCTTTACCGGCATTCGTAGTGGCGCCGGCGAAGCTGTCGTTTACGCCATCGTTGTCGGTATCAATGGCGATCGAACCCGGTACCTGAATGTCTTCATAGTCAGAGAAGAACACGGCAACATTGGTGGTTGCCTTGCCATCCGCCCAGGTCGATTTCGCGCCCAGCTCATACGAGACGACAGTTTCCGGTTCGAAGCCCTTGTCTACGCCCTCGATTTGGTAGGCGCCGCGCGGATCAAAGCTGCCGCCCTTGAAGCCTTCACTGATGGAGGCGTAAAGGTTGTGTGCGTCGGAGGGTTTCCATGACAGGCTAACGCGCGGCGTGAAATCCTCATCGGTACGCGTGCCGGTAAAGGTGGGTACCAGGCCGGGCGACGGAACGGTAAGCGAGATCGCGCTGGAGTTTCCGAAGTAGGGCGAACCGAGCCCAAGGAACAGTTCACGCGTGACGAGTGTGGTGCGTTCGTCGCTCGTGAATCGACCGCCGACGGAGAGGCTCATCGTATCCGAGAAGTCATACACGAGGTCACCGAACACAGCCCACGATTTTGTATCGAAATCGCCGAGTGTAAATGACGTCACCCCGAGGTTGCCCAGAACAACGTCGAATACATCGAATGCATTCGCATCGATGTAGTAGGCGCCAAATACACCCGAGAGGCTGTCGCCGCTGTAGGTGAATTGAAATTCCTGGCTAAACTGTTCGTTCTCGTAAATGACCGGCGCATCAAAGTCGTTGCCCGGAAGGCTGTCAAAATCGATCAACGACTCCGATTCATCGCTGCGGTCAGCCGTGATGGACTTTAATGTGAGGGTGTCGCTAATAGCCCATTCCGCTGTCATCTGGAGACCGCGTTGCCTGACGCTCTGGCCGATACCGCCGGTAGACGACGGAAGTGTTTCGATGCCGGCGCGGGTGTCGAACACGTCGCCAAGCACCGGCGCGCCGGACAAATTACCGACGGTCAGTCGGTGACCCGATTTTGGCGCTGAGTTGTCTTTCGTATAGTCGGTTGACAATTTGACCTTGAAGTTATCGGACACGTCGAGCTCAAAGCTCAGGCGACCGGCAACAATGTCTTTGTCGTAATGCTCGCCGTCCGTAAAAAGGTTCGAGCCAAAGCCATCGCGTTGAAACGAAGCAATCGTTCCGCCCACGCGGATTCGCTCGTTTATCGGAGTTGCAAAGGTTGCGACCATGTCCATCTGGTTGAACGAGCCGACCGAACCCTTCAGTTTTAGCTCGGGTTCGTCGCCCAGGCCGCGGGTGACGTAACGAACGGCGCCACCAATCGTGTTACGGCCGTACAAGGTACCCTGTGGTCCACGCAACACCTCGATACGCTCTACGTCGTAAATATCGAAAACCACACCCTGTGGGCGCGCAAGGTAAACGTCGTCGAGGTAGATACCGACGCCGCCCTCATAGCCGGCGACGGGGTCCTGCTGACCCACTCCGCGAATAAACGCGGTCAGCGTGGAGCTGGTCGCACGTGACACCTCGAGTGTCACGTTCGGCGTCGACTGGGTAATGCCGACGATATCTGGCATGCCGACTTCCCGGAGGTAATCAGCACTGAACGCAGTGACCGCGATCGGAACGTCTTTCAACGTCTCCTCACGGCGCCGTGATGTAACCACAACTTCGTCCAGCATGTCGTCGGCTTCGGCGTCCTGAGCGATGACTGTCGCCGGCGCCAGCGTCAACAGGCCGAACATTGGCAACAGGCCGCAAAGGCCACGAAGCCCCGGAATTGATCGATTGTGCATGGTTTTCCCCCTGAGTTTGATCGCGCGTACAGCGCTACGCTATTCAACGAGCGTTGAAATTATACTAGTTGAACGCTCGTTGAAATTCAACAAGAGCCTTAGATCTGGCCTAAGCTATTGATTTATTTTGAACAGAGTGTCCGGAAACCGGCGGCAAGAAATTCCGGCATGCGCTGGTTGATGGCCTCCATGTCGGAAGATTGGCAAGACGATAACCCGCAATATTTACAAAAATTTGCGTTCCATCCAT
>CAYTTZ010000291.1:0-2949 GCA_964440945.1 uncultured Woeseiaceae bacterium
AAAAAGAACAATAAAGGAGTTTGCCGTCCTCGTTCTTACCGCGGGAATCGTCACTCATACTGTGCCGGCCTCTGTGTCTAAAAAAATCAGTCTGTTACGTGCACTTAACGAGACTTGGGATGTATATAACATGCGCTCTTTCGAGGTGCAAAGTGCCACGTCCCGGAAGTGCAAGCTTGTGATGTAAGTTATTGATTTATGGACGATCAATCGTCGTCTTTGCCGCTCATATCCTGGCGCTTGGCAAGCACATGGTCAATCAGTCCGTATTCCAGGGCCGCATCGGCACTCATGAAATTGTCGCGTTCCAGGTCCTGCTCGATTTTCTCGAGCGTCTGGCCGGTATGCTTGGACATGATCGTATTCAGCCGGCGCTTGAGCTCCAGCACCTCCTGCGCGTGGATGTGTATGTCCGTAACCTGACCCTGGTAGCCGGCACTCGGCTGGTGAACCATGACGCGTGAATGCGGCAGCGCGTAGCGCTTGCCCTTGGCACCACCGGCGAGCAATAGCGCGCCCATGCTGGCCGCCTGGCCGACGCAAATAGTGGACACATCGCAGTTGATGAATTGGATCGTGTCGTAAATAGACAGGCCCGACGAGACGACGCCGCCCGGTGAATTGATGTAGAGATGAATATCCTTGTTCGCGTTCTCGGACTCCAGGTACAGGAGCTGAGCCACAATCAGGTTGGCCATCTGATCTTCGACCGGACCGACGATGAAGATAAGGCGGTCCTTGAGGAGCCTCGAGTAGATGTCGTAGGCACGCTCGCCGCGTGCCGTCTGTTCGACGACCATGGGGACGAGATTCAATGCTGTTGCGCTCATAGTGTCATTTCCGTTTTAGCCGACGCTTGCCGATTACTGACGATGATTATCTCACGAAGCCGGTGCGTTCATGTAGTCCTTGAACGCGATCTTTTTGCTTTTGACCTTGCCGTTCTCAAGCAGCCATTCGATCGCCATTTGTTCGACTACCATCGGCTCTATTTGTTGCATGACCTGCGGGTTACCCAGGTACATTTCAACCATCTCGCCGGAATTCTCATAGCTGGCACACATTTCCCCGACATGAGCACGCAAGCGGGCCTCGTCCGCCTCCAGCCCCTTGTCAGTAATGACCTGCCGCAGCAGCAAACCCAGCCGGACGCGCTTTTCCGCCGCCTCGAAGAAATTATCGATCGACGGCGCCTGGTCGTGATCCTCAATGCCCATACGACGCATCGCGTCGTGCTGCAGCGAGTGCGCTTCCTTCTGCTTCAGCGTTTGCGGAATATCCAGTGGATTGCTGGCCAGCAACGCCTCCATGACCTGCTCGCGGAGGTCGCTCTTTGTCTTCTGCTCAGCCTCGCGCTCCATGTTCTCGCGCACGTCCTTGAGGAACCGCTCCATGCCACCCTCGGTGACGTTGAACATCTCGGCGAATTCATCATTGAGCTCCGGCAGGACGCGCTCCTCGACGCGGTGCGTCTTGATGCTGAAGTCGGCTTTTTCGCCGGCCAGGTCCTCTGCCTGATAGTCCTTCGGGAACTTCACCTTGAAGGTCTTCTCGTCGCCGGCCTTGATGCCTTTCAGCCCCTTCTCGAAATCCGGCAGCATCTGGCCTTCGCCCAGGATCACGGGAATCTCGGTACCCTGCCCTCCCTCGAAGGCCTCGCCATTCAGCTCACCGGCGAAGTCGACGACAACGCGATCGCCGTCCTTGCTCTTGCGATCGACGGTCTGCCAGTCCGCTTTCTGCGTGCGCAGGTTCAGCAGCATGTCGTCGACGTCACTATCACCGATCTGCACATCGGGTTTGTCGATCTTGAGCTTGTCGAGGTCCTTGAGCGTGACCTCCGGCATGATCTCGAACGTCGCCACGTAGGCGAAGGTCTTGCCGTCCTCATCCTCGGTCTCGATCTTGGGACCGCCGGCCGGGTTCAGCTTCTGCTCCGTTACCGCATCGGAGTAGCTCTTTTGCAGGATCTCGCCGAGGACTTCCTCGCGAACCTGTTTGCCATAGCGCTGCTTGACGACCCTGGGCGGTACCTTGCCCGGACGAAAACCCTTGATCTTCGCCGTACGACCAACATTCTTCAGGCGTGAGACCACCTGCTGCTCGATAGGCTCGATAGGCAGCTCAACGCGCATACGGCGCTCCAGGGCACCGGTCGACTCGACAGTGACATTCATTCTATTTAATTCTCTTTAAATTAGTGACTTATGTTTAATTTCAGGATCGGACGGGACTTGGTGCGAAAGGAGAGACTCGAACTCTCACGGGTTACCCCACTGGCACCTAAAGCCAGCGCGTCTACCAATTCCGCCACTTTCGCACGACGTGTGCGACGTCGAAACCCGCACTACCTGTCCAGCCCGCCATTATATAGCGGTACCAATCGGCAATGCACGCTCGGCGTTATACCCTGCCGCTGTCTCGCCGGCCAGGGCGCGGTCGGTGACCACGATGGGAAGCCGCCGTGTCAGGACAGGAAGCGAAAGCGATCCGCGAGGCGCTCATCCAGGCTGTGTACCCTGCCCGCGTGCACGGCCGCCAACACGATGAAAATCATGAACCAGATGACGTCATGATTCTGTGCGTCGAGAAAACCCTGGCCCTTGGTGGCCCAGAATGCGCCGACCATCAGCGCACCCGCGACAGACGCCCAGCGAGTTGCCAGGCCCAGGATCAGCGCGAGACCGATAGCCAATTCGCCCCAGGCGACGAGAAACGCGAACACGCCATTGTTGGGCAGCACGACGGACTCGAGAAACGGTTGTATAAAGCCGGCGCTGTTCTCCAGCCGACCTGACACGAACCCCGCCAGCCCGTTGGCGAAATCCGGGTTCCTGACCTTGCCGAAGCCGTAGTAGAGGAAGAAGACACCGGTATAGACCCTGAGCAGCGTGATTGGCCAAGAGGTTCAATTCAGCGACGAATCGACGGGTGAGCCGACAACCTGGA
>CAYTTZ010000292.1:0-2910 GCA_964440945.1 uncultured Woeseiaceae bacterium
GCTTGCTGTGGGAGTTCGCGGACAAGCACGCCGATCGTGTGCAGGCGGTAGCCATTAACCCGTCAGTGGTGATCGGCCGGCCACTCTCAAAACATCACATCCGCTCCAGCCTTTCGTTCATTCGCGACCTGGTCGGCTGGACCTATCCCGCTTGCGCACCGATGCGGTTTCATTTGGTCGATGTGGGCAACGTCTCCAAAGGACATGTGCGTGCATTGACATCGGACAAAGCTGCGGGTCATCGTATTATTTTCTCGGATCGGCAGATGTCCATGCTTGAGATCTCGAAGCTCCTGTCGCGCAAATACAGGACGCCTATGCGGGTGTTGCCCAAGCTGATCCTGTACATCGCTGCGTATTTTGATAAACGCTTTTCGCTACGCCTGGCGCGGGCCTCTGCCACCCTGCGCTACCAGTTCAGGAGCGACCGTCCCATGGAACTACTCGGGATCAAGCTAAAGAATACGGCGGAGAGCATCCTCGAAGCAGCCGAGACGATGGTCGATAAAGGTTGGGTCAAACCGCGATTGACTAGCGAGGACGAGACCAATACCGATTGAATGTATGAATAAAGCTGAGATCAATCCTCTGTCGACGCTTTCTTTCAACGGCTAGCCCGCGTCGACGACCGTCATCTCGCACCAAACGATCGTTCCGCCCTCCTGACGGATCAGTTCGTCGTAGCGGGCCTCGAGCTTGTCGCGTTTGATCTTCATCGTCGGCGTCAGCAGGCCGTTTTCGATCGTCCAGGGATCCTCAACAACGAAAATCGTCGAAAGTCTCTCATGCGATTCCAGCATGTCGTTAACCTCGCGCAGGGTCGTCTCGAGGCTGCTGTCGATGGCTTCCCGCGACGCTTCCGCAGCCGACGGCACGACCACGGCAACCGGTGCGCGCAGCCCGACGCCCATGACGCAAACCTGTTCGATCAGTGGATTGCCGGCCAGCTTGCCCTCAATCGGAACGGGCGCCACGTACTTGCCCTTTGCCGACTTGAACAGGTCTTTGACGCGCCCGGTTATACGGAATGCCTGTACGTCTTCCTCCCACTCACCTTTGTCGCCGGTGTGAAAGAAGCCGTCGGCGGTAAACACCTCGGCCGTCAGCTCCGGCTGCTTGTAGTATTCGGTAAACAGGCCGGGACAGCGAATGAGGACTTCGCCCTCGTCGCTAAGCTTCATCTCGGTACCCGGCAGCGGCACGCCGATCGTACCGATGCATTCAATCCTGAACGGCAGGTTCGTGCATGACAGCCCGGTTGTCTCCGTCATGCCCCAGCCTTCGCTGATGTGCACGCCGATATTCTCGTACCAGCGCAGTGTCAGGGGAGATGTCGGAGCCGTACCCGAGCCGACCAGGCGGCAGCTGTCGAGTCCAAGCCCCTTTCGCACCTTGCGCGCGACGAGTTTGCCGATGACCGGTACCTTGAGCAGCCTGTCGAGTTTGTTCGGCGGCATCTTCTTATGCACGCCCGTTTGAAACTGAACCCACAGGCGTGGCACCGAGATAAACAGCGTTGGCTCGGCCCGCTGAAGATCCGTCACGAACGTGTCCAGCCTGTCGACAAAGAAGAGCGGGTAACCGCAATAAATCGCCGGCCCGACGATGACCGTTCGCTCCGTGACGTGTGCGAGCGGCAGGTACGAGAGCGCACGGTCTTCGGGCAAGACGCCCATCATTTCTGCCCCGGTCCTGCTCGCATACTCGTAAGCGCCATAGCTGGTGACGACGCCTTTGGGCCGCCCAGTGCTTCCCGACGTGTACAGGATCGTCATCGTTTCATCGCTGGTGGGACGATGCAGCGACCCGATTGGCGCGCTGCCATCGATCATTGCCTGCCAGTCGTACTGGCAATCCATGCCGGGATAGCGCAACCCGATCGTCGCGACCTCCGGCGACAATGCCCGCCGCGCCGCATCCGGATCATCGAGTCGACCGACGACGATGGCGCGCGCGCCACTGTGTTCCAGCACGTAGCTGATCGTGTCCGCACCGGCGGTTGGATAGATCGGCACCGATACCAGACCTGCCATCGAAATGGCGACATCCGCGATCAGCCACTCGGCGCAATTCTTGGAGAGGATGGCAACCCTGTCGCCGGATGTAAGCCCGAGCTTCAGCAATGCCGATGCAAACCGCGCAGCGTCGTCGTATGCCTGCCGAAAGGTCCATTCACGAACGTCGCCCTCGAAGGGCTGCGTCAGGAACGTGCGCTCCGGGGTCTTTTCCACCCACTCCGCGAGGGCGTCAGGTGCAGTCTTGGTATCAGCCATCTGTTCTCAAATTATCGGTATTCACGCTCGTGTAAACAACCTGAACCGACCATACCGCATTACTTTGAATCGCGCGAAACCAGGGTCGAAGCGCAATGTCCTGCAATAACCTCGGTCCGACCCCGATTAATCCGTTGCTCAAATTGCATCACTGTGCACAACGATGCACAGCCCAATCACGCAGAACTCCCGCAACCTTTGCGCTCATTCAGTTGCACTAGTACGCCTCTCGAGGCGTTGGTACATTGAGACGATGAACTGCAGTGCATTTTCCAGGCGCCTTTCTGCTTCAGGCGACATGCCGATCCGCAGGTCCCAGCACGTTCCCTGGATCATCAACGCATCCGCACGGGGGGCTCTTCCGTAGAGTTCCCGGCACAGAGACAGCACAGCTCCAGGGGGAAGCACGTGGGACGTGAATGCAAATTTACTCAAGGGTTCGCAGCGCGTCAATTGAAAGCCATTGGTCAATTCCCCTTGGTATGAATCGATAAAGATGACGTGTTCCACGTCGCTGATCAGAGCGGCATCCTCGACCTGCAGCTGATAACGATACTCAACCCGTCCGTCGAACGATGCTTGTTGCTGAATCCGATCGAGAAAGGCCCAACCCAGACCATCATCGCTGCGGCCGCTG
>CAYTTZ010000293.1:0-2906 GCA_964440945.1 uncultured Woeseiaceae bacterium
GGACGCATCTTCATGGTGCATAACTCCTATAAGTTGTTAATTTTAAACCGATTGTTTTCGGCAATTGGGCTGAGTATTGTTAGCACTCGGCCGCGAGGAGTGCTAATCATAAGGTTGGATGCTGAAATTACAAGCCTTTGCCGCGGACTTTTCGCGCAAAAACTGGACCTGCATCCAAGACAACGGCGCGGTTTCAAGTAACATTCGCCACGCCCGGCAGGTCTTGGCGTGTACGGGCAACCCCTGGAGCCGACAATTCAGACACTTATGATCACCCATCGAAACAGATTTGCCACCCTCCTTATCGCCGCATGCCTCACGGTTGCGGCCTACGCCGACGAAGAGCCCTTACAGGTTACCGAGGCTTTCCAATACGTCGTTGCTGATACCGGAACGGCGCTGGAAATCGACTGGGCCATCGCCGAGGGCTACTACCTGTATCGCAAGCGCCTCGGCTTTGAGGCCGGTGACAGTGCACTGGTTCTTGGTAAGCCGGAGCTGCCGGAAGGGCTCCCGCACGAGGACGAATTCTTCGGCAAGCAGGAAGTCTATCGCGATCGTTTCTTCGTAACGATTCCGTACACGGTGAGTGGCGACCGTCCGCAGACCACGGAGCTCGTCATCAAGAGCCAGGGCTGTGCCGACCTCGGCCTGTGCTACCCGCCGCAGACCTGGACAGAGACGGTCACATTGAGAAAGGCATCGACTGGCACGGCGAAATTGTCGCTGGGATCGGTCGGGGCAGATGCCAGCGACAGCACCGAGTTTCCGCCGGTCGACGAAGTCTTTTTCCCGGAGGTACTGCCCGTCGATGGCAACGCGGTCGAAATCGGCTTCCGGGTCGTCCCTGGCTTCTACCTTTACAAAGACAAGGTTTCCGTACGCTCGCTCTCCGACAAAGCGAAAGCCGGCCGACTCGACCTCCCTAAAGGCAAGCTGAAGGTCGATGAGTATTTCGGGGAGATGGAAGTTTACGTCGAGGATGTACTCGCACCGCTGGCGATTGCACGCGCAACGCCCGAGGCAATGGACCTCGAGCTTGAACTGAAATACCAGGGCTGCGCCGAAGGCGGGCTGTGCTACATGCCGCAGACGCGTGTGCTGACGGTCAGCCTGCCGGAAGCCTCGGCCTTGTCCGACCTCTCTGCCTTACCGGCGAACGACGCGCCGGTCAGCGAGCAGGCGCGGCTGGCCAACATAATTACCGGCTCCAGCATCTGGGTTGCCGCCGGGCTGTTCTTCCTGGCAGGCCTCGGCCTGGCGTTCACCCCTTGCGTATTGCCGATGGTGCCGATTCTCTCGGGCATCATCGCGGGCGAAGGCGATGACGTAACTCCCATGCGAGGGTTTACGCTGGCGCTCAGCTACGTTATGGGCATGGCGCTCGTTTACACCGGCGCCGGCATTGCGGCCGCCGCCGCGGGCATGCAGCTGCAGGCGACGTTCAACCAACCGTGGATCCTGATCCTGTTTTCCGGCCTTTTTGTAGTGCTCGCACTCGGTATGTTCGGTGCCTATGAATTGCAGATGCCCAGCAGCATCCAGAACAAGCTAGCCGGTGCCAGCGGCAACCAGAAGAGTGGCACCATGATCGGCGCTTTCGTCATGGGCGCATTGTCTGCACTCATTGTCACCGCCTGTGTCGCACCTGCATTGATCGCCGCTCTGACGGTCATGGCGCAGACCGGCGACATGCTTCGCAGCGGTACCGCGCTGTTCGCAATGAGCCTCGGCATGGGCGCCCCACTGCTGCTGGTTGGCGCGGCGCAAGGCAAACTGCTGCCAAAAGCCGGGCCGTGGATGGTCGCCGTCAGGAGCGCGTTTGGCTTCATGATGCTGGGCCTCGCGATCTGGATGCTGTCCCGAATTCTGCCCGGCAGTGCGACGATGTTGCTGTGGGCAGTTTTGATCTTCATGGCCGGTGTTTTCATGGGCGGCCTCACAACGCTGACCAGCGAATCGGCCATGGTGCAGAAGCTCGCCAAGGGCTTCGGCTTCCTCGCAATCATTTATGGCGTAATCCTGTTGTTGGGAGCGCTCACCGGCGGCAGCAATCCACTGCAGCCGCTTGCCAGCGTCAAGCTCGGTGGCGGCGGGGCGATGGTGGCCGAAGAGGAACACGCGCTGCCCTTCCAGCGAGTCAAGACAGTCGACGACCTGGATCGCGAACTCGCCGCTGCGGCGAGCGCCGGCAAAACCGCGTTTCTGGATTTCTACGCGGACTGGTGTGTATCCTGCAAAGAGATGGAGGCCTACACGTTTACAGACGATGGCGTGCAGGCTGAGCTTTCCAGCACGGTTTGGCTGCAAGCCGACGTGACCGACAACGACGAGGCGGATCAGGCGTTGCTCAATCGCTTTGGCGTATTCGGACCACCGACCATTATCTTCTTCGGATCGGATGGCCAGCAACGCCACGGTTATGAAGTCGTTGGCTATATGGAAGCCGGTGACTTTGTCGAACACCTGCAACAGGCTCTTGGCGGCGCGACATCAATAAGCGCACGCGTGGCTCACTGAATAAAGGCAAGCTGTGTCCAAAGTAATGTTGATCTTCGCAAGCGCGTTGCTTGCACTCCTGTGCGGTGCGTTGTTTTACGCCGCGCGCTTGCCATTTGCAGAACCGCAGGCAGGGGCGCCGGCCGTTGCGGCAAGCTCTCCGGTCATTGAACCCAAGAAGATCGAAGTTGTTACTCGCCCGGAGTTCACGTTGCCGGATATTGCCGGCAATGCACGAAGTTTCTCCGAGTGGCAGGGCAAGAATCGGCTGATTAATTTCTGGGCTACGTGGTGCGCCCCGTGCCGACGCGAAATCCCGCTGCTGAAAGCCTTCCAGGATGAGCAATCCACGAACGGCTTCGAGGTCATCGGCATTGCCGTCGATTTTCCGGAGGCCGTTGCGGAGT
>CAYTTZ010000294.1:0-2890 GCA_964440945.1 uncultured Woeseiaceae bacterium
GATAATATTCTCGACATGAAGAAGTTCGATGGCTTTCTGGGCCAGGTGCGTGACTCTGATCTCGATGTGTCTCTGTTTTTCGAGATTAAATCGAATGTCTCCAAGGATAAGTTGAAAGCACTAAGTGATGCCGGCACTTACAGCGTGCAGCCGGGCATCGAAAACTTCTCAGACGGTGTCCTCAAGGAAATGCGAAAAGGTGTTACCGGCCTGCAGAATGTGCAGTGTTTGAAATGGTGCAAACAGTACGGAATCGAGGCGACCTGGAACGTGCTGTACGGTTTCCCCGGTGAGACTAAAGCCGATTTCGTTACGAACCTGGAGGTTCTGAAGTCCATCACTCACCTTGACCGACCGCAGTGCGTCGACAAAATAATTATGCAGCGCTTCAGTCCCAATTACGATCAGGCGGCCGACCTCGGGTTTACCAAGGTCCGACCGCAGCGGGCTTACGGATATGTTTACGACTTGCCTGAAACGGAGCTGGAACAGATTTGCTACGCGTTCGATTTCGATTACGCGGCGCCACCCGATATAGCGGTGGAACTGGAAGACCTGAAGACTTTTGAGCGGCAGTGGTCGCAATGCGATGACGCTGGCACTATTACGTGCATGAGTCTGAACGACGGCGGAGCAATGATAGTGGACACGCGCTTCAATATCGGACAGAACATCGTTCGTCTCAACGTCGTAGAGATCGAGATTCTTCGGTTCCTGGACCGTATCAGGCCGCTCAAAGCTATCGTGGCGCTGGGCAACGAGTCAGGGCTGAATGAAGCTGAGGTGAAGTCCCTCATCCAGTCTCTGGAGCAACAGCGATTTGTTATATCGGAGCGAGAGCGCTTCCTGAGTGTTATCCCATTATCTGAGTCGTCTGAAACGAATCAAGTGGACTCTGGACTACTCGAAAGCGCAACGGCGATTTAGGCGCGTCCGCGCGGCTTGCCACCGCAGACTGAAGCCAGGCTAGCTCCCGAGCCACCCGACCAAATTCGCAGGAGCTTCGCGCGCCGTTTGTCGACGCTCAGCTCTTCGACCTCGTAGTCTTTCCAACGGAGGTTTTCGCCGACGACGGGAATCCTGTCGAGCATCCCGGTTACCACCCCATCGACCGGTCAGGCGAACCTGAATTTGATCACTGCCCGATATCGACTTGCCGACCCCTTGATGGAACGTCAACAGTCTCGTGGCTCGCAAACCAGGCGACCGCTGCGTCTGATACCTTGCCGGCATTGCGAACGGTTGCGGCCTCAGCAAACATCGTATACAAGTCGCCACCCTCTGCCAGAAAGCCCGGGGCGGCTACGGTCAGGATATCGTCGTTGGCTAGAGGGATATTGTTACGTTCGACAGAGACGAGTCGCTGGCCCTCGGGTTGTGTCAAGTCGTATGTCACGTTGAGCCCCGACACCTGCAACAAGCCGCGCTCCAGCGTGAATGATTGCTCGAAGGCGCGATGAATTTGCTCGCCGCTCATTTCTTTGACGATGACATCATCGACGAAAGGATACGTGTCAAGAAGGTCGACAAGCCGTACTGCACCTGCCGGCAGGTCCTTTCTCAGGCTGCCGCTGTGGATGAAAGCAATGTCAGTATTGGCGATGGCAACAAACGCATCGGCGAACAGGTTGCCGACGTCCGATTCCTCAATATAGCGGCGGTTCATGCGATGCGCTGTACTCCCGACGACCGTCTGAATTTCCGGATAGGCGTTGCGGTATGCGGTGAGTTTCTCGGTGATCGTCACGTCCGGTGCATAAAGGGCGGGGTCGACCGGGATCAAACGGCCGTCATGGGCCGTAATCTCGCGGCTGCTTGCATCCAGTGTGAGCTGCAGGTAGCCGAGGTGTGTGGCCTGTCCGTAGGTCTGCATGATGATGGTGCCGGTCTTCTCATGCACGATGGGTTCGGGTGTGCCGGCATCGGCATGACCGGCGAACAGCACATCGATGCCCGTCACAGCACCGGCCAGATTGATGTCGGCATCAATGTCGCGTTGCAGGCGTGCGTCGCTCTCGGCATCGGTTTGCATAGGGGCGGTTTTGCCCTGATGCGTAAGGAGAACGATGAGGTCAACCTGATCGCGTAGTTCATCGACGGAGCGTTGCACCGCTTCGGCAGGCACCGTGACGTCCAGTGGTGCGATAAATGAGGGAATAATGGCACTGACCGCATCCTGCCCCATGATGCCGATAACACCGATGCGAATACCATTACGCTCGATGATTGCGTGCGCCTGCGCGTAGGGGTGATCCGTATCCTTGTAGAAGAAGTTTGCGCCTAGCACCGGAAACGGTGCGCGGTTCTTCTGCCAGGCGAAGATCTCGTGACCGTATTCAAACTCATGATTGCCAATCGCCATAGCGTCATAGTTCATCGATATCATGAGCTCGAACGCCAGCCGTCCCTCTGTGAGCTTGGCCAGTGCTCCGGTAAAGATGTCGCCGGAATCGAACAGGAAGACATTTGGTTCGCTGTGCCGGATGTTATTGATGAGCGTCGTCATCTCGGCAATGCCACCGATCATCTCCTGATCCTCGAGCCAGAACGCCGGAATCGGGTCGTAGGCGCTTTCCACATCGTTGGTGAAGAGCAAGGTAACGGACATGGATGTCGGCGCTGCGGTGTTTGCCGCCGGCTGGCAGGCGGTGAGAATGAGCAGGGAGAGGAGAAGAAGCCTGGAGCGCGTGAGACAGTTCATGGGATCGTCACTCTTGTACATTCCGATCATTGTAGCCAACCGACAGCGGCTCGCGCCAGCAAAGGGCAGCGCAATCATCGGGAAAACACCGACTGACTCGTCACACCGTCTGACTGTTGTCCTCGACGGAATACCTCACACCAGCGCTTGGGAAGCTGATGATCTACCGTTGAACTACACCCGCCAGGA
>CAYTTZ010000295.1:0-2883 GCA_964440945.1 uncultured Woeseiaceae bacterium
GTCTACCAATTTCGCCACCTGGGCAGGTTCGAACCGCGTACAATCGCAGCCCTGACGGGTGGCGCACTGTACTCAAAGCGGTCGCGATCTGTCAATCATCGACACTATCTACCACATATTTCGGAGCCGCATCACTTGCCCGGTAAACCCAATAAAACCAAGGCTGCTCGCAAGAGCAAGCCCTACAAACACCCCGTTCCAAGCCAGAACGAACTCCTGGACTTTCTAAATGAGGCTGGTAAGCCACTGAAAGTAGAGAAAATATTGACTGGTCTCTCGCTTAAGGGTCAGCGCATGCGGACGCTGCTCGTCGATCGTCTGAATGGCATGGTTCGCGCCGGCCAAATTCTCGAAAACCGCCGCGGCGAGTACTGCCTGACGGCGAAACTCGACCTGGTCACCGGGACGGTTAGCGGCCATCGCGATGGATTCGGATTTGTGATCCGCGACGATGGTGAGCCGGAAGACGTCTACCTTTCCGCGCGCGAAATGCGCTCCTTGTTTGACGGCGACCGAGTTGCCGTTCGCATCAGGGGCCTGGATCGACGCGGGCGCGCCGAAGGTGCACTTGTCGATGTGCTCGAGCGTGGGGCGCGCGAGATCGCCGGACAATATATCCGGGAACGCGGCATCGGCATCGTCGTGCCCGACAATCCGAAGATCTCGCAGCGGGTGCTGATTCCCAAGGAAGAGTCCGGCAAGGCGAAACCCGGCGACATGGTCGTCGTCGAAATACTCGATTTTCCGACCAAGGTTGAGCAGGCGACGGGCCGAATCACTTCCGTAATCGGCAAGCCGGGCGAGAAGGGCATTGCCACTGACATCGCGATTCATTCCCACGGCATTCCGTTCGAGTGGCCGAAGTCGGTCCTCGGCGAAATCAAGTCGTATGGCAAGGATGTGCCGAGCAAAGCCAAAGAGGGGCGCGAGGACCTGCGTGGCGTCAATCTGGTGACGATCGACGGTGCCGACGCGCGCGACTTTGATGACGCAGTTTTTTGTGAAAAGTCGGACAGCGGCTGGCGCCTGCTGGTGGCCATCGCCGATGTGTCGAACTACGTGGATGTTGGCACCGAGTTGGACAAGGAAGCGACGCGGCGCGGTACATCGGTCTATTTCCCTGACCGTGTGGTGCCAATGCTGCCGGAGGTCCTGAGCAACGGACTCTGCTCGTTGAATCCGAAGGTGGATCGCCTCTGCATGGTTTGCGAGATGAGCGTGAGCGCGGAAGGCGAAGTAACCCGTGCCAAATTCTACGAAGCGGTCATGCGCTCGAAGGCACGGCTGACCTATAGTCAGGTCAGCGGTTTCCTCGAGGGCCAGAAGCAAAGCGCGGTGCCCGAAGATCTGCAGCCCTCGGTACGAGAGCTGCACAACCTCTATACGGCGTTTGCGAAAGCTCGGGGTCGGCGCGGCGCCATCGAAATCGATCTGCCGCAGACCAAGTTCAAGCTGAATGATGACGGTGAGATTGAGCGTATCGAAGTAGTGCCGCGCAACGACGCACATCGCCTGATCGAAGAGTGCATGATCGCTGCCAACGTAGAAGCCGCGAAGTTCCTGAAGGAACACCGCATACCCGGCCTTTACCGTGTGCACCCGAAGCCGGACCCCGATCGCTTCGGCGATCTGCGCTTGTATCTCGTTTCACTGGGTCTGAAAGTAGCCCATCCGGACCACGTCGAACCACGACATTTCACCGAGTTGATTCGGCAGATCAAAGACCGTCCTGACGCCGCCGCCATCACGATGGCGATGCTGCGTTCGCTAACGCACGCGGAATACTCGCCCAAGAACGTCGGCCATTTCGGTCTTTCGCTGAAGTCCTATGCGCACTTCACATCGCCGATCCGACGCTATCCGGATTTGCTCGTACATCGCGCTATTCGTCACATTGTTCGGGGAGGTAAGCCCGGTCGCTACGACTACTCGCCAAAAGAAATGGAACGACTCGGTGCGATAACGTCGGCCCACGAGAAACGCGCCGAAGAGGCGACGCGCGACGTTGAGGCATGGCTCAAATGCCAGTACATGGAAGGGCATCTTGGCGACGAGTTTGACGGAGTCATTACGGGTGTCACCAATTTCGGCCTGTTTGTGCAAATTACCGATCTCATGACCGACGGCCTCGTGCACGTCACCAGTCTCGCCAATGATTACTACCAGTATGATTCGGGCTCGCAACGTCTGATCGGCGAACGCAGCGGCAGGACATTCAGTCTCGGTGAGCCGATGCGGGTGCGCGTGCAGCGGGTCGATATGGAGACGCGCAAGATCGATTTCCGGCCCGTGGACAGCGAGCCGCCGACACCGAGCAAGGGCAGGGCTGGCAGGCAGCGACGACGACGCGCATGAGCAAATCGCAATACGTGACGGGCTTGCGCGCAGTGGAGCAGTTGTTGAGCAGTGGCCGTGAGGATATCCGTCAGATATTTGCGGAGTACCAGACCGAGAATCCACGGGTCCAGACAGTTATCTCCGAAGCGCGCAAAGCGGGCATCGAGATCCAGCCTGCGAACCGCGCGCGACTCACACAAATCAGCGGTGAGGCTCGACACCAGGGAATCGTTGCCGAGGTGCGGCGCAGCACAGTCCTTGATGAGGCGGCGCTGCGGACGATGATAGAGGATCGGTTGCAACGAGAGGGTGGTGGCCGAGTCGTGCTGTTGCTGCTGGACGGAATTCAGGATCCTCACAACCTCGGCGCCTGCCTGCGGACGGCTGATGCGGCCGGCGTAGATGCAGTGGTCGTGCCGCGGCACGGTGCGGCGGGCCTCGGGCCGACCGTTAGCAAGGTAGCGGCGGGAGCCGCCGAGCAACTGCCGTTCGTACCTGTCGCCAACCTCGGCAAGGTCGTGCAGTGGCTCAGTGGCTACGGCATAC
>CAYTTZ010000296.1:0-2879 GCA_964440945.1 uncultured Woeseiaceae bacterium
GCGATTTTTCGGACCGACCCGTGCCGATAGACATTATCGAGACGGCGCTCAAAGCGGCTAACACCGCGCCGAGCGGCGCGAACCTGCAGCCCTGGCACTTCGCCGTCGTTAGCGGCGCCGAAACAAAGAAAAAGATACGGCAAGCCGCCGAAGCGGAGGAACGCGAGTTTTACGAACATCGTGCCTCGGAGGAGTGGCTGAAAGCGCTGGAGCCCTTAGGCACGGACGAGGAAAAACCGTTTCTCGAAACAGCGCCATACCTGATCGCAGTTTTCATGCAGAAATTCGGTGAGCTGCCGGACGGGACGAAGGTGAAGCACTACTACCCTGCCGAGTCGACCGGCATCGCTTCCGGTCTATTGATCACGGCGCTGCATACAGCCGGTCTCGCCACGCTGACGCACACCCCGAGTCCGATGAAATTCCTCAACGAAATACTGGGGCGGCCGAAAAACGAGCGACCGTTCCTGCTGCTGGTCGTCGGTTATCCGGCTGAGGAAGCGCGCGTGCCCGACATCGGGCGCAAATCGCTGGACGAGTTCGCCAGCTTTATCGATACCTGACAGAGGCCCGGAACACATACCCTGCAGGGGCGCGTCTTGTGCGCGAAGCTCCTGGTGCTGCTTGCTTGCGTTCGCTCGAAAGGCCGGACCCCAGACGGGATCCCTGTCGATAGTGGTCAGAAAGTCGTGTTTACCAATCATTTTGTAAAGTATACTTGACTGCTTGGTCGGGCGGGTCTATCTTATATGTCAAGTAACATTGACATTAAGACAAAGGAGCTAGACATATGAGTGAATTAAAGACGGGTTCCGACGATTGGGCCGCGAGCACTGCAAGAAACAACGTTCGGCTTGGCTACTGGACCTTTGCCTGGGTAGCGACCATGGCAGTAGCCGCTTTTGGGCCCAGGTTCATTTGGGATTTCGCTACTCTGCCAACGATTCTCGGCGTACTCATCAATCTGGGCGTGGGCATTGGCATGATCGTGGCGCACAAGCGCCACCTCCAGGGGCTGGATGAAATGCATCAGAAAATCTTTCTTGAGGCCGGAGCAATCACGCTCGGCGTCGGGCTGGTTTTCGGTCTCAGCTATGAGCTGCTGGAAGACATAAAACTCATTCCGTTCGAACCGGAAATTCCTCACCTGGTCTTTTTGATGTGCTTTACGTTCCTCGCGGCTATGATCGCTGGTCACAGGAAGTACCAATGAAAAATCGCCTGAAGGTACTGCGGGCGGAACGGGACTGGACCCAGGCACAGTTGGCCAAGGAACTGGAAGTTTCGCGCCAGACGGTCAACGCCATCGAGAAAGGAAAGTTCGATCCCAGTCTGCCGCTCGCGTTCAAAGCTGCCCGGTTATTCGAATTGTCGATCGAAGAAATTTTCCAGGACCAAGCTACGTCCTGACCTGCTGGACGTAGTCAGCGGCTTCCGGCTAAAAGCAATCGGTCGCCGAAGCCGCAAGCGCCCTCAAACAAACCCTCGCGAGCTCTTAATCAGGTCGTACGCCGCGTTTAACTCGCGTGACCGTTCTTCGGCGACCGCACGCATGCTCTCCGGCAGACCTCGCGCCGCAAGCTTGTCCGGATGGTTCTTGCTGATGAGCTTGCGATAAGCGCGCTTGATCTCGGCAGGCGCCGCGTCCGGACCCACACCCAACGCGATGTAGGCATCGGCAAGTCGATCTTGCGTGGGCTGGCCAGGCCGGCCTCCCGCAGCGCCACCGGTTGCCGCGCGCAACAGCGATTCCAGTTGCGCAACGTCTTGTTCACTCAGCCCGAGTCGGCCTGCTATACGGACGAGCATCGCGTGTTCTGCCGGATGAAAGCGCCCATCGGCAGCGACGGCCATGCACTGGAGTTGCAAAAACAGTTGAACGAGCGGTGCCCGTCCGCGACTGATGGCCGCAAATCGATCCACCGCAGCATCGAGATCAAATGCTGGCTGTTTTCCTTCGCTGAAGGCAGCCCTGGCCTGGCGGCGTTGTTCATCATTAAGACGCAACATGCCGAAGATTTTCTCAACCATGTCGATCTCGTCGCGCGTAACGACGCTATCAACTTTGCAGAGCGCACCCATTACAGCAAAGACTGATTCGATCAGCCCTGTCTGAGCAACGCGCAGGCCGCCGATTACAAATCGTCGCAGGGCGTTGTCGGCAACGTAGCCGATAAACCCGCCGACAAGAACCCCGGCCAGGCCGCCTGCGAACAACCCGATGATTGCGCCAATAAACGTTAGTAGCATGCGTAAAGTCTACCAGCAGACAGGGGCTTTATCGTATTGCTGGGCTGCAGAAACCCATCACTAAGCAATCTTCGCAAGACCTTGTTTGCGCGTGGGAATGCGAGCGACGAGTCTACGACGTATGCTGCTATCCTTACTGTCGTGTCTGAGTGAATTCTGCGGAGGCTGAATATGAGAATCAGAACGTCCGGTGCCATCCTGATGGCGTCACTGTGCTCGTTGCTTTTTGCCTGCGAGGTTAACGTCGAGAGTACGCGGGCAAGCGGCCCCGAATTCTCCGTCCAATTTGCCGCCGAATTGACCGAACAAGCCCAGGATGGCCGCCTGCTGCTGTTGCTGGCGACACATGACGGAAAGGAGCCTCGTTTCCTGGTTAGTAACTCCGCCGACACCCAGCTCGTGTTCGGGGTCAACGTGGAAAACTGGCAGGGCCGCGATGAGATTGTTTTCGACAATGGCACCCTCGGTTTTCCGCTGACAAGCCTGGCAAAGGTGCCAGCCGGCACCTACTACGTACAGGCGCTCCTGAATCGCTACAAGGACTTTTCCCTCTCCAATGGCAAGGTGGTCAGTCTGCCGCCGGATCGCGGGGAGGGGCAACAGTGGAACCGAAAGCCGGGCAATTTCTA
>CAYTTZ010000297.1:0-2858 GCA_964440945.1 uncultured Woeseiaceae bacterium
AAAGTACTGATAGTTAAGTGAATATCGTCATCTTCGACCATGTCCGGCAGGCCATCTGAGCAGAGCAGATAGACATCATCGGGCAGGACGTCATGCTCGTGAACTTCGACCTCTACCGCCGACTCTACGCCCAGCGCCCGGGTCACATAGTTACGGTTTGTAGAGCGCTGCGCCTCTTCTTCGGAATAAAAGCCGCGGTCGACCAGCTCCTGAAGTAGAGAGTGGTCCAGAGTGATCTGCTCGAGTTCGCCGCCGCGCATGCGGTAGGCGCGCGAGTCACCAACGTGGGCGATAGATACGCGGTCGTCGTAGTACATGCAGGCGACGATGGTCGTACCCATCCCCTCGCAATGAGTCTGGCTCTGGGCTGTTTGGTAAATTATCTTGTTGGCCCGGTAAACGGCGTCTCTCAAGACGATCGACTGCCGCATCATGCCGCTGTGCGGATCGGTTTCATCGCGTTCTTCCCGGTTCGCCCCGACCGTAGCGAGTTCGGTAACGATCTGTACGGCGATACCGCTGGCGACTTCGCCCGCATTGTATCCGCCCATGCCGTCGGCAAGCACCATGAGCCCGATCTCCGGCACGCTGCCGATCGCATCCTCGTTGTGTTCCCGCACGCGACCAGTATCAGTGATCTCGGCGAAATCAATTTTCCCGCGAAGGTTCATAGCTTAGGTTCTTTGCTCGCTCATTGTTCTTGTTACGAGAATCTCGCGCAATTCCTGAGCGCGATCGCCATCTCGGCGCCGCAGGAAAAGCGATTTTCCGGCCGTTTGGCCAGTGCCTTGGCCAGCACAGCATCCACGCTCGGCGGTATCCCGGTACGCCTTGAGGACACGGGTGCCGGGTCTTGAGTTGTGATCTTGGTCATCAGCACCGCAATGTTCGTCGCTTTGAACGGGACCTCGCCAACCAACAGCTCGTACAGGGTAACACCAAGTGAAAATAAGTCCGATAGTCCCGTGAGATCCTCGGCGCCGAGTTGCTCCGGCGACATGTACATCGGGGTGCCCAGGACGATGCCGGTCTTGGTGCGATTATTGTCCGTCATGCGCGCTACGCCGAAATCGCTGATTTTCATCGATCCGTCTTTCGGGTTGTACAGCAGGTTGGCGGGCTTTATATCGCGATGAATAACGCCCTGGTTGTGGGCGTAATCCAGTGCTTCGGCGGTCGCGGCACAAAGCTCCAGCGCGCGTTTCGGTGCCAGCAGCCGCTTCGGGTCGGTAAAGTCTTTCAGCGGGATGCCCGGCAGGTACTCCATGGCGATATAGGCAAGACCCTTGTCCTCGCCCGCATCGTAGACGGTAATGATATTCGGATGTGTCAGTCGACCCGCCGATTCCGCCTCGCGGTAGAAGCGCAGGCGCGCTTCTTTGAGTTCTTCATCCTCGAATTCCTTTTCGATCGGAATTACCTTGATGGCAACCGCACGGTTGATGCGTGGGTCCTTGCCGAGATAAACGGCGCCCATTGCGCCACGCCCGATTCGACGCTGCACGACATAGCGTCCGAGGCGCTGCGGGACGCCGCTGAGCTTTTTCGGCGAAAGATCGGTATCCGTGTTTCCTGTGTGGGTGCGCTTCATCCAGTCCAGCACGGCCTCGGCGCGCTCCGGCTTTGCCTGTTCCTCGAAAGCGAGCGACAGCTTGTACATCAGGGGGGCAACCGATTCCGATGAATGGCACCGGCGAAATTCCGCAAATGCCGGCTCCAGCCGTCCTGCCGACAGGAAGTCGGAACCGCGTTTGAGGGAGTCTACAGAGACTTTTTTGACGTTCTGTACCAGGTAGGCACTCAGTATTGCGACACCGACAAAGATCAGAATCGGTCGACCGAGATCGATGCGAACATTCAGCCCGAGCAGCATTAGCGCTTCCAGCAGCAGCAACGAGAACGCCATTGTGATCGTAAATACCACGATTTCATGCCTGTTTCGATCAGGCAGGAACAACACGGAAACGATGGCCAGGAGCAACGGTGCAAGCCACTCTATGGATTTGGCCCAGGCAGGCGCAATGATCATGCGGTCATTCTCGATGTCAGCGAGCAGGGCAGCCGTCAACTCCGAGTAGGTGACAAACTGTCCAGAAGGCAGCAGCGCTTCAGCGCCGATAATCGCGGGGTCAGAGTCGACAAACACGGTTGCGCCGGAAAATTTGGTCTTGCCTTCAAGGACCTCGGCGACACTTAGCCTGGGTATTGCAGCGTACCGAGAAAAGTAGATGGAATCGTCTGACCGGGACAGACGCGGTGCGGTAGCCGTTAGCGATTCAGCCAGCGCTATCGCGAGCGGCAGCGACGGTGACATTACGTCGCCATTGAAGTGCCACAGCTCTGAGCGACGCAATACACTATCGTTGTCTGCGTTGTGAGCAGAAAAGCCCTTGTTCCTCGATACATCGGCAAGGCGATGACGAGCGGGAACAAAAACCGGTACGCCGGAGCCCAGTAATGCGGACCAGCTCGGCAGGTCTTCGGTCGTCGGTATCTCGGCCGGGTTTGCGAGAATGATTCGTTTGGCCTTCGTCGCCTGCAGTTTTTCAATAACCCTGCCGTACTGCTGCAGCACGTCGGCCGGCGTCGCTCTTTGTGGATCGATGCTGACGATATAGGCGTCGGCAAGCGGCTTGGTGGGAAGGTGTCCGGCAAACTGGTCGTAGAGCAGACGGTCGGCCGTGACAAACCACTGCGCCAGCGGCCCGTAGACCAGCAGCAGCAGCACGCTAACGAAGCTGAGCGCTATCAGGCGATTGCGTTTGGATTGTTTGGCCGTCTTCAAAGTGCGTCATATCCGGTAAGTCTTCCAGCGACTGTTAACAGTATCGCTATAAATAAAAATATAAATACGATTC
>CAYTTZ010000298.1:0-2858 GCA_964440945.1 uncultured Woeseiaceae bacterium
TTCGTTGATGAGAATTTTCAGCCCGATTGTTTCGATATTTATCCGAGACGTGGTGACGGTAGTGTTAGCTCAATCGGACGAGCCCCACTGTAAGTCGGATTAGAGCAGGCGGAACTTCCGCTTTTGGCTGCGATCTCAACCGGTCGATTGAACAAATCAACGTGCAGGGTGGGCAAGGAGCACCTCCACCCAAGCTAGGGGAGATTTTCGCCTGGTCCGGAGCTATTCGGTGCTCTTAAAGTTCGCCCTGGTTTAGCCCACCCGTCAACACGCTGATCTGAAAACCCTTTTGTTTCAGTATGAAGGCCGCCGCTGAACTGCGTCGGCCGGTATCACAACAAACAACGTACCTTTTTTTGGGGTCCAGCATATTGAACTTATGGCGAAGAACGTAAAGCGGAATATTCACAGCGCCGTCTTTATGGAGGACTTTGAATTCACTCGGCAGGCGGACGTCGAGCCACTGTCCGCCCTCGGCCACGGCTTTATCCGCTTCGCCTTGGTTTAGACGTTCGAGCATCGGCTCTTTTAAAAGAGCCTGAAAGTCAGCTTTACCCAAACGCATCAAGTTGCCATCAGTTTGCATCGTTATCGTCGCGTTGCATGTTGCCTCTGACAGCAGCGCTTCTTCTCCGAATGTATCGCCGACACCCAGCTCGGCCAGGTTGATGCCCTCGTGACTCAAAGGCGTCTCGCGCGTCACCATGCAGCGGCCACTACTAATGACATAGAAATAATCGCCTTCACGGCCCTGCTTGATAACGATGTCGCCCGCTTTGAAATTAACCTGCTGCAGGCGCATGAAAATGGCCTGGATATTCGCTGGCGGTATCTTTTGGAATGCCTCGATACGAAGAAAGGCGGCCATCCAGTCGCCGGTCTCCTTAAGTTGATCGGTGCCAAAGTCACCAACTTCATAGATGCCGGTCTGATCCCAGGTCAATGCCACGTCCACAACTTCACTGTCTATGCTGACGTATGCAACGGCGCCTGCCGCTACGGCGGTCAAATGGCGTGGCAGAATAGGGGCGATCGGATTCCGTGCTTCGTCCGTGCCGCCCGCAATTGACTGGACGACTTTATCGCCATCCCTGAGCTCTATCATCCCTGACAGCACATAGACCGTCCGCTTATCTGTGTCGCCTTTCTTGAAAAGCGCATGGCCGCGGCTCACATTCAGCAATTCGAACTTATCGAAAATCGCGCGAAGGTTATCCGTCTTCAGCCCGTTTAGTGGAGAGAGGCTCTTGAGTTGAGCAATGTCGAGTTTATTGGTCATAGAGCGCGGGACTGTCCTCTGATGCAGGAATTCCGGTTCGGGATGGATCGCAGTCTAACATGAGGTGAATGTCTGCTATTGGGCGAATTGAGACCGTCGATTACGCCGCTATTCAGCTAACTCGCGGCTAAAGGGGAAAGCAGACGTTGATCCTGGAACTCTCGAAATTTCTCTGCTGAATGCCTGCTTCACGCTCAAGACCGGACATTGGGCTAAACTCATCTCATAGGCCTGCTACTGACCCAAAGCAGACGTTCGAAAATCTCCCAGAATCTCCAGAGGCTAAGTACGGTGCAACTACACTCAACAATCACCTGCCCAGAATGCGGTCACTCGAAAAGAGAGATGATGCCGACGGACGCCTGTCAGTTTTTTTATGAATGCGAGGGCTGCGGTGCATTGCTCAAACCTAATAAAGGTGATTGCTGTGTCTATTGTTCGTACGGTGATATCAAGTGTCCACCCATTCAGGAGGGAAACGCCTGCTGTACGTAGTGGCAATGCAACGACCGCTTCTGGCTGCGCCGTCACTACCAGTTGGCAACATGGCTTCAAGCTACTGGGGATCGCTGGCAGCTTTTGGCGCAAGGGGCAAACCGGAAACGCGTCGCATCTTTGGCACCCGTGGCAACAGCTTCGTTGCCGTCGTCGAGTTTGGCGAAAAGGTCCGGGCGAAGACGCTGAGGGTAGCGGGGTTGCGACCTAGTTACTAGCTGACGAGCGATGCCTGGCGAGCCTTCGGGCTGCCTCGTCCGGTCGATAGTTGAGTTTCTCGATGGCAAGGTCGACTCGCGCCTTGGTCGCAGGACGAACGTGCGGCTCGCTGTTGACGACGCGAGAAACCGCCTTAATGGAAACGCCGGCCAGGTCGGCTACATCGAATACAGTTGAATTTGGCGTGGTTAGTTGACAGGTCCTTGTCTGAGTAGGTTGAGGCGCGGCCTTCTGACCATGCCTCCGTTATTTTTGTTACGCACAGCAGACAATAGGTGAGCCTGGAGAAGCTCACAAACGAAAAGAATTCAGACCAGAGGTGAGAAAAATTTGACGACGTGCAAGCTTTGCTAGCGAAGCGCGCCGTCCATGATCCACTGCCGTACCGCTGCGATTTCAGCCGCTCCGAGCATGCCGGTCGGGGGCATGACGCCGCCAACAGTCGCGTTGCCTTCGAGCTTGTGGACCAGGTAGCTGTTGTCCGGCTGGCCCGGTACGACGCGGATGAAGCTTCCATCCTGGAAGCTCGGCACGTTGAACAGTGTCAACAACGCTGCGTCGGCATTGGTCAGGTCCATATCCGGAATGAGGCTAGTGCTTCCTGCACCCGAGTGACAAACGGAGCAGATCGGCGTGAAGATCAGCGCCTGAATCTGGTCGAGTGTCGGGCCGAGTACGATTGGTATTGTAATCGTGAACTGCACAAAGAAATCGCCACCCGCGGTACCGTTACCGCTGGGGAAGTTCGAGAACTCGCCGTCAAGCGCATTCCCGTCCAGGTCCCTGATGACATTTGCGCCGTCACCAAGAAGCGTCACACGATAGGTGTCGTCCGCCAGGGTGACGCCGGTCAGGTCAAATACGG
>CAYTTZ010000299.1:0-2826 GCA_964440945.1 uncultured Woeseiaceae bacterium
CTCGCAGGACGGGCTGCCAATAGCGCTGAGAGTCAGCGAACCAAGCAAACAGGACCCTAGTGCTGGTCCGGTACGATCGCGTACACTCGCGGTTGCTTTCCAATGTAACTGATGCGCCCATGAACGTGTATTCCAATATCCTCGATATGGTGGGCAAGACCCCCATGCTTGAGGTCACACACATCGATACCGGGCCGTGCCGCCTGTTCCTGAAACTGGAGTTGATGAACCCGGGCGGTTCCATCAAGGATCGTATCGGGATCTCGATGATCAGCGAGGCGGAGAAGCGCGGCGACATCAAGCCGGGCGATACGATCGTCGAGGCCACGGCGGGCAACACCGGACTGGGGCTGGCGCTGGTCGCGGCACAAAAGGGCTATCGCCTGATCCTGGTGCTTCCCGACAAAATGAGCCAGGAGAAGATCTTCAACCTTCGGGCGATGGGTGCCGAGGTGGTGCTGACGCGATCGGACGTCGGCCGCGGACATCCCGAGTACTACCAGGATCTTGGCAGGCGTATTGCCCAGGAGCGCGGTGCCTACTTTATCAACCAGTTCGGCAACCCGGACAACCCGCTTGCGCATGAACAGACTACCGCGCCGGAGATCGTCGAGCAGATGGCTGGCAAACTCGATGCGATCGTGTTGGGCGTTGGTTCGAGCGGCACGGTCAGCGGTATGGGCAAGTACCTGGCTGAGCATGCGCCAGACGTCGATCTGATTCTCGCGGACCCCGTGGGTTCGGTGCTCACCGACTACATCAACGAGGGCGTTCTCGGCGAAGGCGGCAGCTGGCTGGTCGAGGGTATCGGTGAGGATTTCATCCCGGATATTGCCAATTTTGACAAAGTCACACGCGCCTACGCGATCAGCGACGCTGAATCGTTTGCGGCAGCCCGCGAGTTATTGCGAAAAGAAGGCGTACTGGCCGGCTCGTCATCCGGCACCTGTCTCTCGGCAGCGCTGAAATTCTGTCGCGAGCAAACCGAGCCGAAAACCGTTGTTACGTTCGCCTGCGATACCGGCAACAAGTACCTCTCCAAGCTCTTCAACGACTTCTGGATGGAAGACCAGGGGTTTATCGAGCGAGAACAGTTTGGCGATCTGCGAGACCTCGTCGGGCGACCGCACGGTGAGCGCGCAACCATTACGGTCGGGCCGACCGACGTGCTGACTACGGCACACAATCGCCTGCGTAACGCAGGGTTTTCGCAGCTGCCAGTGATGGACGAAGGTCAGCTTGTCGGTGTCGTCACGGAAGATGCCATTATCCAGTTCGTCTATGGCAAGCCGGATCTCATGAATGCAAACGTCGAAGATGCGATGGAGTCGGCGTTCATCAAGCTCGACAAAAAAGAAAGCATGAACAACCTGGTGGCGATGCTGCGCGTGCAGCCTTATGCGGCTGTCATGGATGATGATGACTTCGTCGGCCTGATTACCCGATCTGACGTGTTGAATTATCTCCGCCGCGAAATGTAAGGGCCGAAAAGAATGTCTGACAAAAAGAAGCAGCAGTTCGCGACGCGTACGATCCACGCGGGGCAGTCCCCGGACCCATCGACAGGCGCGATCATGCCGCCGATCTATGCAACATCGACTTACGTGCAGTCGAGTCCCGGTGTGCACCAGGGATACGAATATTCGCGCACGCAGAATCCGACGCGTATGGCCTACGAGCGTTGCATTGCGGACCTGGAATCCGGTACGCACGGTTTCGCGTTTGCGTCGGGCATGGCGGCGACCGGTACGCTACTCGAGCTCATCGACAGCGGCGATCACGTCATCGCCATGGATGATCTGTACGGGGGAACCCGCCGCCTGTTTTCGGGCGTGCGAACCCGCAGCGCCGGGCTCGTTTTCAGCTACGTCGACCTGTCGGACCTTGACCAGGTTGAGAGCGCTTTCAAGGACAACACGCGCATGGTCTGGATCGAGACGCCGACCAACCCGTTGCTCAAGATTGTCGACATCAAGGCCGTCGCGAAACTCGCGCGAGCAAAAGGCGCCATCGTGGTTGTCGACAACACCTTTGCAACGCCGTACCTGCAGCGCCCGCTGGAGCTCGGTGCCGACATCGTCATGCACTCGGCCACCAAGTTCATCAACGGTCATTCGGACATGGTCGGTGGCATCGTAGCGACCGCTAATGAGGAACTCGCCGGGCAGCTTGGCTACCTGCAGAACTCGATCGGCTCAGTGGCCGGCCCCTTCGATAGCTTCCTCGCTTTGCGTGGCGTAAAGACACTCGATGTGCGCATGCAACGGCACTGCGAGAGTGCCCTGCGTATCGCCGAGTGGCTGGAACAGGATGATCGTGTCGACAGCGTCCTGTATCCGGGCCTTCAGTCGCATCCGCAGCACGCACTCGCAGTAAGGCAGATGAGCGGCTTCGGCGGCATCGTCACGTTCTTCATCAAGGGTGACATCGAGAACGCCAGGGCTTTCCTCGAAAGCTGCGAAGTGTTCGCGCTTGCCGAGAGCCTGGGCGGTGTAGAGAGCCTCGTCGATCACCCGGCGATCATGACGCATGCGAGCGTCCCTGAGAAAGAGCGCGCCAAACTGGGTATCGATGATCGCCTGATCCGACTGTCTGTCGGTATCGAGGCCGTTGAGGATCTTCTTGCGGACCTGGACCAGGCGCTGGGCTAGACTCGTCTGCTTTTTCTGAGATCGGCAATTCGAATTCGGAAATTTTCGGAAGTTTGACGGGCAATCGAGTTAAGCGACTCGCCTTTCTCCCAGCGATTCCACATCTCCGCTCTGTCAGTCTCGGTGTAATAGATCCTCGTCGGATACTTCATTTTCAACATCCTCCTCTCTATAG
>CAYTTZ010000300.1:0-2803 GCA_964440945.1 uncultured Woeseiaceae bacterium
CCTGTTCCGGACAGGCGGCCACGCAGTTCGTGCAACCGATACAGAGCTTATGGTCGATCTCCGGATGCAGTGTCGGCGGTTCGATCATGCCCTCTTCGGTTGCCGCTTTCATCGCGTTGAGGCCGGTCGTTTCCTTGCGCGAGTGCGCGCGCAGGTACCACAGAAATATCAGCAGTACCGGAACGGCATAGATCAGGAATTGCAGAGCATTGCTCAATGACTTCTTCTTTTTTGCGCAAGCGAGGACTAAAGGTTACTGCTGCCTGCCGCCTTGAGTGTGATTCTGCTCACAATTTCGTCGTACGGACGGATGCGAACGAAATTGCGTGGTGGCAATGGCCCAGATGTTCACGGTTTTATCAGGATTGAATCCGAGAATAATGAAATTTCAGGTGTTTTTACATAATGCTACAGGCCGAAGCCCGTGCTCGCTGCAATCCGGCTTACGGAGAACTGGAAAAACCAAGGGAAAACCCGCAGTCCGATATGGGGTCAACCCTGTAGGTTTGCCGTAATCAATATCCACGATATGCGCTGTCTGTGAACTGCGACACTTACTTCAGGGTGCTCAAAAACAGACACTGGGAGCCAGGATTTTCGCGCGGGCGCGCCTTATAACCTTCTGGCCTGAAAGAGCCGGCTTTTTCTTCGCGAAAGCTGGAACCTTTCCTGACCAGATTTCGTGTTGCTAATAATGTGCGGAGCAATTCGCTGACTCTCACAAGCTTGGGTATTGAGCAGACATGGTCGCAGTATTTTGGGTATCGACAGTCGCTATGGCGTTGCTGGCTTTCAGCTTCGTCGCGACACCGCTGATTCGGGGCAATCGGCGATTTGGTCTTATCGGCGTTGCGCTGGCTTTGCCGGTTTTTGCGGGCGGACTTTATTGGCTGGTTGGCTCACCGCAAGCGGCGAGTATCGGTGCGCCGGAAACGACGGCGAAATCCACTCGAAGCAGCCTCTCGGGCAACTCGCCCAAGTCAGTCGGCTCCGTCTCGAGCATGGTCGACGGCCTCGCAGCCCGAGTCGCAGAAAATCCTGATGATGGCAAGAGCTGGCTGCTCCTGGCGCGCTCCTACCAGCACCTGAAGAGAACGCCAGACGCAATCAAAGCCTATGAGCATGCCGCCGCCCTCGGAGAATA
Source organism: uncultured Woeseiaceae bacterium (assembly GCA_964440945.1). Classification (GTDB taxonomy): domain Bacteria; phylum Pseudomonadota; class Gammaproteobacteria; order Steroidobacterales; family Woeseiaceae; genus UBA1847. The sequence continues at coordinate 1,145 of CAYTTZ010000300.1, forward strand.
CGACGAAGGGCTGGCAGCCCTTTCCGAGGACATTGCGGCGGAAGAAACTCCAGCGGCACAGATCTTCGGCAATGTGAAGCTGTCCGACCGATCAAAGGCGATCGCACTGCCTACCGATACCGTCTTTATTTTCGCTCGCGCCGTAGAGGGGCCGCCAATGCCCGTCGCTGTGCTGCAGAGACCGGTTTCGGAATTACCGCTCGACTTCCTTCTAAACGACAGTCAGGCGATTTCAGCTGACACGAAACTTTCCAACTACGAGCAGGTGATAGTGACAGCTCGTATCTCGCGTTCGGGTGTTGCAACCGATGCACTGCAAGACCTCGAAGCAAAATCAGGGACCATTGTCGTCGCGGACAATGAACATTTGAACCTGATCATAGAATAATAAGGGCAAAAACAAATGTTAGAGACAGCACTGGATATTCCGGCGACGCCCAAGGCGGCCCCGGCCGGTTCCAAAACAAGCAAGGCTCGATCATTCCGAGCGGTGTACGGCTATTCGATTCTCGTAGCGGCGCTCCTGGCAGGCTGGCTGCTGAAGGACAAGCAGCTTATAAACCCTGAGGAAGGCGTCGGCTATTGGCTCGGAATAGTCGGCGGATCCCTGATGTTGCTATTGCTGCTCTACCCGTCCGGCAAGAAATCATCTTTGCTCCGGCGCCTCGGGCTGGTTAAGCACTGGTTTCGCGTGCACATGTTAATCGGACTGATAGGTCCACTCCTGATTCTTTATCACTGCAATTTCAGCGTCAATGCCATGAACAGCAAGGTGGCGCTTTACAGCATGCTCGGCGTCACCATCAGCGGCATTATTGGCCGCTATTTTTATACCCGAATCCATCGCGGGCTCTACGGCAAGCGCGCCAATATTGAGGAGCTTCGGGTCGAGATCTCCGAGTCACTGGACAATAGCCGGGGCCTCGCGGCAGTACTTCCCGGGTTCATTGGCGAGCTGCATGCAGTTTCGTCTGAAGTGCTGGGTGACCAGTTTACGCGCTCGCTCAGCATGAGGCGCAGCCTGTACTGGTCCGTGAAGTACTACGCTGTCCGAGTGAAGATGCGCTTTTCGATTCGCCACGAACTACGAGCTCGCGCGGTACTGTCGGAAACAGTCCGCAGCAATGCGAAGAAACTGCGGCGGACAGCGAATGCATATGCCGCGCAGCAGGTTAAGCTGATGCGCCAGGTTGCCCAGATATCTTTTTACGAGCGACTGTTCTCACTGTGGCACGTTTTTCATATGCCGCTGTTCATCCTGCTGGTTATTTCGGCGCTCGTGCATGTGCTCGCAGTACACATGTACTAACAAGATTGATTGAGTGATATGACCTGGTGGAGACATAGTCTAGTTGGATTAACGATGATGCTTGCCGCTTTGACATTTTCGAACGCCCACGCACAGGATATCGAAACGCTGGTGATGCCAGGTCAGGTCATAGAAGGCCATGCTGAGGTCGAGGCCGAATGCTCATCATGTCATACGATGTTCGACAAGAACGCACAGCGTCAACTTTGTATGGATTGCCACGAAGACGTCGCAGCCGACATTGATTCTTCTGTTGGCTATCACGGACTCCATCCGGATGCGAGCGGCGATAAGTGTGCGTCATGCCACACGGAGCACGAAGGGCGCAACGCGAATGTAGTGATTTTGGA
>CAYTTZ010000301.1:0-2791 GCA_964440945.1 uncultured Woeseiaceae bacterium
CGCATCGTGCCCGATTACCGTTATCACGCGATCGTCACACACCCGTGTCGCCATTTGTACGGCTCGCTGCACCATGGGTACGCCGCCGATTTTCGCGACCTGCTTGGTCGCGCCGAATCGAGACGACGTACCGGCTGCGAGGATCACGGCAAATACGGTGCTGGAGGGTCCTGGCATAAAGACTGCTCGGTTACGTCTGACCCCGAAAATACCATCAACACAGCCTGGCCGAGCGTTTTTCTTGCCCGGGCAAACAGGCTGTGAAGTCGTAGTTCTACGCAGTGCGTCGCTGCGTGCGAGCGGCTACGCTATAAGTGCACAGTTGCATGGAGACGATCATGACAAACCCGATTCTTTGCGTAGTCGAACTCGACAACAATCCGGAGATCGTTGTCGCGCGGGCGACTTGGCTCGCCAAGCGCTTCGACTGCGAACTGGAACTGGTATTGAGCGAACCTACCACGAATTACCTTGGCGAAAGCGTGGCCTATGTGCTCGAGATGCAGATGCTGGCCGACTCTATCAGGACCGAGCAGGAGGCCATGCTGCAACAGTTGGCTGCATCGGCAGAAGAACAGGGCGTTACCGTTCATGCGAGCGTGTCTACCGAGCGCCCCGAGGCGAATGCGATCGTCGCAAGAGCGGAATCCTGTGGCGCGTACTTCGTCGTAAAGGGCACGCACTATCACAGCCCTTCCGAGCGTGCGTCGCTGGCGCATACCGACTGGCAGCTGATCCGCAAACTGGAACGTCCACTGTGGTTCGTGAAGCCTTTCGACTGGGAGGATTCGCCGGTTGTCGTAGCGGCCGTCGACCCTGTGCACAGCCACGACAAGACAGCCAGACTGGATCACGAAATCGTCAAGAGCGGACAGAAGCTCATCGACAAGTGCGGTGGCAAGTTGTTGCTATTTCACAGCTACCAGAGGCTTGAGGAGATCGGCGCGCGCGTAACGTGGAGAATCAAACCAGAAAAGCTGATCACCGCGAAACTCGATAAAAAGATCAAGAAAGAGCATCGCGATGCGCTCGAAAGCCTGGCGAGGGAATCCGGAATCGACGCCAAAGACGTTCATCAACTGCCCGGAAGAACGCACGAATTACTGCCGATGTTCGCACGGACCAATGGCGCGAGTCTCGTCATAATGGGAGCACTGGCGCGCTCAGGGCTGCAGCAACGTATCCTCGGCAGCACGGCGGCGAAAACGCTCGACCACCTGCCGTGCGACGTGCTGGTGGTGCACGCCTGAGACCGAGTACGGCGCTAGCCGTAAATGCGCTTCATGAGGGGCGCCATTTTGCGCGGACCGACCATGCTGGTCGTGGTCAGCATGCCGGCCATCATCGCGCCGGTAACGCCGCAGGTGAGCGTGTCCTGTCCGGTGAGCCACAGCCCCGGAATTTTTGTTTGCGGGCGCAGCCATTCCTGTTGCATGCGTTCCGACGTATGGGCAAGGCCGTAAAGTTCGCCCTGGTGGTAGCCGCCGAACCAGTTGGTGGAGAGCGGCGTCGAGACCTCGTAGTAGTCGACTTTGTCACGCAGCTGCGGCAGCTTGTCATACAGATGCGCCATTAAGCGCTCGCCAAGCCCTGCCTTGAAAGCCTCGTAATCCTCGCCGCGCTTGCCCCAGGTCGTATCCTGCCACTTTGCAAACCACTCGTACGGCGCGGGCGCGACGATCTCGATCGTCGCCGTGCCGGGGTGTCGATTCAGGTAATCCGGGTCCTTTGCCGATGGGAACGAGATGTAAACCACGGGGAAAGTTGCTTGTGGGTCCTCAAGGAATGCCTCAACCGCCGCGTCATAGTCGGCGCCTGGATAGACCCAGAAGTTCGTCTTCGGCAAACCGAGTTCCTCGGCCGTTCCCTTCAGGCCGATATAGACACCGAGGTGCGCGAAACTGGGTTTCACATGTTCGAGCTTCGTCTCGTAGCCGCTGCTCGCAACCACCGCCTCCGGCAGGAGATGCCTGAACGTGTTGTTTACGCCCGCCGATGAAACAACGCACGGGCAATCAATGCAGTGGCCGTCTTTCATGCGGACGCCGGTGACCTTGCCGTCTTCTACCAGTATTTCGCCGACTTCGGCATAGGTGAATACTTCGCCACCGGCGTTCTGGATCTTCGGAATAATGCTGTCCGCGATCTTCCAGGCGCCGCCGATTGGGTAGTAGCCGCCGTACAGGTAATGCCGCGCGATCATCGCGTGCACCATGAATGTCGATTGCTTTGGCGGCAGCCCCATGTCGCCCCACTGGCCGCATAAGACAGCGATCAGGTCCTGGTCGTCTGTGAGCTCACTCAGCACATCGTAGGTCGCGCGGAAGAACACAGCAGGCGTTTTCCACTTCAGGTACGGCCTTGCCAGAGTTTGCTGCCAGGGCTTCAGTGCCCGACCCATCCCGAACGCCGACAAGGCGCTGCCGGTGCTGGCAAGCAGCGTCATGTAGTCGTCGATTGCCCGCTTTTCGTCAGGGAACTGCCGCAGCAGGTTGTCGCGAAATGCCTGCTTGCCGGCGATTGCGTTGAAGACCTTGTCGCCGACATAGAAACGGTCGTATTCCTTGTCCATCGGTGCCCATTCCAGCTTGCCGGAGGAAAGAAAGTCGAACATGCGGCGCGTCTGGGTTTTTGCACCGACGTCCCCGATGTAGTGCACGCCGACATCCCACTCGTAGCCGTTGCGCTCGTAGGAGTGGGTATAGCCACCCGCAGTGTAGTGCTGCTCGAGCACGCACACCTTCTTACCCAGCTCGCTGAGTAGTGCGGCCGTGGTAAGCCCGCCCATGCC
>CAYTTZ010000302.1:0-2777 GCA_964440945.1 uncultured Woeseiaceae bacterium
AATATTCTCGACCCGGCCATGAAACAGCCGTTTCGCGAGTTCTTGTTCAATAAACTAAAAATTGCCCGGTGAAGAACACCGGGCAAACGTCCTGCCTCCAAGGGGGGTAGAGGCTAGTCGGCGAGCGCGATGTCGCCGCCGCCGAAGTTGTACCGAATGCCGATTCCCAGCGCCCAGACGCTGTAGTCATAGGGCTGGGCACCGAGCGTCAATACGGTGGGAATTGTATTGGGAGAGACCAGCGCGTAATCGTCGACTTCGAATTTCTCGTAACGCAGGTCCAGCGTCGCATGCACGCGTTCGTTCCAGCGGTACGCGGTTTCGATTCTCGCCGAATCCATCGTCGAAGTCAGATCTGGCAAACGACTTTCTCCACCGCTGAGACTGAATACGTCGACAGTGGTTTCGCCGTCGCTGCGATTGAAGTCGAAGCGAATGTCGTACTTGCCGTCGGCCTGGCGCCAGTGGAATCCCGCGCCGAGGTGATCTAAAGTGTCGTCGTGCTTCGCGCTCCAGTCATAGACATCGAACTGTTCGCTGCCGAGCTGCAGCGCGTCGATGTTTTCGTGACCGTAAACCAGGAAGACGGAGGAATTCTCCGAAACAGCCCAGCCGATGTCGATCGTTGCACGCACTTCTTCGCTGTCCGTCATGCCCAGCTGCGATTTGTTGTAACGATCGTCGGCGTACAGCAGTGTGGTGCTGAGTGACACGGGCGAATCAACCGGCGTGATCGATGCTACCAGTTCGCCATAGCTGCGGTAGCGGTAGGCGAGGTTGTACTTTCGCATGAGCGGGTTCTGTCCCAGGCTGACCGCCACTAACTCATCGTAGCGGTCGATATCGCGTTCTTCCGCACCGCCTTTAACTTTCAGGTCAAGCCAGGCAAGTGGGCGCCAGCGTGCCTGTCCCCAGCCGGCATCGATAGTCTGCTCGGCGACTTCCTGGAAATCGCGTTTCAGTTCCTTGCGCTCACCACCGGCGGAGACACGGATGTCTTTCCATACGACCAGTTCGCCGCTGAGACTGACTTTAGACCGTTCGAAACTGTAGGGTGTGTTCTGTTCGATATCACCGGACGGGAAAAAGTCGGTAATAACCCGGTTCCAGTCGGCTCGCAGCGTTTTGTTGTCGCGCTCGTCAAATCGATACGCGAACTTGACTCGTCCCTTGGGCAAAGGTCGAGCTGTTACGGTCAAGGCGTAGTTTGCAGTATCGACCTTGCCGTTCAGAGAGCTGACGGGCAGCGCGTCCGCGTTGACAGCGGTGTTGTTCGTATACGGAAGCAGCGATTCGTTTTGCTCGCCGCTGCCGGATGCCAGGGTGAAGGCCACAACCGTGTCCCACTGGGTCAACCGATAGGCACCTGAGAGTGAGATTTGCTGAAAGTCGTTATCCGGAGCCGTGGCCATTACGAATTGATCGGGCGCGCTTGACGCAAATGGGACATCCCATGTCAGCGACGGGTTCTGATTCGTAAAGTATGAGCCGTAATATGCCAATGACAGGCTGGCGCGGTCTGTGCCGTATTGAATCCCTGCATCGATCTGGTCGGTCTCGTAATCAATCCAGCGCGGCAGCAGCGTCGATTGGGTGAAGCTCGAGCCACCGGTTATGTCGATGCCATCGCGGTTCTGACGCCGGAAGTCCGCGTATACGCGGAACGCTTTTGCCGGCTTCCAGTCGGCGCCTGCATCGATGGTCTGGCGATCGCTTTCGATGGTTTGCGACCGAAGTGACGATGACAGTTGCGGCATGTCGGTGGTGACGCCGGCCGGGATCCACGATGCGGGCAGGGTAAGCGTGTCCGATGTCGACGGGTTGAAAACGGTCCTGGTGGTGTCGAAGCGGCGGTAAGGTAGCTCGCGGTACCCGACATGGAAACCGAAAGTACCCTGCTTACCGCCGTCCATTTCGAAAACGCGTGAATCCAGCCCGAGGTCCTCGACCATCCAGTCGAGATGATAGTCCTCCGAGACATAGCGCCCCTGGCCATCCACGTTGACGAAACCGCCTTTGTCGTCGTAGCCGGTTGCGTTACCAAATCGAATTGCGCCGTCTTCGCCGACGTAGGTGGCGCCCGCATCGATGTCCGCACGATAACCTTGTTCGAACGGGCAGGACTCGCATTTCCAGTCGCTGGTATCGACCTGCGCGAGTGCGATCGCAGGCGTCAGCAGTACCAGTGGTGCGATAAGGTTTCTAGAGAATCGTTTTGTTCCTGGTTTCATCACGACAAGCTCCTAACGCATCAACTTCGAGCCCGACGGGTGGTTCGAACCATGAACCTGGTCGTGGCAATTGAGACAGGACTGACCCAAAAGAAACTGTGACGGGACGCCGGATGGCAAGCCGCGTTCATCCTGCGGCAGACTCGGGTGACCATCCTGTGAGTGGCAGCTCTGACACAGCGTCGGTGCACGCATGCTCAGCATGCCCGGGTAGTTCGAGCCGTGCGGATCGTGACAGTTGCCGCAGTCCTCGGCGACAGGTGCGTGCTCCCAAAGATAGGGTCCGCGCGTTTCCGCGTGACAGTCATAACAAGTGTCATTGAGCGTCGTGCGGGCCAACATGCCATCTGTCGTGTTGCCATGCGTGCTATGACAGCTGCTGCAGTCCATCTTGCCGTGTCTTACGGGATGAGCATAAGGCTTCATCGCCTGCGTGCGTTGCTGCTGGTGACAGTCGAAGCACACCTCGGCCTGCGTCGCGGTACTCAATACCGGGTCGCGTTCGACATGGCTGTTGTGGCAATCCGCACACGCCACCGTGTTCAT
>CAYTTZ010000303.1:0-2776 GCA_964440945.1 uncultured Woeseiaceae bacterium
TATGGAACGTCGAAGCGCTGGTAGCGTATTCGGATGATGTTCAGATAGACCTCTGGTGCGACGATAACAGGCAGGTAGGGCAGCCAGTATTTCTGGAGGAAGCCGGGAATCAACAACCAGAACCACAGTATCGTGGCAAAACTGAGAATTCGGTCGGCTACGCCGTCGAGGTCAAAATCGGACTTTGGTGGAGCTCCGTGACGCGCAAACATCCCGTCCAACAGGACACTAGCCTGCGTTTTTTGCGTAGATCGGCAGCGCGTCATCAATCGTGAGCCACGGCTGCTTGTCCTCGGTCCAGATGTGGGCGCGCAGCACCGGCTGACCCGGCTCGTCGAGACTGTTGAGGGTGACGTCGATCTCGCCCGTACGGTTCTCGTTTTCGTAAGTGATCGAGGTGCCGCAGTTCGTGCAGATGCCACGTGTGACACCCGGTGAGGAGTGGTGCCAATGCATGTCGCCGCGCGTTACCCTGAAACTGTTACGCGAATACGTTGCCCAGGCAACTACCGGTGCACCGGCCGCACGCTGGCAGCTCTCGCAGTGACACAGACAGGCAAACTTCTCAGGTCCCATGGCCTCGTAGCGGACGTTTCCGCAGAAACAGCCACCCTCGATCACGGCTCTTGTTTTCCCTGATTCCTGTCGAGAAATTCGACGGTCCCGGTCTCAATCGAGTACTCCGCGCCGACGATGGCGAGGTCACCCGTGTTGATCAGCTGCTCGAGGATGAGCGAGCCATGCGAGAGTCTTTCCACAGACGCCAGGATATTGGCGCGCACCGCCGCCGCTGTCAGCGTCTCTTCGTCACTACCCGCATTTGCGGCGATTACTGGCTCGACTGCGGGGCGAACGCGGTCCACGATCGCACGCAGGTTCGGTGAGCGGTGCGTCTGTTCAAGCGAGAGTTCCTTGAGCGTGGCAACGACAGCGCCGCAATTCGAATGGCCGAGGACAACGACGAGTTGCGTTCCAAACTGACTAGCTGCGAATTCAATGCTGCCGACCTGCGAGGGCGCCACGACGTTACCAGCGACGCGGATGACGAACAGGTCGCCGAAGCCCTGGTCAAATACCAGCTCGACCGGCACTCGTGAATCGGAACAGGCGAGGATGATCGCGAAAGGATTCTGCCCACCGGACATGCCAACCTGGTGCGCGCGTCGGGCGATAGACTCGGCGTCTATTTCACCAGCAACGAAGCGCCGATTACCTTCACGGAGTGCAGCCAGAGCGTCGGTTGGCGAAATCATAGCTACCGAGTATCTGGCACGGGCTCGCAGCCTGCAAGGTTAATCGTTGCGCCTACCAGCGGTGCAGAAACACGGGCGTACCTGCCGGGAAGTCGTCCTGTCCCCTGGCCAGTTCTACGTAACCGTCCGTTGCGGACAGCGCGGTGAAGTCGCCCGAGGTGTTGGTCCTTACTGGTATCGCCAACACCTGCCCGGCCGCACTCGACAGCAGGCGCACGGGCTGAAAACAGGTCAGGTCGGGCACAAAGCGGATGTCGGCGGCGAGCGACGCGAATTCCGGTGGTTGTGTTGTCATTGACGATGCGGCCTTGAGCCCGGCAATAACGTATTGGCGGCAGCAGACCAGGGCAGAGACAGGGTTGCCCGGCAAGGCAAATACGGCCTGGCCTTCTGGGCCCATGCCGAACCACATGGGTTTACCCGGACGCTGGCTGACCTTGTGGAAGATGACCTTGACGCCGAGTTCGGCGAGAACCTCGGGAACGTAGTCCGCTTTTCCCATCGAAACGCCGCCGCTCAGGATCAGCACGTCGGCCGACCCGAGGTGTTCTGCAATGCGTTCGCGCATCAAGTCCGGTTCGTCAACCAGGTGGTCGTGTGCACAGTCTGAAAAGCCGTGCGCACTCAGCATGGCCTGCATGGCTGGCCCGTTCGACATGCGAACCTGGTGCGGCGCTATCGGTTTGCCGGCGGGGACGAGCTCGTTACCGGTCGAAATCACGCGAACTACCGGCTTGCGGCTAACCTTTACGTCAGTGAGGCCGCAGGACGCGATAATCGCGATATCGAGCGGTGAAGCCCTCTTGCCAGGCGTCAATAATTCTGCGCCAGCCGCATGGTCGGAGGCGCGCGCGTGAATGAACTGGCGGGACTCGGCCGTGTAATCCGCGGCAACCGTCGCTCTACTATCCACAACAGAAATGCGCTCCACGGGAATAACGCAATCGGCGTCCCTCGGCAGCGAGGCGCCGGTCATTATTTCGATGCATCGACCAGGCTGCAATTCCAGCGCAGCGTCGCCCGCGGACTGCGTCGCCTGGATCGGGAATCGTCGCAAACCATTGTCGAAGTCGGCGAAGGCAATCGCAATGCCGTCCATCATGACGCGGTCGAACGGCGGTTGGTCCCTTTCGGCGCAAATTACCTGGCGAAGTACGCGACCGTTTGCCTCACCCAGTGCAGTTGATTCAGCGGCCAGGGTCGGCATAGCCGACAATATCGCTTCGCGTGCTTCGGCCGTCGTTAGCACGGGCGTCAGCCTTCTCTCGCGATGGCACGATGCCCGATATCGCGGCGGCAATAGACGTCCTGCCAATCGATCTTGTCAACGGCCTCATACGCACTGTTCGCCGCAGCGGCGACAGTGTCACCCAGCCCAACAACACAGAGTACACGGCCGCCGTTCGTGGTCACCGCATCGCCGTCGATAGCAGTACCGGCATGAAAGACCTTTTGCGTCTCGCTGTCGGCAGCGTCAAGGCCGGAGATAGTCACGCCCTTCGCGTAGCTCGCCGGATATCCGC
>CAYTTZ010000304.1:0-2743 GCA_964440945.1 uncultured Woeseiaceae bacterium
GGTAGAGGAGGGCCTGGATTTGCGCGACCGTCCGATTGGTGCCCCAGCGCGTGCCCATTTCGCCCCAGTGCAGGACGTACTTCTCGACTGCCGGTGTCATCTGCATCGGAAATTTCTCTTATTTCTGTTTTAACCGAAATTACAGGCGGAGCAACGCCTCGTCAAACAGGTGTGTCCCGCTGCGGCTCGCGGATAGACCCCATCCGGGGGCAATGCAGGCTTCAGCAGTGGATCTCCTCGCTTTCCGCGGGCGGAGCGGGCTTGCGTTCGCCGCTTGTCTCGCCGGCAGATGTCCCGGCCGCGAGTAACTCGGCGGAGCGCCGCGCCACCGTCAAAGGCGACGGTGCCCGAGGCATCGCCATGCTTGCTTAAGGGCTGAGTGCGGTAACGACGACGCGGTGGGGCGCCGGCCAACCTTCCACGGTTTTCGTCGAATCGTCCGGGTCGAGGGCTTCGGCGAGCGATTCGAACGGCATCCACTCTGTCGTCCGCTGCTCTTCGACGCTCGTAGCGGAGCGATCGAGGATCTCGATATTCCTGTACCCGCAGCGGGTCAGCCAGGTATTCAACTCGGCAATTGTAGGCAACAGCCAGACATTCCGCATGCGTGCGTAACGCTCTCGAGGCGTGCAGGCACAGGATTCCTCACCGGGAACGTAAATGGTCTCAAGCACCAGCTGTCCGCCCGGGCGCAACGTCGTGCGAAGCTTTCTCAGGTGATCGACAGGCGAGCGTTGGTGATAAAGCACGCCCATCGAGAACGTCGTGTCGAATACGTTTCGGGTGTCCGGCAATTCCTCGAGCCGGAGTGGCAGCACAAACGTGTTTAGATCTCGCTCGAAGGCGTTGACGGCAAGAAACTGCATTACATAGAGTAACGTCGGGTCAACGCCGATCACGACTTGTGCACCGGCCTTTCGCATCTGCAAGGCGTAGTAACCGTTGCCACAGCCCACGTCGAGCACCCTGCGCCCGTCGAGCGGGAGAATCTTGTCCGCGAGTCGCCCCCACTTGCGGTCGCTGCGCCATTCGGCATCTATCTCGACGTCGCCAACCTGGAACGGACCCTTGCGCCATGGAGCAAGCGACAGCAAGCGTTGCTTCAGTTCCTCGGCGCCAGGATCAGCCATTGACAATGAACTGACCGTCGCGTGCCAGCGTTGGTAGTCGCCGTGCGCCTTGCCACTCATGCGCTCCCGCAATAGCGGATCCAACACCCCAGGCCAGTGCGAGAGACCCAATGCGTTCAGCCGGGCGGCCAGGGCGTCACTGTCGATCAGGTCCTGCATCGTTACCGCAGGGCTATGATGGAGACAAAATTGAAGTAACGCAGCCACACCGCCGAGTGCGAGAAGCCGGCCTGTTTCAGGCGAGCGCGGTGCGTCGAGACAGTCTCGGGAATGAGCACGTTTTCCAGGGCAGCGCGCTTGCGGCTGATTTCGAGGGCGCTGTAGTGGTTACGACGTTTGTGTTCATGATGCAGGTCGACCAGCAGCGATTCCATATTCGGGTTTTCGTCGACCACCTTCTCCGATAGCACCAGGATGCCGCCTTCGTTCATGCTCGCGCAGATTTTGTGCAATAGCACATCCCGATCCGCCGGCTCGACAAATTGCAGCGTGTAATTCAGGACAACCATGGACACATTCACGAAATCTGTGTCACGGATATCGCCCAGGACGAAATCAACATCGGTCATCAGGTCCGTCGGGCTCGTATTCTCACCGACAACCTCTTTGCATCGCTCGATCATCGCCGCTGACGTGTCGACAGCGACAATGCGGCAGCCTGCCTCGCGAATGCCCTGGCGCATGGCGATCGTCGCTGCGCCCAGGGAGCAGCCGAGGTCATAGCAATTGGTGCCAGCGCGAACATAGCGGGCGGCCAGCGAGCCGATTGCCTCCAGCGAGGCGGCATAACCCGGTATGGAGCGCCGCAGCATGTCCGGGAAGACCCGCGCGACCTTGTCATCGAAGCGAAACGGCTCGCCACCCACATCGGACTTGTAAATACGGTCTTCGCTCATACATCCTGAATCTGTTGTCTGCGAAGCCCTTTGAGACAATTCCGCAGTACGTGAGAGAATCAATCCTATGCTACGCGAACTTCACCAGGAACTCGGCATTCCCGACGACTACGGCCAGGCCGACGGCAAGCCAGCGTTCGAGGAGGCCGTCGATCTCGTCGACGCAGGGCCCAACCTGGTGGGTCGTATGCAGCGCCTGACGCCTGAGACCGCGCGCAAATGGACAGAGATGGTCGATGCGGCAGCCGCTGACGGCGTCACGCTTCTGATCGTGTCGGGATTCCGCGGGATTGAGTACCAGGCCCGCTTGATTCGGAAGAAAATCAATGCAGGTCAGTTAGTTAGCGATATTTTGACAGTGAGCGCGGCGCCTGGATACAGCGAACACCACACGGGCAGGGCGGTGGATATCGCGACGCCCGGGTCGCGCCCTCTGACCGAGGAATTCGAAGCTTCCGACGCGTTCCGCTGGCTGTCGGCGAATGCCGCCCGCTTCGGTTTTTCGATGACCTATCCGCGGGATAATCCCTTCGGTTTCGTATTTGAGCCCTGGCATTGGGCCCGAAAGGCCTGAGTCATTGGCAAAGCCCCGCCGGCCAAGGGTTTGGGCGAAGTTCTCGAGCTTGGCAGAAATATAAAGAATCAGCCGTTTAGCTGTTGACAGTAAGGCAGGGTAATTAGACAATGCCCGGCTTGCGTACGCGCGGAGGGGTACTC
>CAYTTZ010000305.1:0-2725 GCA_964440945.1 uncultured Woeseiaceae bacterium
CCGCGTATATCGCTGTGATTCGGATCAGACGCACACGCCGATGTTCCACCAGGTCGAGGGCCTGGTCATCGATGAGAACGTCAGTTTCGCGAATCTGAAAGCGATTTTGCACCAGTTCGTTGAGGCTTTTTTCGAGCGTAAAGCCGAGCTGCGTTTCCGACCGTCGTATTTTCCGTTCACGGAGCCTTCCGCGGAAGTTGACGTTACCTGGGGCGAGGGCAAGTGGCTCGAAATCCTGGGCTGCGGCATGGTTCATCCAAACGTCCTTGAAAGTGCGGGCGTCGATTCCGAGAAGTACACCGGCTATGCGTTCGGCATCGGCATCGAGCGGCTCGCGATGCTGCGTTACGGCGTTACCGACCTCAGGACGTTCTTCGAGAACGACCTCCGCTTTCTTCGGCAGTTCAGGTAAGCGCGATGAAGATTGCAGAATCCTGGTTACGCGAATGGGTTGATCCCGAGCTCGATACGGGAGCGCTGGGCCACCAGCTAACGATGCTTGGCCACGAAGTCGACGGTATTACGATAGAGGGCGATGGTATCGCTGCGGTCGTAATTGCCGAGGTAATCGAGTGCGGTAAACACCCTGACGCCGATCGACTCAGCGTTTGCAAGGTGTCTGACGGCAGCGGCGTCGTTGTCGATGTGGTTTGCGGTGCTCCCAACGTCAGGAAAGGCATGAAAAGCCCGCTGGCGAAACCCGGAACGAAGCTGCCAAACGGCCTGAAGCTTCGTAAGTCCAAGATTCGTGGCGTGATCTCCAACGGCATGCTGTGTTCAGCGACGGAGCTCGGACTGGGCGATGAGTCGGACGGCATTATTGAGTTGCCCGAGGACGCGCCGGTGGGATCGAGCCTGGTGGATTTCCTGGCTTTGCCGGACGCCGTCATCGATCTTGACCTGACGCCAAATCGTGGCGACTGTTTCAGCGTGCTCGGAATCGCCCGCGACGTGTCGGCACTGACCGGCGCCGCGCTGAAGTCAGCGGTATTGGAGCCGGTCGCGGCAAGTATCAAGGATGTGCAGCCCGTCGAACTGGTGGAACCAGCGGGTTGCCCGCGATTCGCCGGGCGCCTTATCCGTGGTATTCGTCCCGATGCCCAATCCCCCGTCTGGATGACGGAACGACTCCGTCGAGCAGGATTGCGTGCTATTTCGCCGGTCGTGGACATAACAAACTACGTCATGCTGGAGCTGGGGCAGCCGTTACATGCGTATGACGGCCAGCGCCTCAACGGGCCGATTCGACCGCGCCTCGCAAAGGCCGGCGAGCGGGTCACGTTGCTCGACGGCAAAGAGCTGGCACTGAACGACGATACGCTGATTATTACTGACGACAGCGGCCCCATCGGCATGGCCGGCATCATGGGCGGGCTGAGCACTGCGGTGTCTGACGATACGACCGACGTGTTCTTCGAGGCTGCGTACTGGCCGCCCGATTTCATGGCTGGCCGGGCTCGCGCCTACGGAATGCACACAGACGCATCCCTGCGATTCGAGCGGGGCGTGGATCCGGACGGGCAGGGCCGCGCAGTCGAACGCGCAACGCAGCTGTTGCTGGAGATCTCCGGCGGCGAAGCCGGACCACTGGTCGTGGAATCAGCCGAAGAATACTTGCCGCAGCGTAGCGCGATTCTCCTGCGCAAAGACAGGCTGACGCGCCTGCTAGGACTTGAGGTTGATAAAGAGACGGTAACAACGATTCTGCAAGGACTGGAGCTGGACGTAGAGATCGTTGGCGACGACTGGAACGTAACACCGCCAAGTCACCGCTTCGATATATCGATTGAAGCGGACCTTATCGAGGAAGTGGCGCGCATACATGGTTACGACTCCATTCCCGAGACAACCGCATTTGCGCAGTCGCCGCTCGAGACCGTCACCGAGACCCGCATCGAACTGGAGCGTGCTGCTGAGGTCCTGATCGCTCGTGACTATCAGGAAGTCATTACATACAGCTTCATCGATGCAGAGGCGAACAAGGCATTCACCGGCAACGAATCCGATCTGGTTCTGAGCAACCCGATCTCTTCCGAGATGTCAGTGATGCGCGCATCGCTGTGGCCAGGAATGGTCGCTGCGGCGTCGGCAAACGTTGCCCGTCAGCAGGACAGGGTGAGAATTTTCGAGGCCAGCAAATCCTTTCACGGTAGCGTTGGCGATCACTCGGAAGTCGTCCGTATCGCGGGTCTGGTTACTGGCGCTGTTGCACCGGAGCAGTGGAGTAGCAAGGGCGAGAACGCGGACTTCTTTGACATAAAGGCGGATGTAGAGGTTTTGCTCTTGCTTGGCGCTGCTGCGAGCGAGCTGAGCTTCGTGCCGGTAACGCACGTCGCGCTGCAAGCGGGCCAGGCCGCGGAAATTCGCCGCAACGGTGAAGCAATTGGCGTAGTTGGGAAACTGCACCCAAGTCTCGCAAAACGCTATGACCTGAGGCGACCGGTTTATCTCTTTGAACTGGATGCCGAGAAATCGCTGGCAACAGCCTCGCCGGTGGCAACGGCTATTTCCAAGTTTCCTGCGATCCGCCGTGATCTTGCGGTGATTGTCGACGACAACATATCGGCGAATGACCTGGTGGAAACCGTTGCATCCGCGGATCCGAAGTTGATCAAAGGTGTCAGGATTTTTGACATTTACAAAGGTACGGGAATAGAAGCTGGGCGAAAAAGCGTCGCAATAGGCTTGATTTTACAGGAAACATCCCGCACCCTTACTGACGAAG
>CAYTTZ010000306.1:0-2683 GCA_964440945.1 uncultured Woeseiaceae bacterium
GACGTTACGACGATTTCGTCAAGAAATGACACGTCATCCTGTGCGACAACGGGTGTTACGAGCGTTGCCGCAACAATTCCGAGGATCCCCCGGTATTGGGTCAATCTGGACATCTTTACTCCCCCTACTACATGAATAAATACGAACGCATATATATCGGCAGCCTATGCCACTTTATTGGCGTTGGCAACCTGCTTTGCCAACTTAAGAAGGCAACATAACGACCTGAACGCGTTCGATTTCTTGACCTCGAGTGTCGCCTGCCAAAGCCGTTCCGTTTGACGCCGGTCTGGTGACGATGCTGCAATGCCCCCAATGGAGCAGCAAAGCAGGCAATTGGCCGATTTCCTGGCCGAAAACGGGTCGGTCGCCGTGGTCAGTGGCGCGGGTGTCAGTACGTCCTCGGGAATACCCGATTACCGGGACCGGAACGGGGACTGGAAGCACGCCCAACCCATCCAGTTCCCGGATTTTGTAAAGAACGCTGATTCCCGCAAACGCTACTGGGCGCGGAGTTATGTTGGATGGCAGCGTTTCTCCAGGGCCCGTCCGAACGCGGCGCACTATGCGCTGGCGGGTCTCGAGGCCAGTGGTAAGGTCGACACGCTGATCACGCAAAACGTCGATCGGCTGCACAGCGAGGCGGGAAGTCTCCGTGTCATCGATCTGCACGGCGACTTGAGCAAGGTGCGCTGTACCGGCTGTAACGCAACCTATAGCCGTCTGGAATTCCAGCAGGCCCTGAAAGACGCGAACCCGGACTGGCATGCCGAGGTGTTTCGCCTGAAACCCGATGGCGATGCCGAACTCGCCGACAACAGCCACGATGCTTTCGAGGTCCCCGGCTGCAAGATCTGCGCGGGAATCGTGAAACCGCACGTTGTCATGTTCGGCGAAAACGTGCCCAGGGAGCGCGTGCAGGATGCCTCGGCGGCCGTCGAACGTGCGGATGCGTTGCTCGTGGTCGGCTCCTCACTGATGCTGTTTTCCGGGTACCGTTTTCCGCGCCAGGCGGCAGAGCAGGGCAAGCCGATCGCGATCATCAACCACGGGAAGACGCGCGCCGACGATATTGCCGTGCTCAAGGTCGAGGCGGATTGCGGGGACGTGCTCGTCGCTGCGGCAGCGATACTGTCAGAGAGTAAGGGTGCGGTTCATGAATGACGGCTGGCTGGAGCGTTGGCAGATTGGCCGCATCGGCTGGCACGAAGCCGATGGCAACAGGAGCCTTCGCAAGTACTGGGAGGCATCCGGAAGGCGCGTGCTGGTGCCACTGTGCGGCAAGTCGAAAGACCTCTTGTGGCTTGCGGGCGAGGGCAACGAGGTGGTCGGGGTAGAACTCTCCGAAATCGCTGCAAAGGCGTTCTTTGAAGAAAACGGCGTTGCGTACTCGCGAGTCGACGGCGAGTTGCCGGCGTACGTGGCAGACGACGGAAGCGTTACGATCTACTGTGGCGATTATTTCGGCTTTTCGCTCAGCGATGATCTCGCAACGTTTGATGCCTATTACGATCGAGGCGCGCTCGTGGCCGTATCGCCGGAGATTCGCGAAGCCTATGTCAGGCATAGCCAGTCTTTGCTGAGTGCGCACGCCGTCAAGCTGATCATCAGCGTCGAATACGACCAGTCGGTTGCGAACGGGCCGCCGTTCTCCATTCCAGAAACGGCGATGCTCGATTTGTGGCCCGAACTAAGGCGTGTCGATGCCTATGACGATATGGACAACTGTCCGCCGAAATTTCGCGAGGCCGGACTTGCTATGATGCGCGAAGTTGTTTGGAGATATCGACCGTAGAACGCTTTTTCATCAATTAGAAATAACTTTAAATAAAGTAGTTAAATTACTGAAAATAAAATTAATACTTCTACATAAAAGAACTCAATGGGAATCGACAATTGAACACGAAGAATTCGAAGATCATTTATACACTCACGGACGAAGCGCCCCTGCTCGCAACCTGCTCGCTGTTGCCGATCATTCGCACGTTCACCGCACCGGCCGGTATCGAGATCGCCAAGAGCGACATCTCGGTGGCAGCGCGAATCCTCGCCGAGTTCCCCGAATACCTCAGCGACGAGCAGAAAGTACCGGACAATCTCGCCGAACTTAGCCGACTGACCCAGTTCCCGGACACCAACATCATCAAGCTGCCCAACATCAGCGCCTCGGTGCCGCAGCTCAATGCGGCCATTGCTGAACTGCAGTCGAAGGGCTACAAGATTCCGGACTTCCCGGACGATCCGAAGACCGACGAAGAAAAGGCACTCAGGCAGCGCTACGGCAAAGCCCTTGGAAGTGCTGTAAACCCGGTCCTGCGCGAGGGCAACTCGGACCGTCGCGCGCCGCCGGCGGTCAAGCGATTTGCCCAGAAGCACCCGCATTCGATGGAGCCATGGAGCCAGGCCTCGCGCACCCACGTCTCGCACATGCACGGTGGCGACTTCTACTCGAGCGAGAAAACCATGACCCTGGGCAAGGCCTGCGAGGTCTCCATGGACCTGGTGACCAGTAGCGGCAAGACGATCGTGCTCAAAGACAAGGTCACCCTCGAAAAAGACGAAGTCATCGATAGCATGTTCATGAGCAAGAAGGCGCTCTGCGATTTCTACGAGGAGCAGATGGAAGACGCCTACCAGACCGGGGTGATGTTTTCACTGCACGTAAAGGCGACCATGATGAAGG
>CAYTTZ010000307.1:0-2635 GCA_964440945.1 uncultured Woeseiaceae bacterium
CGGCAAGGCGGCGAAAGATGGCCTTGAAATTCGGGCAGCGGTGGGCGGCGATCGAAAAGCGACAAAAACGGGAAAGAATATCGAAGTCATCGATTTGGCTGAACAGATGATCTGGCGATACTCCGTTAACCGTAAGGGCAAGGCAAAGAAGTGCCAGGCGACCACATTCGATGAGTTCCGCGAGCAACTTGCGGCGATTAATGATCTGCCGTTTTTCGGCGAAGGTGGAAAACCGGCCGAGGAAACTGACGACACTTCACCGGCGCTCGAGTATGAAGTAACGCTAAATTTTCGGGAGACTGGCGAGCAGGAAACGCATGCCGGTATGACAGGCGATGTATTTCAATTCGAAGCGATTGCCCATCGGCCAGGTCTGCCGGTCGAAGAGGGCGGGGGTATTCTGGATACGACGTTCGTCATTGGCGAAAAAACGGCTGCATGGACCCAAATGCAGGCCTGGAACGAGAAATGGGGCAAGCTGATCGGGGAAATGACCGGCATGGGCGACAACCTCGTCAAGATTTTGGCAGGCAGCCCGGCGCTGCAGAAGGTGATGACGGAGTTGCGCTCGAAAGAGTCCGAAATGGACGGCACAATGCTACGCACCAGCATGCGGCTTTCGACAGTGCCGGACCCGCGTGTTCGAGAACAGGCGCAAGCGGAAGACGAAGCTGAAGGTGAAGATATTCCAACCAGTCTCGGTGGACTCGGCGCAAAATTGGGCGGCTCCTTCCTGAAAAAGAAACGCGATGATTCGGCGACCAACGAGCCAGAGGAACTCTATTCAAACGAGGTCGTGGTTGTGAGCATGTCGGATGACACGGATCCGCTACTGACCTTGCCGGACGCTTGCACCAGGTAACAGCCTGCGAGTACGGATTTGCTCAAATACCATAATTTGCCAAACGCCTGGCGTGAATTAGGCTGGCCAAAATTCTGTCGTGCGATTGGCAATGATGATTTCGAGTGCGAGTAGGGCGAAGACTCTTGAGCGTCTGCGCGGAAGTTCTGACAGTGCCTACCTTGGGGCCCAAACCAGCATCAACTACCGTCAGTCAAGGTAACCTACGGTGTTAAGAGTCCGTTGCCAAAGGTGCTCTTGGGATACCTTGAGTCACGTTGGGTCGTGAAATCTGTTAACTGAAAATCCGCGTGTGGGTGGTTGATTGACTCGCACCTGCGGGCGCCTTCGGCGTCGTGGCTCGCGAAGCGAACCGCTCCGCCCCTGGCCACCATCTAATCAACGATCTTCGTTGTCATTAATCTCCCTCAAACTGCTTCCTTTCCTGGCGGGCCCACCAATTTCTTCCCACATTCCCGGGCATGGCATCGCCCTGCAAACAGGCTATCGGGTTTGAAATCAGGGCGCCGCAAACATGCGCCCGCAATTTACCTCTAATGTCGGTCTCGCGGATTTTTTCGGTGGGGACTGTTTGCTCTTCGGCGCACAGATGGCTGCATTATCAGGTATTTTTCGCGGATGATTCTGCCATCGGGTACACTTGGAGCAGCATCAGATCTGCTAATACACAACTTCATACCCATTTTCAAACAAGGAAAAGCCGATGCATCGAGCTTTGGACTGGCGATATCTGTGTCTCTTCGCGTTGGTTGTAGTACTACAGAACGGCATCTCGACTACGGCGCACGGGGCAGCGCCTACGGAAGAGATCGTCGTGACCGCCAGAAAGCGCGGCGCCGAATCCGTTCAGGACATCGGGGGCAGCATACAGGTGCTCGACGGCGAAGCATTTACCGAAACGGCAGCTACCGGTTTCGCTGACTACATGCGCCAGGTGCCCGGCCTTTCCGCAAACAGCTCCGGTGTTGGCCAGGCCCAGCTATCCATGCGCGGCATTACGGCGGCGCGTCTTAATCACGCGAACCCGAACATTCCATCTACCGTCTCGCTGTATTTCGACGAGACGCCGATCAGCACATCCGGCTTCAATCCCGACGCGGGCCTCTTCGATCTCAATCGAGTAGAGGTTCTGCGTGGACCGCAGGGCACGCTCTTCGGCGCGAGCTCCATGTCCGGCGCTATCCGCCTGATCCCGAACGATCCCAGAACGGATGCCTTCACCGCATCCATCAACCTGTCCACCTTCGCCACCGCGGACGGTAGTCCCAGCTATACGGGGCACGGCGTCATCAATATGCCCGTGAGCGATCGCTTCGCGATCCGTGCCCTCGGCTTCAACATTGCCAACGGCGGTTACGTCGACAACGTCTTTACAGGCGAGGAGGACTACGATGACGAAAACATCCTCGGCGGTCGCCTCACGGGGCTGTGGTCGGCCACCGATTCGCTGACCGCGAAAGCTACCCTGATGTATCAGCGTTCGGAGTCGGACGGGCGCCCCCAGGAGCAGCGGCTTGGCGACCCGGCGGAGATCACCACCGGCTCTGGCTATGACCTGGCGCTGCCGACCGAAAGCAACAGCCAGTTCATCATCACGGACGAGCGGCAGAATGCGAAATTCCTCAATGACGAGTTCGAAGATGAGATGTTGCTGACGTCCCTGCAGTTCGACTACGAACTCGACCGGTACTCGATTACCTCTATCACCTCGTACCTTAGCCGCGAGATGGACAACACCCTCGACGATACCCGCAGAACGAGAGACCTGCTCGG
>CAYTTZ010000308.1:0-2632 GCA_964440945.1 uncultured Woeseiaceae bacterium
GCCATCTCCGATGACCTCCAGAAAACTCGCAAAGACGGCCTCATCCTGAAAATCCCCCTGGATAAACTCGACATCCGGCAGCGAATCCATTGCCAGGAGGTCAATGGCGACAATACGCGCCCGCCCTTTGAGGACTTTCGTAACGTACTGGCTCCAGCTACCCGGTGCCGAGCCGAGGTCAACACAGACCATATCCGGCCTCAGCAGGCGCTCCTTCTTGTCAATTTGCTCGAGCTTGTAAACAGCGCGAGAACGCCACCCGTCCTTGCGGGCCTGCTGCACGTACGGGTCACGCTGCTGACGTTCATACCAGCTGCCCCCGCTGCGGCGCGGACCACTCATGGCCTGCCGACGAAAGCCATGGGAATCCTCGTCGACGCGCTGTTACACTGCGCGCCCATGAAACTTAGCGAATCCCAGAAGAAGCATCTTCGCGGCCTCGGCCACGCGTTAAAACCGGTGGTTATCGTTGCCGACTCCGGGCTGAGCGACTCCGTGCTGGCCGAGTACGAATTGACCCTGAACCACCACGAACTCATCAAGGTACGGGTGCGTGTGGACGATAGGGCGGCGCGTGATGAGATCATTGAGAAATTATGCTCTGACAATGCTGCGAACCTGATCCAGCGAATCGGCAACGTCGCCTTGCTTTACCGGCCAAACCTGAACAAGAAACTCGAGCAACGCGTTCGACTGCCGTCCCGTTAGCAAGCTGTCCGCGCCTACTCGTAGCGGACCTCAACAACCTCGTAGGTCTTCAGACCATCGGGTGCCTGGAACTCGACAACGTCACCCTCGTTCTTGCTGATCAGCGCGCGTGCAATCGGCGACGTGAACGACAGCATGCCATTCTTGATATCGGCTTCGTCTTGGCCAACGATCTTGTAGGTGATTTCCTTACCCGTCTCTTCGTCGATAAGTTCGACAGTCGAGCCGAATACCACCTTGCCGCGAGCATCGATCGTCGTCACGTCTATGACTTGCACGTGCGAGAGCTTGCCCTCGATCTCCTTGATACGTCCCTCGATGAAACCCTGCTGATCCTTCGCGGCATGGTATTCGGCGTTCTCCTTCAGGTCGCCATGCGCGCGCGCTTCGGCGATCGCCTTGATCACCGCAGGACGGTCGACGCCCTTCAGTTTTTTTAGCTCCGCAAGCAGCAGCTCATGGCCTCGAACCGTCATCGGCACCTTGCTCATGCCACCACCTCATTATGCAAATCCTGCAGGCGATTGACGTCGCCATCGTCCAGGTGTTCGATCGCCCGACAGGTCGCTATCGCGGCCCCGAGCGTCGTGTAATAGGTCACGCCCTTGCGCACCGCCTCGGCCCGAATCGAAACGGACTCGTTAATCGCCTGCTTGCCTTCTGTCGTATTGACGATCAGGTCGATCTCACCGTTCTTGATCATGTCCACGATATGCGGGCGCCCCTCGCGAACCTTGTTCGCGCGTCGGCATGATACACCAGCTTTCGCCAGGGACTCGGCCGTCCCGTGCGTTGCCACAATATCAAAGCCCATGTCATGCAATAACTTGCCAAGTTCGATTGACGACTCCTTGTCGCGCTCGCGCACGCTGAGGAGCGCGGTACCCTGCCGTGGCAAAATTACGCCTGAGGCAAGTTGGGCCTTCGCGTATGCCTCCCCAAACGTCCGGCCGACGCCCATTACTTCGCCGGTCGATTTCATTTCCGGCCCAAGGATCGGATCGCTGCCCGGGAATTTGATAAATGGAAATACAGATTCCTTGACCGAGAAATAGTCCGGTACACGTTGGTCGACAAAACCCTGTTTCGCAAGGGTCTCACCCACCATGACCTTCGCCGCTATTTTTGCAAGCGGCACCCCGGTTGCTTTGGAAACGAACGGTACCGTTCGCGAAGCACGCGGATTAACTTCGAGCAAATAAACGACATCCCCCTGGATCGCGAACTGCGTATTCATCAGCCCCAGTACCTTGAGACCCTTCGCGAGCTTGACGACCTGCTCCTCGAGTTCCTTCTGGATTTCTGCCGACAGTGAGAACGGTGGTAGCGAGCAACCAGAATCACCCGAGTGAACACCTGCCTGCTCGATGTGCTCCATGATGCCGCCGATAAGGACCCGCTCGCCGTCGCTGATACAGTCGACATCGACCTCGGTAGCGAGGTCGAGAAAACGGTCCAGCAACACCGGACTGTCATTCGATACGTCGATCGCGGCCTCCATATAGACGGCCAGGTCCTCATCGTTGTGCACTACCTCCATCGCCCGACCACCGAGTACGTACGAGGGCCTTACGATCAGGGGGTAGCCTACTGTGGGAGCCAACTCCACTGCCTCGACCTTGCTGCGCGCGGTGCAGTTCGGCGGCTGCCGAAGCCCCAGATCGTCAACCAGCTTCTGGAAAAGCTCGCGGTCTTCGGCCAGGTCGATGGAATTTGGCGATGTACCGATAATCGGTGCACCGGCGGCCTCCAGCGCTCTTGCCAGCTTCAACGGTGTCTGCCCACCGTATTGCACGATGACGCCCTTCGGCTGCTCCTTTTCGATAATCTCCATGACGTCCTCGAACGTCAGCGACTCGAAGTAAAGCCGGTCCGAGGTGTCGTAGTCGGTCGATACGGTTTCCGGATTGCAGTTGACCATGAT
>CAYTTZ010000309.1:0-2626 GCA_964440945.1 uncultured Woeseiaceae bacterium
CCAAAACAGTAGCTTACGGTTTCTGAAGGGCCCGAAGGGTGGAAGATTCGCTATCTTACGCTATGCGCAGACTGCCCATAAGGAGTAAGAGTCGGGTCTTATTTGGGCTCAATTCGCCGCATATGGCGCGCTGCCGTAACCCAGGAACCGAACAGACCGAGGAAAACGCCGGTGCCAATGATCGCTCCGGCCTCCACCAGGTCCAGCGAGGAGATCGAGATCGCGCTTTGATACAGGCCGGCAAGGCGGGCAACCGGTCCGCTCAGCATATACAGCCCGTAATAGACCAGCGCCAGCGCCATCAGGCCTCCGATCAGGCCGTACCAAAACCCCGTCCAGAGAAATGGGCGCCTCACGAAAGCATTGGTAGCACCAATCAACTTCGTTACTTCGATCTCATCGCGGCGATTCTCTATGTCCAGCCGAATGGTATTGCCGATGATGACGACAATGGCGATCGCGAGCAGTGCCGCACCGATCGCGATGGCCTGGCGTACGATGTCGAGAATGGCGTGAAAGCGCTGCACCCACTCAGTATCGACCTGGACGAAGTCGGTCTCCGGAAGATTGCCAATTTCCTCCTGTAACAGGGTCAGCGATGCGCTCGTGTTGCCAGGGCCGGGACGAACCACGAGCGTATGGGGCAGCGGGTTGTCGGGCAGTTGGTCGAGTGCCTCGCCGAAACCCGACTGCTGTCTAAATTCGGCAAGCGCATCATCGGCCGAGATGAACTGCACGGATTCGACGTCGGCGCGCTGCCTGATCAGTCGAGCCAGCGCAGCGGCCTCGTCAACCGACACCTGCTGTTCCAGGAATACGGCGAAATCAAGCGCATTGTCCCAGCTGCCGCTAACGGTTCGCGCGTTCTTGACCAGCAGATTTATCGATGCAGGCAGTGCCAGCGTAACGGCGATCACAAGGATAATCATGACGCTTGCAAACGGCTGTCGGGCCAGCCGACCCAAGGCGCCGACGGCAGTACTGACGTGGCTCGTCGCCCAAATTGACAGCGGCCCGGATGAACGCACTGGCGCAACGGCATCGGCGTTTCGCGTTACAGCCATGGGTCCGTCTCCTCCTGCAGCCGACCGTCTTCCAATGCGATGCGGCGACAGCCCAGCCGGTCGATCAGGCTGATGTCGTGACTCGCGATCAGCAGGGTGACTCCGACCTCGTTAAAGCGTCTGAATATGCGCATGACTTCGAGCGACAGGTCAGGGTCGAGGTTGCCAGTGGGCTCATCGGCGATCAGCAGCTTCGGGCGAGTGACGATCGCACGTGCTATACCCACGCGCTGTTGCTCACCGGCTGACAGGGTCTCCGGGTTCTGCTTTTCCTTGAGCAGTAATCCGACCTGGTCAAGCGCTGCGCGTACGCGCCGCCCGGCGTCGCGATGACTGACGCCGGCAATGATCAGTGGTAACGCCACGTTGTCGAATACGCGTCGATCATGAAGAAGCTTGTGATCCTGAAACACCATGCCAATCTGTCGGCGATACGCCGGTATCCTGCGGCGCTTGACGCGTCTTGTATTCTGATTGTCGACGATCACCTGGCCGCTCGTCGGCCGCTCAATCAATGCGATCAGTCGCAGCAAGGTACTCTTTCCGGCGCCTGAGTGGCCGGTAACAAAAACCATCTCCCCCTTGTCGACGGACAGGTCCAGGCCCGCAAGTGCTTCCTGCCCTCCGGGATATCGCTTCGTGACGTTCTCAAGTCGAATCATGATCAGGTATCAGCCGCCGGGTTCGCCGGATGCGAGCAGCGCATCAACGAACTCGTCAGCGGAGAACGGTTGCATGTCATCGGCCGCTTCGCCAATGCCTATGTAGCGGACAGGCACGCCCAGCTTATTGGCGATCGCCAGCAAGATGCCGCCTTTTGCGGTGCCGTCCAGCTTGGTTACGGTGATGCCGGTGATGCCAAGCGCGGCGTGGAACTTTTCGGCCTGGACCAGGGCGTTTTGCCCCTGGCTTGCGTCGAGTACGAGCATCACTTCATGAGGCGCGGTTTCGTCGCGGCGGGCAATGACGCGTTTGATCTTGGCGAGCTCGTCCATCAGCCCGGTCTGGCTCTGCAAACGACCGGCTGTGTCGGCAAGCAACACGTCGACCCCGCGCGCACGCGCAGCCTCCCACGCGTCGAAGATAACAGCAGCCGGATCCGCACCGGCCTGCTGCGACACGACAGGGACGTCGTTACGCTTGCCCCAGGCCTGCAGCTGCTCCACGGCGGCCGCTCGAAACGTGTCCCCGGCGGCAAGCATGACGGAATGACCCGCATCCTTGAATCGACGTGCCATCTTGCCGATGGTTGTCGTCTTGCCTGCTCCATTGACGCCAACCATGAGAATGACGAAGGGTCCCTCCATCTGCCGAATGGTCAGCGGCTGTTCGACGGGGGAGAGGATCTGGCGCAGTGAATCGGCGAGGCCGCTTCGCAAGGCTGCGATGTCCTTGAGCTCTTTGCGCGCGAGGCGCTTCTGCAGATCTCCGATGATGCGCTCGGTCGTCTCTACGCCGACGTCGGCCATGACCAGCTGTGACTCCAGCTCGTCAAGAACATCCTCGTCGATCTTGCCGCCCGGCGCGAGGTTGGCGAGGTCGTAGGTGAGCCAGCTATCGCC
>CAYTTZ010000310.1:0-2623 GCA_964440945.1 uncultured Woeseiaceae bacterium
TATTGTCTTTACTATCCGTGGGTTACGCTGACAGGGCGGTACGGCGACAAGTAAAATGACAAAATCTGAACTGATAGAATCAATCTCTCGCAAGCAAAAGCACTTGCCAGCCAAAGACGTTGAGCTGGCGGTCAAGCATTTGCTCGATCTTATGAGTGACTCCCTTGCGCAAGGGCAGCGCATAGAAATTCGTGGCTTCGGCAGTTTTTCTTTGCACTATCGTCCGCCGCGAATCGGGCGCAATCCGAAGACGGGCGAGGCCGTAGCGTTATCCGGCAAATATGTGCCGCACTTCAAACCAGGAAAAGACCTGCGCGAACGGGTTAACGGCAGCCGCCACTTTCCAATCAAGAATTGACTGCGCACATCAAAGTGCGTCGATTTGGTTTCCCTTCTTGCCTGACAGCCTTGGAGTAAGCGCATGCTGAAACGCGTCAGCCTGCTGATCCTCATCATTGTCATCGCCGTCCTGATGGCTACGTTTACCGCTATCAATACTGGCACCGTCGACATTGACCTGGCGTTTGCCAAATTCACAAAGCCCTTGCCGTTGGTCCTGACGGTGAGCTTCGCAGTCGGCTGGCTGTTCGGCATTCTCTGCATGGGGTTCTTCGCCATCAAGCTGATCAATGAGCGCCGCGTGCTACGCCGTTCATTGCGTCTGTCTGAGAGCGAGGTCACCAGTCTGCGTGGATTGCCCTTAAACGATGCCGACTGAATCAGCTTTTCTGCTTGCCGGCCTGTTCCTGCTGCTGGCGGCTGCTGGCTGGCTGATGGGACGGTTTGAGGAACGCGACGAAGAAGACGCTCCGCCACCGATCAACATCGACTACCTCAAGGGTCTGAATTTCCTTCTGAACGAGCAAACCGACCAGGCGCTGGAGCATTTCCTGCGCATGGTGCGTGTTGACGACAAGACCATTGAAACCCACTTTGCGCTGGGTAGTCTGTTCCGACGTCGCGGCGAAATGGATCGGGCTATCCGGATTCACCAGAACATCATTGCGCGGCCGGACCTGGCCGCCGAACAACGCGATCAGGCGCTATTTTCACTGGCAAAGGACTATCTTGCTGCCGGACTGCTCGATCGTGCCGAGAAGATATTCGCGCGCCTGGCGGAGGGCTCGCGGTACCAGGTCCAGGCACTGGAGAACCTGGTGCGGATATACGAGCAGGAGCGTGACTGGGAGAAAGCGGTCGATGCCGGTCAGCGCCTGGAGTTACTCAGTGGGCGATCCCTGGCGCTACAAATAGCGCACTATTATTGTGAGCTGGCCGAATCTGCGGCAGCCGAGAACAACTTCACTGCGGCGCGTGAGTACGTCAAGAAGGCGCAGGCAGGCCGCCCACGCACGATGCGCGGTGCACTGACGCGTGCGCATATCGCTCGCGACACGGGTGACAACAAGACGGCCCTGAAGCTTTACCATCGTATTATCGACGAGAATACTTACCTGATCGCAGAGGCCCTGCCCGAGATCGTTTCGATCTACAGGCGTGAGGAGGCGATTAAAGACCTGGAAAAAGCGCTGACAACATTGTTAGCGAGAAACCCGGAGTCGAGTTCACTGATCGCGTATACCGCCATCGTCAATGACCTGGGGGGTGTGCCCGTCATCGATCAATGCGTTGAGGAATACATGCTCAACGAACCGACGCTGGGTGAATTTGTCGAGTTGCAGCAGTTGTCCGAAGGGGACAAGGGTTCACACGATTCGGCCCTGGCAAAAGTCCGCCGAGCATTATCCAAACTGGCAGGCGCTACACCCCGGTACCAGTGCCAGGAATGTGGTTTTTCCAGCCAGCGTTTGCTCTGGCAATGTCCCAGTTGCCGGAATTGGGAAACACAACGACCGGCGTCGCGTGTGCAGTTCGACACGTTGTTGCAGCACAGCATTACCAACCGCTGATTGCCGTTTCAGCGTAAACAGCGGACTTTTATCCGCGGCGCAGCCAGTCCTCCAAAACTATGCTCTTCGTTGCCGCAACCCGTGCGGTACTGTCATCACGATGAGGAGCATAGTTATGAATACACGCAGACTTACACTGGCATTGGTTTGGTTGCTATTGCCGTGGTTCGCCGTCGCAGGCCCTGTCAATATCAATACGGCTGATGCCGAGGCGATTGCGGCCGAGCTGAAGGGCGTTGGGCTTTCCAAAGCGAACGCGATCGTTGAGTATCGAAAGAAACACGGACCCTTTCAGAGTCCGGGCGATCTCTCGCTCGTAAAAGGTATTGGCGAGCGCACCGTGGAAATCAACCAATCCGATATCCAGGTGTCCAGTCCAAAGAAAAAGTAGCCTCATACTCGCCAGGCAACCTGGCAGTCGCGTCGACAACCCGTTGACGCGAGCTCTTTCGCAGGCAGTCTCGTGAGCTACGTCATGACGCGGGGCTTTGCTTTTCGCTATGATCCGAGCCTGAATCGCATTTGCGGAGTATGCAGTTGGGCCAACGAGTTAGAGCAGCCGTGTTCCCCGTCGCAGGACGGGGTACCCGGTTCTTGCCAGCAACCAAGGCGAGCCCCAAGGAGATGCTGCCAATTGTCGACAAGCCGCTGATCCAGTACGCGGTCGAAGAGGCAATAGAGGCGGGCGCGACCAAGCTGATCTTCGTGACGGG
>CAYTTZ010000311.1:0-2590 GCA_964440945.1 uncultured Woeseiaceae bacterium
GAGTCCTGCAGCTGGAATAGGGCATCATTTTGCATACCGCTTCGCAACCTGCCGGTAAGCATCGCGAAACGGTATGCCGTTTTCGGTAACCAGCCTGTAGGCCTCGGCGGTCGCGAAGATTCCCTCGTCCAGTTCGATATTTTCAGGACGGAACTCGAGGCCCTGAAGCAGGTAGGCCATGATGTCGACGCTGTCCACGGCGAGATCGATGGATCTAAACAGCGGCGATTTCAGTCGCTGCAAATCGCGGTGGTATCCGGATGGCAGCTTGGCCGTAATCATCAGTGATTCGTCGAGGCAGGCATGCGCCGTTGCCGAGGATGCGCGCAGCAGCTCGAGGACGTCCGGGTTGCGTTTCTGCGGCATGATCGAGGAGCCTGTTGTGACCTCGGGCGCCAGCGTGATATACGCGAATTCCTGCGTGTAAAACATGAGGAGATCGCTGGCCATGCGCCCAAGATCCTGCATCAGCAGAGTGATCTCGAAAAGCAGCGCGCTTTCGGCTTTGCCGCGTGACAGCTGCACGGATGTGACCGGCGACTGCGTGGTGGCGAAGCCGAGCGAGGCGGTAGTCTTGTCGCGGTCCAGCGGCAGGCCCGGCGTGCCGTAGCCGGCGGCGCTGCCGAGGGGGTTCTTGTCTATGCGCCTGGACGCCGCCTGCAGTCCGTCGATTGCGTCGGCGAAGCCTTCGTCGAAGCCGCCGCACCAGAGTGCGACGGACGAAGGCATGGCATGTTGCATATGCGTATAACCGGGCAGTTCGATCTCACCCTGGCGACCGGCAAGTTCGCCAAGCGCCGACCTGAGCGCGTCAACGCGCGTCGTCAGGTCGTGCGCCGTGTCGCGCAGATAGAGTCGCAAAGCGGTAAGCACCTGGTCGTTACGCGAGCGCCCGAGATGCAGGCGCCCGCCGGCCGCACCGATGTCTGCCGTCAGGCGTGTCTCAAGCGCCGTGTGCACGTCTTCGTCATCGAGACTGATTTGCCATTCACCGGCCTCGAAGCGGCTCTGCAAAGATTGCAGCCCCTCGCGAATTTGAGTGCAGTCTGCGTCGCTGATGAGTTCGGTGCTGGCCAACATCTCAGCATGCGCAATCGAACCGCGTACGTCGTAGGGAACAAGTCGAGCGTCGAGCAGGTGATCCTCGCCCGCCGTGTAGCGCAGCACGCGCTCATCCAGCGGCAGGCCTTTTTCCCAGAGCCTGCTCACGAGCTGCCCGCCTGCTCGGCCGGTGTCAGCGCCGTAGTGTCGTCGACCACCAGCGTGCCGGTGCCTTCGTTAGTGAAGACCTCGAGAAGCAGGCTGTCGGCGAGCTTGTAGGAAATAACGTGAACGCGCTGTACGCCGTTGGCCAGCGCTGCGTCGATGGCGGCCGCCTTTGGGAGCATGCCATCCGCCAGACTTCCGGACGCTTTCAACTTCTTTAGCGCCGCACGGTCCATGTAGCTGATCAGCGAGTTCGGATCCGTGATGTCTTCCAGGATGCCTGCCGCACCGGTCGCGAGTATCAGCTTTTCGGCATCGAGCTCCGCGGCGATCGCGGCGGCGACGGTGTCCGCATTGATATTCAGCAGCGTGCCCGACTCGTCACAGGACAATGGACTGATGACCGGCATCAGGTCATTGTCGAGCTGCTTGCGAAGCACATCGGCATCGACGCCGTCGATATCACCGACATAGCCGTAGTCGACGGTGTCTTCGCCGTCACGCTCTACCGGCGGGCGCTGGTGTGCACGGATCAGGCCCGCGTCGACACCGCTCATGCCCACCGCGGGAACCTGCAAATCCCTGCAGGCGGCAAGGATGCGCGTGTTGATCTGCCCGTTGAGAACCATCGTCGCGACATCAAGCGACGCGCCGTCAGTCACGCGTCTGCCCTCGATGAATTTGGTATCGAGTCCGAGTGCTGCCGCGAGTTTGGTCGACTGCGGTCCGCCGCCGTGAATCAGCACCACCTTGATGCCCACCTGGTGCAGAAGGCCGACCTGCTCCATAAACGCGCGGGTCTGGGCGGCGTCCGCGAATATCTCGCCGCCGGCCTTGATGACGAAGACTTTTTTCTTGAAGAGCCGAATGTACGGGGCGGCGTGCTTGAGGGCCGATACGACAATCGCCCGATCTTCTTTAGAAGTCATTGTCCGCCCCCCAACATCTGGTGCAGCACGGCCATTTGCGCCAGCATGCGGTTGCGAGCTTCTTGTATGACGACGCTGCGTGGGCCGTCGAGAATAGCGTCCGCGACAACGACACCCCTGCGAACGGGCAGGCAATGCATAAAGCGGCAATCTTTTTTCGCGTTGCCAAACCAGGGTTCGTCGACACACCAGTCGAGGTGTTGTTCGCGCAGCTTCTGGTCGGCGAGCCGATCGCCGTAATGGCGTGTCGACGACCAGGACTTGGCGTAGATGATATGCGCGTCCTGCATGGCTTCATCGCGCTCAGTGCTTTCCGTTATCGAGCCGCCTGCGGCATCGGCCGCGGCAGCTGCTTTTTGCATCAGCGCTGCGGGCAGCTCGAAGCCTTCCGGCCTCAGCACCGTAACGTCCATGCCGCGTTTTGCCGCCATGTGCAGCGTGGCAGCCGGCACGGC
>CAYTTZ010000312.1:0-2570 GCA_964440945.1 uncultured Woeseiaceae bacterium
TGATACCAATGTGTCTGTCGATGAAGGTATCGACGCACCTGATAGCGATCTGGTCGAAGAGGCATCCCCGAATAAAGTGCCGCCGATGATCGTGACCTTGCGACTCGTCGCGGGCGAGAAAACCGCATTCAAAGGGGATGACCTGATTCTGAGTCTCCGTGGCATCGGCCTGCGGCATGGCAAATTCGGAATATTTCACCGCTACGATGGCAATGATGAAACGCGGACGATATTCAGCGCCGCCAGCCTGGTAGAGCCTGGCAGTTTTGACCTTGCGAATATCAAGGATCAACAAATACCTGGCATCAGCGTTTTTCTCGTCTTGCCGGGCCCAATCGATAGCGTTGAGGCATTCGACCTCATGATGGCAGCGGCGCGTACCTTGTCGCAATCACTGGGCGGAGAGCTGCTTGACGAATCGGGCAGTACGCTGAGTATTCAGCGAGAGCGTTACCTTCGCGAAGAGATTATCAAATACCAGCACAGCATTCTCGTGGCCTGAGGCAGTTGGTCAGGGGAGATGACTGAGCCAGCTGCTATACGTAAGAAGATCGAGTCTCTCTGCGAGGAGATTCGATATCACAACTACCGTTATCACACACTGGACGATATTGAGATTCCGGATGCGGAATACGATCGCCTGCTTCGCGAGCTGCAAGCTCTGGAAAAAGAAAATCCGGAGCTGATAAGCCCCGACTCGCCAACGCAGAGGGTTGGCGCAGAACCGAGCGGCGCGCTCGACACGGTTCAACATCGATTGCCGATGTTGTCTTTGGACAATGCGTTTTCAGAAGATGAGCTGCACGATTTCCATACGCGTGTTGCGGACAAGCTGGAATTCGAGGACGGTGCACCCGACCTGCCTTATTCGGCGGAGCCAAAGCTTGATGGCGCGGCTGTCAGCCTGTTGTTTGAAGAGGGCGTTCTCGTGCGTGCCGCGACGCGGGGTGATGGCACGACAGGAGAGGACATCACGCACAATGTCCGAACGATCGAGTCTGTGCCATTGCGTCTGCTGGGGAGTGGCTTTCCAAGTACCCTCGAGGTTCGTGGCGAGGTGTTCATGCCGCGCGCAGGTTTCGAGGCCTACAACAAGAAAGCGAGGGCGGCGGGCGAAAAGACTTTTGTTAACCCTCGGAACGCGGCGGCGGGAAGCCTGCGACAACTGGACCCGAAACTGACCGCGGAGCGTCCGCTCGATATGTACGTCTATTCGGTTGGCTTGGTCGAGGGTGGCGAACTGCCAAACTGCCATAGCGAGATCATGGCTTCCCTGAAGAAGTGGGGCCTGAAAACGTGCCCGGAGAACAAAGTCGTAAAAGGCGCCAGTGGTTGCCTGAGCTACTACAACGCGATTGGTGCGAAACGGGACACCCTCGCCTATGACATTGATGGGGTCGTCTGCAAGGTTGATAGCCTGGCGATGCAACGAGAGTTGGGTTTCGTTTCCCGGGCACCGCGCTGGGCGATCGCACATAAATTTCCTGCTCAGGAAGAGTTGACGTCGGTGGACGGCGTCGAGTTCCAGGTTGGCCGTACCGGTGCGTTAACTCCGGTCGCGAGGCTCGCGCCGGTCTTTGTTGGCGGAGTCACGGTCAGCAACGCGACCTTGCACAATATTGACGAGTTGCACAGGAAAGACGTCCGTGTCGGTGACACCGTTATTGTACGCAGGGCAGGGGATGTTATTCCCGAGGTTGTAAGCGTTGTCCTCAGCAAGCGGCCAGCAAAGACAAGGCGTGTCCAGTTGCCCGAGCTATGTCCAGTCTGCGACTCGCACGTCCGGCGGGAGGATGGCGAGGCGGTTGCGCGGTGTAGCGGCGGGCTGTACTGCAAAGCACAGCGGTCGGAGGCGTTGAAACATTTTGTGTCTCGCAGGGCCATGGATATCGATGGACTGGGCGCAAAGCTCATCGAACAACTCGTTGCGGAGGACAGGCTCACGGACCCTTCCGATCTTTTTGGGTTGAGCAAGGAGGAGCTCAGTAGTCGTGAACGGATGGGCGATAAATCCGCGGACAACCTCGTGAGCGCGATCGACGTGAGCAAGGCGACGACGCTCGAACGGTTCTTGTTCGCATTAGGGATCCGGGAAGTGGGTGAGGCGACTGCGGCAAGCCTTGCATCCCACTTCGGCTCATTGCCCGCAATTGAGAATGCGCCCGTCGATGATCTTACGAAAGTAGCCGACGTCGGCCCGATTGTGGCCCAGCGGGTTCGGAGCTTCTTCGATGAGCAGCACAACGTCGACGTAGTAAGGAGGCTCCAGGATTCGGGCGTTCACTGGGCAGATAGCGACCCAATGGCAGTGGCCAACGACGGGGCGCTTTCTGGTAAAGTCTTCGTAATTACCGGCAGTTTACCGACGATGACGCGGGATGAGGCTAAGAGCCTGATAATCCAACAGGGTGGCAAGGTCACCGGTAGCGTATCCAGCAAAACGGACTTCCTGGTCGCCGGTGAGAAAGCTGGATCAAAGCTCTCAAAAGCGCAGCAACTCGAGATTCAGATCCTTGATGAGGCGGCGTTGCTAGAGCTGCTGGCCGAGTGAAAGAGAGCTGTATTTTGCC
>CAYTTZ010000313.1:0-2542 GCA_964440945.1 uncultured Woeseiaceae bacterium
AACCGCGTTTACCTCTTTGACAAGAGCTTTCTTGTCTTCGAGTCTCAGTGCCATGTATGTCTCCTGGCTTACGGTTACTAAAAAACGGGTGAAAACCTGCTTCACCCCCCCATTCCGGGATTTACCCCCGCGGGGATATCCTTCCCTTTGCCGGATGGGTAACCGAAGCCATTTCTAACTGACTCGGGTAACACCATCTACGTAGGCGAATATTAAGATCAGCAGGTTTTGCTGATCGCCTGCGGTCTTCGACGATCGCCACTTCCTTATGGCTCTCCGCTCGGGCTTCCCAATCCAGCCGGGGCCCGAACAAACCTCTTTTGAACGACAGTCACGTCAGACGCTGGCTGTCGCTCGATCAACTGACACGGTCAAAGTGACCGGATCAGGCGTTAACTGTTCCTCTGTCCACCGAAACACCCGGCCCCATCGTGCTGGATACGGTCAGTTTCTTGACGAAAGAACCCTTTGCCGATGCGGGCTTGGCCTTCTTCAGGTCAGCCAGCAGGAAATCGAGGTTCTCCTTGAGCGCGTCTACTTCAAAATCGGCGCGTCCAATTGGGCAATGAATGATGCCGGCCTTATCCGTGCGATAACGGACCTGGCCTGCCTTCGCGTTCTTTACAGCTGTTTCGACATCCGCCGTCACCGTGCCAACCTTCGGGTTAGGCATCAGGCCACGGGGGCCAAGTATCTGGCCGAGCTGACCAACGACACGCATGGCGTCCGGGGTCGCGATGACAACATCGAAATCCATCGTGCCACCCTTGATGGTCTCGGCGAGATCCTCGAATCCGACAATATCAGCGCCCGCAGCCGTCGCCTTCTCGGCGTTTTCGCCCTGGGCGAATACAGCCACACGAACCGTCTTGCCAGTGCCGTTCGGCAATACGCTCGAACCGCGAACCACCTGATCCGACTTCCGGGGATCCACGCCGAGGTTGACGGCAACGTCAATGCTCTCGGGGAACTTGGCCGTCGCGAGCTCCTTTACGAGACCCAGCGCAACATCGATCTCGTAGACTTTCTGCGGGTCAACCTTTTCGAGGGCTGTTTTCTTTCTTTTGCTGAACGTCGCCATCAGTTCACTCCTTCCACATCGATACCCATGCTGCGGGCCGTACCGGCAATCGTACGCACTGCGGCGTCCATATCAGCTGCCGTCAGATCCGGCATCTTGGTCGTCGCAATCTCTTCGAGCTGCGCGCGATTGACCTTGCCGACCTTCGTGGTATTCGGCGTACCGGAACCCTTCGGGACCCCTGCCGCTTTGCGCAGCAATACTGCGGCGGGCGGCGTCTTGGAGATAAACGTGAAGCTACGGTCGCTATAAACCGTAATGACCACGGGAATGGGAAGACCCGGTTCCGTGCCCTGAGTCTGCGCGTTAAAGGCCTTGCAGAACTCCATGATGTTGACACCGTGCTGGCCGAGCGCCGGGCCAACGGGTGGCGACGGGTTTGCCTGGCCTGCAGGCACCTGCAGCTTTATGTAGCTGGCGACTTTCTTTGCCATCGTATTTTCCTCTCGAGTTCAAACGCCCTGTAAGGGCTCCTCGTCTTTGGTTGGCAACCGCCCGCGCCATGCGGCGCGCGCATTGCCGAATAATTTCTTTCCTAGCCTTTCTCTACCTGGCCGAAGTCCAGCTCAACCGGCGTGGACCTGCCAAGAATCTGTACAGCAACCTGCAGCCTGCTCTTGTCGTAGTTGACCTGCTCGACAACTCCTGAGAAGTCGTTGAAAGGCCCATCGGTAACCCGCACAACCTCGCCGGGCTCGAACAACACCTTCGGCCGCGGCTTGTCGACACCTTCCTGAACGCGCTGCAGGATGTGGTCGGCTTCCTTTTCTGTTATTGGCGCCGGCCGATCGCTGGATCCGCCGATAAAACCAAGCACCTTGGGCACTTCCTTAACGAGGTGCCATGTCTCGTCGTCCATTTCCATCTGCACGAGCACGTAGCCCGGGAAGAACTTGCGTTCACTGCGGCGCTTCTGGCCTTCGCGCATCTCGACCACTTCCTCTGTCGGGACCAGGATTTCTCCAAACTTGTCCTGCAGACCCATGCGCTCAATCCGTTCCTCGAGTCCCGCTTTGACGCGGTGTTCGAAGTTCGAATAGGC
Source organism: uncultured Woeseiaceae bacterium (assembly GCA_964440945.1). Classification (GTDB taxonomy): domain Bacteria; phylum Pseudomonadota; class Gammaproteobacteria; order Steroidobacterales; family Woeseiaceae; genus UBA1847. The sequence goes on from CAYTTZ010000313.1 coordinate 2,124, forward strand.
ATGCACGATGTACCAGCGTAAGGCCACTGCTGTAATTCCTTTAAAACTCGTTCGCTTTCGTAAGTAGGCTTAACCCACCAGTGTACGGGTCAACCAGAGTAGACCCGAGTCGAGCGCCCAGAAGAACAGCGACATGATCAACGTGAAGACGAACACGGCTATTGCCGTTTGCGTTGTCTCCTGCTTCGTTGGCCATACGACCTTGCGAATCTCAACGCGCGAGCCCTGCACGAAGTGCCAGAGCCGTTGGCCCTGAGTGCTCGTCATTGCGATACCAATACCGGCAGCTGTTCCAGCCAATACCATAAGAACGCGCAGTGCCTGAGCAATTTGCGGCTCGTAGTAGTAATACGCGTAAAGCCCGCCAATCAGTGCTGCTGCGGATAGCAGCAGCTTGATAATGTCGAGTACTCAGGGCC
>CAYTTZ010000314.1:0-2527 GCA_964440945.1 uncultured Woeseiaceae bacterium
GCATAAAGATCGAGCTTCTGCCGTATCGCGACGTTGAGTGAGCTAATACCGCCGCCCGTCGGCGTCGACAGCGGGCCTTTGATGGAAATGACGAATCGTTTCATCGCGTCCAGCGTCTCAACCGGGAGGTACTCGTCGTCGCCATAAACCTCGGTTGCCCGCTGGCCTGCATAGACGCGCATCCAGCGCAGGTGTCGCTTGTCACCGTACGCTTGTTCGACCGCCGCCTCCGCGACATTCAGCATGACCGGCGTGACGTCGGCGCCAATACCGTCGCCCTCGACAAACGGAATAATCGGATTGTCCGGCACGATCAGCGAGTTGTCGGGATTGGCTACAATGGCCTCACCGTCAGCGGGCACTTCGATGTGTTCGTATTTCATGCAGTTCTCAGCCAGACTTCAATGGCCGTGCATTGTACAGATCACCGGGGATTACAAATAGTGCTCATCCTTCTCAACAAGCCGTACCAGGTCTTAAGCCAGTTCAGCGACAAGGATGGCCGCGCCACGCTCGGCGACTTCGTTGCCACGCCGGACGTGTACCCGGCTGGCAGACTCGATTACGACAGCGAAGGCCTCATGCTGCTGACCGATGACGGCAAACTGCAGGCACGCATCAGCGAGCCTGGGTCGAAAACCCCGAAAACCTACTGGGCGCAGGTCGAGGGCGAGCCGAGCGCCGAGCAGCTTGAATCGCTCGCGCGCGGCGTCGACCTCAAAGACGGACCTGCGAAAGCGATGACCGCGCGGGCAATAGGAAGCCCCGAGAACCTCTGGAAGCGGGACCCACCGATTCGGTACCGGGCCAAGGTGCCGGACAGCTGGATCGAGGTCGTCATCACAGAAGGACGCAATCGCCAGGTACGCCGTATGACCGCGGCGGTAGGGTTGCCAACGCTGCGCCTGATCCGATATGCCATCGGTCCCTGGTCGTTAGACGAAATCCAGCCAGGTGAGTGGCGAAAGATCTCGAGCGAGGACGCCTGGAAATCCCTGTAGGAGCGGCCCTCCCCATTCGGGGACAATGCCAGGGCGCGACCCTCCGGGTGGACGACTCGCGCCGTGACACATTCTGAGTTCGTTTATAGCCGAGCGTGGTCGCGGCCAAGGGCCGCTCCTACAAATACACCAAAGCCCCGGGCCCCGGTAGCGTCGGATTAAGCTGTGGGAGCACCCCATTGGGCGCGACCTGCCTCTGCAGACGTCTGGTATCAGAGCATTCCGTAGGAGCGGCCCTCCCCATTCGGGGACAATGCCAGGCTGCGACAATCCGCGAAGATTCCCGGGACCGCTGTAGGAGCGGCCCCTAGGCCGCGACCGCACCGAGCTAACCTGTAGGAGCGCCCTCCCCATTCGGGGACAATGCCAGGGCGCGACCCTCCGGGTGGACGACTCGCGCCGTGACACATTCTGAGTTCGTTTATAGCCGAGCGTGGTCGCGGCCAAGGGCCGCTCCTACAAATACACCAAAGCCCCGGGCCCCGGTAGCGTCGGATTAAGCTGTGGGAGCACCCCATTGGGCGCGACCTGCCTCTGCAGACGTCTGGTATCAGAGCATTCCGTAGGAGCGGCCCTCCCCATTCGGGGACAATGCCAGGCTGCGACAATCCGCGAAGATTCCCGGGACCGCTGTAGGAGCGGCCCCTAGGCCGCGACATCACTTCTGGTGCTTCAGCCCCGCGATTCGCATCGCCACTTCCATGGCCTGCTCGTAGTTCAGCCGCGGGTCGACCGTCGACTTGTAAGCCCTGGCCAGATCACCATCGGTTAGCCCTCGAGCGCCACCCGTACACTCGGTGACGTTCTCCCCGGTCAGCTCAAGGTGCACACCGCCGAGAAAGCTGCCCATCGACTGGTGGACGCGGAATGCCGATTCCAGCTCCGAGACGACATTGTCGAAACGACGTGTCTTGGTGCCATCGGCCGTGCTTTCGGTATTGCCATGCATAGGGTCACAGACCCAGAGGACCGGGGAGCCAACCTCGCGAACGGCTGAAATCAGCGGCGGCAGGTGATCCTCGATCGCCTTCGCGCCGAAGCGGTGTATCAGGGTCAGTCGACCCGGCTCATTGTTCGGGTTCAGCGTCCGAATCAGATCCTGGATCCACTCGCGCGTCATGCCCTGGCCTACCTTGATGCCGATCGGATTCGCAATGCCGCGGAAATACTCGATATGCGCACCGTCGAGCTGCGCGGTTCGCATACCAATCCACGGGAAGTGCGTCGTCAGGTTGTACCAGCGCTCGCGGCGATCGAGATAACGGGTCTGGGACTGCTCGTAGTGCAGGTGCAGGCCCTCGTGCGCCGCGTAAATGTCGGCCCGCTGCGTGCGGTGGAACTGATGGCCTGAAACGGTCTCCAGGAAATCCAGCGAATTTGAGATCGACGAGACAATGTCGTGGTACTCGGAGGCGGCGGAAGAATGACTCACCCAGCCAAGGTCCCAGTATTCCGGGTGGTGCAGATCCGCAAATCCGCCATCAACAAGCGAGCTGCATTAAAAACCCTACCGCCTTTGATAAAAG
>CAYTTZ010000315.1:0-2525 GCA_964440945.1 uncultured Woeseiaceae bacterium
CGGGTACGCGAAAATATCGGGCGTAAAGCCGATCGTCGAAATCAACCCGACCGTCGTACCGGTCAACACGAGCGGCACGCGACTCTCTTCCATCAGCGCAAAGTAAATGCCCCGTAGTGCAAACACGGCAATAGCGACCGCAGCGACCTGTATCCAGAGTATCCAGAGCAAGTCGGCATCGCCCGGGAGTCCTGCGAGCACAGCGTAGCCCACGGCGGCAACCAGGAATGCGAGCGCCACCGCGCGAGTAGGGCGGATGCGATCCGCCAGGAAACCCGCGGTAATCGCAGACAGTGGGCGCAGCCACTCGCGGAACGCACTCAGCGTTGCGCCGAAGACCTTGTCCTGCTGGAAAGTCTTTTCAGCGAAGGTCGCGAACTCGAACGTGCCAATGTACAGCCAGTAAGCAATGAGAATGATCAACGCCTGCAGCCAGACGGCGGGCAACCTGGCAGCCATGCGTATTTGCCCCTTGGGCGCTGCCTCATTTTCTGCGCTCCTTGGCGAGCCGTGGGCGGAATCTTCAGGAATGAATGCCAACACGAAAAATCCCGCTACGATGGAAGCTGTGGAATACAACAGGATCACCGCGATCAGGCCGTCGGCTACCAACGCAAAGCTGGAATACAACCAGGCCGCGGAAGAAAAAATGACGGCAGCAACCAGGCCGCGACCGGCGTCGAGAATGCCGAAGGTCTTACCCTGGTCGTCTGGCCTGCCCCACAATCGAGTTGCTTTGATGAGCGCTGCCCAGAAAGTAAGAATCGTCGTGATCCCCCAGCAGGCATGCAAGGCAAGCAGCATCGGGTAGCTGGGGATTGTTGCCATGTAGTAGCCACCAATGCCTGTGGCAAACAGCGAAACGACAAGCAACGTTCGCGTGGCTACCCGGTCCGACAGCCAGCCTCCGGCAAGGTACGCGGTGATAGCGAGCAGACCAAACATGGAGTTCATCACGCCCAGCTGCGTGAAGGTCACATCGAAGACCTCCTGCATGCTGGTCTGGTAACTCTGCCGCATGTAGGGAAGCAGGTAGATGCTGTCCGCGGCCAGAATCAGACTGGCCATGTACAGCCACCGCGTTCGCTTGACCTGTGGCATCAGGGCGCCTTCACGTCGGGTCTTTCTGCAAACCGCCCCCTATCGGCCGTCGAAGTTGTAGCTGACCTGGATGCCGATGTTTCTCGGCCGGCCGATCGCCAGCTGCGCCGGCCGCTGCCTGTCCGTATCCGCTCCCATCACTATCCGCTCGTCTGTGAGGTTGCGGGCGAAGACGCCGAAATCCCAATTGGCGCCCGTCAACCCCGAGTACAGGTTCAACACCGTGTTGCTCGGAAGCTCGACTCGCTCCAGCTGCAGCGTGCCCAGCTCGTTGAACTGGCTGCTGATGTAGGAGAGGTCGCCTCGGACATACCAGTCGAGTTCGTTGAAGGCCCTCTGGATCTGATATCTGAAACCCGTCGTGGCCGTCCACTCAGGTGCGAACGGCGCCCTATCGCCATTAGCGGCAATCGGTGGCGCCGACGGATCGAGGTCGCCATCGACCTCGGACTTGTTATAGCCAATGGCCAGATTGAGATCGAGCCGCTCCGTCGGGCTGGAGACGAGCTCCAGTTCGACACCCCTGCTGACGACATCGACGAGGCTGAACTCCACGATCCAGCCACACGACATAAAGGTCTGCGTCCGCGCGTTATCCCAATCCATCTGGTAGACGCTGATGTTGGCGGTCGTCGTGCCGTTGAACAGGGTCATCTTGGCTCCCGCTTCGTAGTTCCACAGCGAATCACCGTCGATCGTCGTGGGCACGCCGTCGAAGCCGAGCGCGTCGAGTTCGCTGGCACAAAAGACGGGATTGATGAACTGCTGCACGCTACCGACACGGAAACCCTCTGCGGCTTTGGCATACAGCGTGGTCTCCTCCGAAGCATGGTAGAGCAGCTCGACCATCGGATTGAAGCCGGATTCGGAAGTCGTAGAATCGAGTTGGTCGTCGCTGAACTCGACCCAACCCTGCCAGCGGATGGAGGCATCCTGATCGTAATTGAAATAGCGGCCGCCACCCGTGAGCTCGAAGTCACCGAACTCGTAGCTGGCCTCGGCAAAGACCGCGACCTGCGTCGTGCCCACGTCGAAGGTTCCGTCAAAATAGGCGTTCTCCAGAGGCGAGCCGAAGTTAGTGCCGAAGAAGCCGTCGATATCGTTGGGTGATGCGATCCAGGCGTCCAGTCCGTCAAGATCGTTGATCTGATCGAGTGTGCGGGAATCGTCTTCGTAGTAGACGCCAGCCACCATATTAAAGGGACCGTCGAAGCGGCTGCTCATTCGCAGTTCCTGGGTAAACTTGTCGTTCTGGGTGTTGTTCTCCAGGTCGACCTGCTGCAGATAGACCGCGCCGTCGAGCGTCACCGGGTCGTAGTCACCCAGCGCGAAGACCGGCTGGCCCGAGGCACCGAACAGATTGGCCGTACCGAGCAGGTCTCTCGTTCTGCGGGTATCGTCGAGGGTGTTGTCCATCTCGCGGC
>CAYTTZ010000316.1:0-2469 GCA_964440945.1 uncultured Woeseiaceae bacterium
CCGAGATGGCCTGAACAAGTGCGTTGTCTTGCGTAAGGTCGAACACGCGTAACGGTATGTTGTTATCCCGGCACATTACGATAGCTGTCGCATCCATGACCGAAAGTTTGTCCGTCAAAACCTGGTCGTAGGACACCGTCTCGTAGCGCTTGGCATTTGCGTTCGCCATAGGATCATCGTCGTACACGCCGTCGACCTTTGTGGCCTTCAGCAAGACGTCGGCCCCAATTTCTATGGCGCGCAGACTTGCGGCGGTGTCGGTCGTGAAGAACGGATTGCCTGTGCCGGCCCCGAGAATGACGACCCTGCCTTTTTCAAGGTGGCGGACCGCGCGACGGCGAATGTAATCTTCGCAGACATCATGAATCTGCAGGGCTGACATGACCCTTGCGTGTACATCGAGTGCCTCCAGCGCATCCTGGATCGCGAGAGCGTTCATGACCGTCGCCAGCATTCCCATGTAATCGCCAGTGACACGATCCATGCCGGCGCGCGCGAGGCCCGCCCCGCGGAAGATGTTGCCGCCGCCGATAACGATCGCGATCTGGACACCCGATTGGTGGGCGGTCGCAATCTCTGCCGCAATACGTTGGATAACCCTGGGTTCGATACCGTAATCGAGTTCCCCCATCAGCGCCTCACCGCTGAGCTTCAGCAAGACCCGGTCGTACTGAACGGCAGAATCAGTCATACAGCGCCCTCTTGGGTATTTCTTCGGCAAGTCTGGTAGCGATCGATTCTAGCGTAATTCAGAGTCACGGTCTCCACTAAAATCAAAGGCTTAAGCATGATTTCTCAAGCAGTGCCTTTCACCTGGGCCATGACTTCCTCGACGAAGTTATCCTCTTTCTTCTCGATGCCCTCGCCAACCTCGAAGCGCACGAACGACGATACGCTGGCGTCGGCGTCCTTGAGCAGCTTGCCGACCGATACATCCGGATCCTTGACGAACGGCTGCCCGACCAGCGTAACCTCTTTCAGAAACTTCGCTACGCGACCCGATACCATCTTTTCGACGATTTCCGGTGGCTTGCCCGATGCCGCGGCCTGCTCGGAGAAAATACGACGCTCGCGCTCCAGCGTGTCCGCTGGTACACCGTCGGCGTCGACGCAGACAGGATTCGTTGCCGCAATGTGCATCGCGATATCGCGCGCCAAAGCATCGTCGCCGCCCTCGAGGGCAACGGCGGCGCCGATACGGGCGCCGTGCGTGTAGTGGCCGATCGGACCCTCGCCAGCAATAATGGCGGCGCGGCGCACAGAGATATTCTCACCGACCTTGCTCACCAGCTCGGTGCGCGCTTGCTCAACGGTCCTGGAACCGTCAATGGACTGGGACGCCAGTGCCTTGACGTCGGTCGTTCCGGAAGACAGCGCGGCGGCAGCGACAGCCTCTGCGAAGCCGACAAAGTTCTCGTCTTTCGCGACAAAGTCGGTCTCCGAGTTGATCTCCGCGATAACCGCCTGGCCCGCCGCCGTCGCGATAACAACACGACCATCGGCAGCAACGCGGCTGGCCTTCTTGTCCGCCTTGGCCTGACCTGACTTGCGCAGCTCTTCGGCCGCGGCATCGAGATCGCCATTCGTTTCGACGAGAGCCTTCTTGCACTCCATCATCCCCGCGCCGGTTCGTTCGCGCAGTTCCTTTACCATAGATGCGGTCACCGTCATCGCCTAGCCCTCCGCTTTCTCGTCGCCGGCAGCGTCCGCTTTCGGCGTTTCGTCCTGAGGCTTATCCTCAGGCTTCGGCTTCGCTTTGGCCGCTGGCTTGTCTTCGGTCGCCGGCTTGGCTTCTGCTGGCGCATCGGCTTTCTTCTCGGCTTTCGGCTCAGCCTTCTTCTCTGCTTTTGGCTCGGCTTTTGGCTCGGCTTTTGGCTCGGCTTTTGGCTCGGCTTTTGGCTCGGCCTTCTTCTCGGCTTTCGGGTCGGCTTTCGGCTCGGCTTTTGGCTCGGCTTTTGGCTCGGCCTTCTTCTCGGCTTTCTTCTCGGCTTTCGGCTCCTCGCCGTCTTCAGCCTTGGTTTCCGCCGTGGGCTCTGCCTTCTTTGCCAGCGCTTCCTTCTTCACGGTCGCTTTCTTGGCCGTCTTCTTAGCAGCCGTCTTCTTCGCACCCTTCTTCTTGGCGCGAGCTTTCTTCGGCTTGCCGTCCTCGTCGAGCTCGACGAACTCGTCCTCGCCCAAAGCAACTTCCGGAATCGACGACTTGCCATCCAGCACAGCGTCTGCAATAAGGCCGGAGTACAGCTCGATCGCCCGCATCGCGTCGTCATTGCCAGGAATTACGTAGTCAAGGCCATCCGGGGAACAGTTGGTGTCCACGATGGCAACGACCGGAATACCAAGCTTCTTCGCCTCGCGAATCGCAATATCCTCATGGTCAACGTCTACGACGAACAGCACGTCGGGCAGAGAGCGCATCTTCTTGATGCCCCCAAGGCTGCGCTCGAGCTTCTCCTGCTCACGACTCAGGCC
>CAYTTZ010000317.1:0-2426 GCA_964440945.1 uncultured Woeseiaceae bacterium
GATCGTTTCCTTGACGCTATCTGGATGGAGCGCGGTCTGTCGAAGAATACGCTCGGCGCCTACCGCGCTGACCTGATGACATTGGGCCGCGGACTGTCAGAGATCGACAAGTCGATCGAGCAAGCCAGCAAGTCCGATCTCCTCGACTTCATCGCGAAACGCGTGGAAAGCGGCGCGAAACCGCGTTCCACCGCTCGCCAGCTATCGAGCTTCCGTCGCTTCTTTCGCTATATCATGCGCGAGGGCATGCGAGACTCGGATCCCACCGCGGATATCGAAATGCCGCGTATTGGCCGCTCGCTGCCGAAATCTCTTTCCGAAGACGAAGTGGATTCTTTGCTGAACGCGCCGAACACGGATGAGCCACTTGGCCACCGCGACAGGGCGATGCTCGAGCTGTTGTATGCCACCGGTCTGCGGGTCTCTGAACTGATCAATTTGCGCCAGTCCCAGGTCAACTTCAACCAGGGTGTGCTCCGCATCATCGGCAAGGGCGATCGCGAGCGCCTTATCCCGCTCGGCGAGGAGTCGCAGCGCTGGCTGCTGGAATTTATCGATGGGCCGCGTATGGAAATCCTGCTTGAGCGGCAGACTGACTACCTGTTTCCCACGCGCCGCGGCGATCGCATGACACGCCAGGCGTTCTGGCACATCATCAAGCGCTACGCTGAGAAAGCCGGCGTACGGCAGAAAATGTCGCCGCACAGCCTGCGGCACGCGTTTGCCACACATCTGCTGAATCGCGGTGCGGATCTGCGAGTGGTGCAGATGTTGCTGGGACACAGCGACCTCTCGACTACCCAGATCTATACGCACGTTGCCCGAGAGCGTCTCAAGGAACTGCACGGCGAGCATCACCCGCGCGGCTAGCGGCCCTTGGATAAGCAGGGCTGGATAAAAAGGGCCGGAGAAACAGGGCCGGAGAAACAGGGCGGGCCTTGAAATGCCCGTTTTGCTAGACTTCTGGCGCTGTACGGAACCGCGGTCGAGAAACCCGGTCCACTCTTCCATCGGGCAGGTGCCTTTTCAGGAATTTTTCTAATGAGTCTAAAGCTCTCTTCCGTTTCTAACTGGCTGGCGATCGCGCTGGCGGTATTGTTATCAGGCTCTGCCGCGGTTGCGGATGATGCCGGGCTCGAAGCCGTGCGCGCCAAGATGTCTGGCATGTTCGAGGCCATCGAACCCGAGAACGTGACGCCCAGCCCGATTGACGGCTGGTACACCGTTCAACAAGGCTCCATCGTCGCCTATGTTTCGGCGGACGGCCGCTACCTGCTGCAGGGCGACCTGATCGATCTCGAGCATCAGGTGAACCTGACCGAAGAGAGCCGCAACGAGACGCGCCACAAGCTGGTTTCGGCGCTTGCAGATGACCAGTCGATCGTCTTCTCGCCAGCAGAGATCAAACATTCGGTAACCATCTTTACGGACATCGACTGCACCTATTGCCGAAAACTGCACGGCCAGATCGACGAGTATCTCGACCTGGGCATCCAGATTCGCTACGCGTTATACCCTCGGAACGGCCCGGCCTCGAAAGCATGGACCAAGTCCGAGCAGGTGTGGTGTGCGGCGGACCGTAATCAGGCGCTTACTTCAGCCAAACTCGATCGTGCGTTCAAAAGCTCACAGTGCGACGCGTCTGTCATCAGCAAGCATTACAGCCTCGGTCAGGACATCGGCCTGAGCGGCACGCCGGCAATCGTCCTGGAGGACGGAACCTTGATTGGTGGCTATTTGCCGCCGGCGCAGCTCGGTATGCGCTTGCGCTCGTTTGCGACCAACTGACGGCGCTATGAGCGAGAACGTCGCAGTTCGTGAAAATGCACGCCGTGGTTGTCGCCGCGATCCTCGAAGTACTTCCGTAACGCAAATATGCCGCTCTGGAATGCGAGATCGTCCCAGGGTATTTCGTCTTCGCTGAAAAGCGCTACTTCGAGACTTTCTTCGCCAACGCCGTAGTCGCTCACCAGTTTTCCTGAGAAGAACAGGTGTACCTGGCCCGCGTCGACAACATCGACGGATGCGAACAGGTGTCCGAGCTCGACAGTCGCACAGGCCTCTTCCAGCGTTTCGCGTGCCGCGCCGCCGGCTATGGTCTCACCGAGTTCCATGAATCCTGCCGGAACCGTCCAGTAACCATAACGCGGTTCGATGGCGCGTTTGCACAACAACACCTTGCCGTTACGTTCGGCCACACAGCCGACGACTAGCAGGGGATTCTGATAGTGCACGATGCCGCAGTCATCGCAGACCCAGCGTTCACGAGTGTCTCTTTCGGGCGTCCTGCGGCTTACTGTGCTGCCGCAACTCGAGCAGTATTTCATTGTTATCCAAAGTGGTGCCGGGAGGGGGAATCGAACCCCCACTTCCTTTCGGAAACCGGATTTTGAATCCGGCGCGTCTACCAGTTCCGCCATCCCGGC
>CAYTTZ010000318.1:0-2424 GCA_964440945.1 uncultured Woeseiaceae bacterium
CCTGAATGTTCTCTTCACGCTTTTGTGCGGTGACAATAATCTCTTCCAGCACTGCTTGGGCCTGTACACTTGGGCTGGCCAGGAAACAGGAAATTGCGAACAAACCTGTTGTTGTTAGTCGTTTGCGAGTGGATTGTATAGTCATCGGTTTCCCCGAAAAGGTCATGTTGGACAGCAGTCTTGCTGGCAGGGAGAATTGTACCGAAACCTCAGGATATTTGCTGGCAAACATGTGAGGTTGAAACGGAGAAATTATGAACAGACGGGGTTTTCTGATTAGAACGCTTCTGGGGCTCAGCAGTGCCCCGCTCGCGCCGCTCGCCTCCGCTATCGAGTTTTCCGCCAACCCCTTCACGCTGGGCATTGCCTCTGGCGACGTGACGGATCGCTCGACCGTCCTGTGGACCCGACTCGCGCCCGAGCCGCTTGAGGCCGATGGAGGCATGGAGTCCTATAGTATTCCGGTTCAATGGGAGCTATCGCTCGATCCAAACTTTTCTCGTGTTATCCGGCGAGGCGAAGCAATCGCAACGCCGACGCTTGCACATTCAGTGCATGTTGAGCTTGATGGATTGGAGCCGGACTGCGAGTACTGGTATCGCTTTTCTGTGTTATCGCATTCAACTCGGATAGGCCGAACCAAGACGCTGCCGCACAGGAATAGTCACCCGGATTCGGTTCGGTTTATCACTGCCTCCTGTCAAAACTACACGCATGGTTACTTCATTGCTTATGAACACATGATTCGGGATAAGCCGGATTTCATCATTCATTTAGGCGACTATTTTTATGACACGTCATTTGGCGTGGACGATTTCAGGAAACACGAGACAGAGAAGGCACCCGTCACCGTCGCAGACTTCCGGCGACGACATGCACGGTACAAGACGGACAAGCACCTGCAACATGCGCATGCGGAAATTCCGTTTTTTACGACCATCGATAACCACGATGCCATTGAAGACATGGACCCCGAGAAATTCGCACAGCGCGCAGCCGCTTACCAGGCCTGGTACGAGCATATGCCCGTGCGTGGCTACGCGGCCGCTGGTGACAATCATTTCGATCTTCATCGGAAAATCGCACTTGGCGAGCTAGTACAGATCAGCCTGTTGGATGGCCGTCAATTCCGGGACAGCAAGGAAGTATGCAATAACAATGACTACCCGAATTATGGATTTGGCAACTATCGTGAACGTTGCGCTGCCGTGTTTGACGAGGACCGCTCCATGCTCGGAAAAGAGCAGGAGCAGTGGTTAACGGAGAATCTCGTTCAAAACAAGTCGACCTGGAATGTTATCGCCTCCCCAGGCCCATACTTGCCGTTCCGATATCATCGCGATGGTAAGGAGTTAAGTTACATCGGTGCGTGGGATATCTATCCGGCCAACAGGAAGCGAATTGCAGAAGCCCTCGAGATGGCCGAAGTGGGTCATCCGCTCATCCTGAGCGGTGACGTGCATTCCTTTTGGGCTGTTGACGGCAGACTTACGAAGGAACCGAGCGAGCGCATACCCATCGTCGAGTTTGTAGCGTCGTCTATCTCCGCTAACTGGCCCGAACAATTGGCCAAGCCGGTTACCGAGAATCTGCCGCACAATCCCCAGGTACGATTCTACGAGCCGGACAAGCGGGGTTACCTGTTACATGACGTGAATGACACAGAGTGGAAGACGACTGCCCGCGCCATGGAGAACGTAAGAAACGAACAATCGCCGGCATTGAATCTGGCGAGCTTTCTTGTGCGCAAGGGCAGGCCAGGATTTACGCGACTGTATTAGCCGCCACTACGCCTATTTGACCCATTCCTGCAGTGCAGCGCTCAAAGTAGCCTGTTCGATGTCATGAGGTACGCTCTGCGGTTCGTTGTTGAGCGTCTTCGCCCTCAGGGCAATACATTCCAGACTGAGCGTCTGTAAGGTAAGTCCGAGATCCATCACCTCGATTGGATTGCCGTCACCACCGGCCAGATTGATCAGATTACCGCGCGCCAACAGGAAGTATTTCTTGCCGGAATCCAGTGTCAGTTGCTCGATGTTCGGCCGCAGCGCGTGCTCCTGTACCGCCATCTCACGTAGCGATTCAATGTCCATTTCAGAACTATTCTGACCGGCGTTACAAAGCACAACGCCGTCTTTCATGAGTTCAAAATGCTGTTTCTGGATAGCAGCATCGCGCCCGGTTACGGTGACAACAATATCAGCATCGCTCAGGACATCTTCCAGCACACCTGTCTTGAATCCTTCAAGGTGTGCCTCCAACTGCGTCAAAGGTTCAGTATCGACCACCGTAACGTGAGCACCCAAACCCCGAAGTCGTTGGGCCACGCCTTGACCGCAGTATCCGTAGCCAATCACCACAACCGTCTTGCCGCCCAGCACAGCGGCCTTGACGTGGGCGAGCATCGCGGCGGAAAGCTGGGGT
>CAYTTZ010000319.1:0-2365 GCA_964440945.1 uncultured Woeseiaceae bacterium
GCGTGGATCAGGTTGAAGGCGACAAATATAAAGTATCGGGCCGTGGTGATCAGCTCAAGGTCATACTCACGCTCCAGTCGCTGCTGCACGATTTCCATGTGCAGCATGCCGAGGAAGCCGCAGCGAAAGCCGAAGCCGAGTGCAGCAGATGTCTCCGGCTCGAAATGCAGTGCCGCATCGTTAAGACGGAGTTTTTGCAGCGCTTCGCGAAATGACTCGTAGTCTTCAGAACTAATCGGGAAAAGGCCGGCAAACACGCGCGGTTGCACCTGCATGAATCCCGGCAGCGGTTTCTCGCAGGGTCTCTTCGTCGCCGTCAAGGTATCGCCAACCGGCGCCCCGTAAATGTCCTTGATACCAGCAATCACGAAACCGACCTCGCCGGTCCTGAGCTCTTTGCGATCCAGCATCTTCGGTGTAAACACGCCGACTCGATCCGCGTTATGCGATGCGCCCGTCGACATGACCTTAATCTTGCTGCCTTTCGAAAGCGTACCGTTCATGACGCGCACGAGCGAGACGACGCCAACATAGTTGTCGAACCAGGAGTCGATTATCAGTGCCTGGAGGGCGCCGTCCGGGTCTCCCTCAGGCGGCGGAATAAGCGCCACGATTTCGTTTAACAGCTCGTTGATGCCAACGCCCGTTTTCGCGCTGACCCGCAGCGCATCCTTGGCACCAATACCAATGATGTCCTCGATCTCTGCAACGACCTTATCCGGGTCCGCAGCCGGCAGGTCGATCTTGTTGAGAACCGGAAGTACCTCAAGACCCTGGTCGATGGCGGTCATGCAGTTGGCAACGCTCTGCGCCTCGACCCCCTGCGCGGCGTCGACGACAAGCAGCGCACCTTCACAGGCAGCCAGCGAGCGAGAGACCTCGTAGGAAAAATCAACGTGACCCGGCGTATCGATGAAGTTCAGCTGGTACTCAATGCCATCGTCGGCGACAAAGGGCAGCGAGACGCTCTGCGCCTTGATCGTGATGCCACGCTCTCGCTCCAGGTCCATCGTGTCAAGTACCTGCGCTTCCATCTCGCGCTCGGCCAATCCGCCACAAAGCTGGATGAACCGATCTGCCATCGTCGACTTGCCGTGGTCGATATGGGCAATGATTGAGAAGTTTCGAATGTGCTTCATGTGAGTTGGAAACCGGGCGCCTGCCGGGCGCCGTGAGGCCGATTTAGCGGCGCAGTATACCGGGCTTCGCACGCTTTGTTTCGTGTGATTGGCGACGGCCTCAAGGCAGTGTCTCCAGCAGGGTCGACACCGCCTGGCGATCCAGGGGATATTCGGAGATCACCTTGTCCTCGAACTCGACGACGGGGATCCGGACATCGAATCGCTCCAGCCAGTCCGGCCGCGAATCAATGTCGCAGACCTCGGTCTCGAGCCGCCCGCGGACCATCGGCAACAGCTCCTCAATGAGCAGTTCGCAAAGGTGGCAGCCCTGGCGGCTGTATATACGGAGCGTCTGCATCAGAGACTGGCCGCCGGAGGCGTGGTTCCAGCCTGCTCGACTACCATCGGTGTGAAGCGGCGCAGGCAGCGGGGGCTTCGCAGCTGCCTGCGCGCCAGGACCAGACCCGTGGACAGCCCGGCAATTGCAGCCAGTGCCGCGTAAGCGTCACCGAGCCCCGCACCATAGGCGATGAGCGCTGCGACAACCGCGCCAGATAAGGGCCAGCCGTAGACGATCAGGGATGCACGCAGCACGTTTTTCGGCGCCAGTTCGATGCATACATCGTCGCCTTCGCTGACCGTCAGGCCGGCACTGATCATGGCGTCGATTCTTCGGCTGCCGGTTGAGGAGCCCAGCAACCCGGCGCCGCAGCCCTTGCCTTCCGCACAGCGCGCGCACTCAACGACCGCATTCACCTCAACCAGTGCGCGAGGCGAGCCTGCAGTGCTATTTACAGCAATTACCCGGCCGCGAGGATTTTCCATAGCTGGAGTCTACCGTAGTCACTATCGACAGCGTTCGTGGAAGGATCGTGCGCGTCCTAGCGGACACGCATTGTGGTTGCTATCTGCTGGACCGTCATCGCGGGAACTTTGCCAACCGCGGTAATACGATAGCCGTCCACGATGGCGCTGTAAGCATTCGAACCACCGACACTCGAAACGCCTTCCTGGTCATCGCCGTCAAGCTCCGCGATGAAGACCGACACGCTCGCGAGCCCGTCGCTGTAAAGAATGTGCACGACGTACTCTTCACCGCTTGCGACTTTCTCTTCATGCGTAGAAATGGCGCGAAATCCTTGCGGCAAACTCTCACTTACCCATTCGGTCTCAACGGCCCGCGTGACATGCCGGTTCGATCGATTGAGCCACCGAAAATCTTCCGTACTGTGCGAAGGGGCCAG
>CAYTTZ010000320.1:0-2353 GCA_964440945.1 uncultured Woeseiaceae bacterium
TCGGGAATTGGTGACTTTCAAGAACAACCGCGGCAGTGATTCTTTATACAACCCGCCGCTGGCGGAAATATGTGACGCCGCGACTGCCGCGCCCACATTGTACCCGCCGGTTGCCACGACCGCACCAAAGCGGCGCTGGCTAATAGACGGCGCACTGGCTACCAATGATCCTAGCCAGTGCGCTATCAGCGAGGCGCTGGCGATGGGACATTTACTTGAGGATATCTGGATGCTGTCGCTGGGAACGGGCAAGCCCACGCATGACCTCAGTCAGGAAGACCGCGACAAAATCGGCGAAAAATCGCGTAACTGGGGCATACTCGATTGGCTGACAAATGGACTACTGGATCACATGATGAGTGCCAGTTCTTCGGTCAGCGCGCACCAATGTGAGCAACTGCTAGGCGAACGTTACCTGCGAATCAACGGTGAATTGCCCCGATCGCTCATGCAGATCGACAATACCGCCGACGTCAGGGTGCAGGATTTGAAATCCTACGCATTCCTCTGGTTCGAACAGTTCGTGGTGGAAGTTCGTACGTTACTGGATGGCGTACACGAAGCCCGGGCCCGATTTGCCGAAGGCAGACAAGGCACAGTGGCATAGATTAATATTGACTAATAAACGTGCAGACCTGTGACTGAGTCCGGAAAACCCCCGAGGGTATGCGCCAATAACAATGACAAAATGTAAGGGGAAGCAATCATGCGGTCAAGCCTAAGATTAGTACCTGTTATCGGCCTTATTATCTCGTTCTGCGCTGCTGCTGAAGAGCGCGTGGTCTCAAGTCTGGGCAGGCTGGAACCCGAGAATGGCGTGGTGCAGCTGGCCGGGCCTTCCGGCGGCGGATTGAGCGGGGCCGTTATGAAATCGCTGGAGGTCGCCGAGGGAGACTGGGTAGAAAGCGACCAGATTGTCGCTCGTCTGGATAGTTATAACTTGCGAAAAGCCGAGGTCGCCAGGCTCGAGGCTATCCTTACGAATGCACGCGACGAAATGACGCGGCAGAAAGACCTCGCGAAAAGGTCGTTGACCAGTAAGTCTAATCTGGACACCGCGCAAATGGATCTTGATATTGCGCTGGCCGATCTTGCCGCAGCCAAAGCACGCCTTGAGCTGTCGGTGGTCCGCTCTCCCCTGCGTGCCCAGGTGCTTGAAATACATGCTTATCCCGGTGAGCGGGTTGGGCAAGAGGGCATCATGGAGCTCGGTCGAACCGATCGTATGTACGCGGTCGCGGAAGTCTATGAAACCGACATAACAATTGTAAAGGTCGGCCAGCTCGCAAAAATCCAGACGTCTGCGATGGATAAGGAACTGACCGGCAAGGTGGAACGCATCTCGCTGAAAGTGGGACGGCTTGACGCGGTTGGAACCGACCCTATTGCGAAAACTGACGCGCGGGTAGTTGAAGTGTTCATCCTGTTGGATGACAGCGCAGCGGTTTCCCGCTTTACCAATATGCAGGTCAAGGTAGAGATCCAGCCCTGATGTTCGGTTCGATACCGCTAGGCTGGCTACAGCTAAAGGCCCAGAAACTGCGGCTGGTCGCTGCGATAATGGGCATTACATTCGCTGTCATTCTAATTTTCGTGCAGCTCGAGTTCCGTGAGGCGCTGTTTGTCAGCGCGGTGCGTTATCACACGGCCATGGATTACGACCTGGCCATGGTGAGCCCCAAAACCGATTTCATGGTTTCCTCCAAGCAGTTTCCCCGGGGTCGGCTCTACCAAACGCTTGGCTTTGATGGGGTAGAGTCGGCTACCGCGGTCTATATGCGCCTGGTCAGCTGGCGCAATCCGGTTGATCCATCGAATGCGCGCAACATCCTGGCCATTGGTTTCGATCCCTCCGAACCCGGATTCGAACGCTTGCTCAGCGCGGAGCAAATAGAGGCTATCAAAATTCCGGACCAGGTAATTTTTGACCGGCGCGGCCGTGACGAATACGGTCCGGTCCGACAGCTACTGGATGCGGGCCAGCCGGTGAGTGCCGAGATCAACGATCGCCGCGTTGACATTGCCGGCATGTACGAGGTGGGTACGTCATTTGGACTGGACGGCGGGGTTATTACTTCCGACCTCAATTTTCTGCGGCTGTTACCTACCCGAGAAAAATCGGCCGTCGATTTTGGTCTTATCAGACTGGAACCGGGTCAGGATGCTGTGGAAGTACAGGCGCGGATTCGGGAGTCGATTCCGATGGATGTACGCCTGCTTACCCGGCAGGAGTTTATGGACCTCGAAATCCAGTACTGGAACAAGACCACGCCCATTGGCTATATCTTCGCATTTGGCGCCGTGATGGGCCTGATTGTCGGGCTAATTATTGTCTACCAGATACTGTTTGCCG
>CAYTTZ010000321.1:0-2345 GCA_964440945.1 uncultured Woeseiaceae bacterium
TAGTTTCGATCCGCGATGGATATGTTGTAAACGCCGGCGCTTCTCGATGAGTCCATAACCTCTACAAGTACCTTGTTGGACGACTTCATCGCAGCCTGAATAACAACAGACCCTTTCGGATTCTCCGCGTGCAGCCTTTGGATATTGGCGCGAACTGCTCGTGGATCTATCAGGCGCCGGTCGATGAAGATCTCATCGTTGGCGCTGATCATGACGAGAATGTTCGCATCCTCCGGCTTGGACTCCGTGACAGGTGCATCCGGGCGGTTAACATCAATCCCTGATTCCTTGATAAACGATGCCGTGACAATGAAGAAGATGAGCATGATGAAAACGACGTCGAGCATCGGCGTCAAGTTAATCTCATTCTCTTCCTCTTCAAAGTGAATATCATCGAGATGGTGGCGACTCATGGCGATACTCCCTAGTGGTCCATAGTGAGCGAGTCCTCGAGGAACCCGACTTCACGTGCCGCCCGACGGCTAAGCAGTGTTACAAGCAGCACTCCCGAAAGAGCGCCTACCATTCCAGCCATTGTCGGGACCGTCGCCTGGGACACGCCGGCCGCCATGGCACGGACGTTTCCAGAACCGGAGACCGCCATAACCTGAAACACGCTGATCATGCCCGTCACCGTGCCAAGAAGGCCTAGCAACGGACATAAAGCAACCAGCGTCTGAATCAGGTTGATGCCCTTGTTAGTCGCTTCGCTGAAACGCGAAATCATCAATTCGCGAATCTGCAGCGCGTTCCAGGAATTGCGTTCCGACCGGGACTCCCAGTTATCATGAATCTCGCGAGACATCTTATTCATCGAGGTTCGGAAATACATAAGTCGCTCGACGATCACGACCCACATCAGGAAGATCGTGATCGCGATAACCTTAAGCACCGGGCCACCGAGACTCATGAAGTCCCGGATCGCTTCTATAGCGTCAGCAAGCCAAAGCATAGTGACTCCTTATCGGCTCTAGCCTTTGCGTTCGGAATGCTGTGCAACCAGACCAGCGCTCTGAGACTGAAGGATGTTTACGATCTTTCGGCTCTGACCGCTAACCACCGTGTGCAGCAAGACCATCGGAATAGCCACTACCAGTCCAAGCACCGTTGTCATCAGCGCCTGCGAGATACCGCCGGCCATCATCTTCGGATCGCCCGCACCGTACAGCGTGATGACCTGGAAGGTCTTGATCATACCGGTAACCGTTCCGAGCAGACCCATGAGCGGTGCAACGGCGGCAACGACCTTGATGAACAACAGCCCCTTGGTCAGCCCCGGCATCTCTTTTAGTGCCGCTTCGCTGAGTTTCAACTCGATAGTATCGGTGTCGGCACCCTTGTTGCTCTCGTAGGCTGCAAGCACACGTCCCAGCGGATTGTCCGTGCTGGCAGTGTCTCGCTTCAGCTGTGCCGTTACCTTGCGACTGTCGTTGGTCAGTGCAACCCAACGCAGTAACGCGATGATCAGGCCGATAATGCCGAGCGCGATAATGCAGTAGCCCACAATGCCGCCCTGCTCGATGCGATCCTTGATGGTTGGTGATTCGACCAGCAGGCCAAGAATGCCGCCCTTCGTGACATCGACACCAAATGCAACCGCACCGCCTTCTGCGCCCATCAGGTCATCCGTCGTGCCCAGGTAACGACCCTCCGGCTGCCGCAGTAACTCTGCGATGCTTCCTTCGTTGCCGTCGTATTCGAGGTAGCCGTTATCCGATACGATGTTAAACGCCCCGACCCGAACGACTTCCATTTCTTCCTGCTGGCCATCTGCGCGGGTCACCAGGTGTGGGAATCGCGTGACTTTGCCTGTCTCCACGACCTCCTGCTGCAGCATGCCCCAGAGGCGTTCGATATCTTCGATCGATGCGAGGCTGCTCGCTCCTGCCATTTTGCTGCCGAGTTCAACGAGGAACGCCGAGCGATCCGGATACTCGATATTGGTCAGTGACGCGTTGAATCGACCCTGCGCATCGCCGGACACCGTCTGCAGGACGCCGAACAGTTCTTTCAGGGCGCCGAGACGCTCGTCGAGAGCCTGCCGCGCCGTGATGATGGTCTGCTGGTTCTCTTCGAAACTCTGCTCAAGCTGCTGGCTGATGTTTTCTTCGCGGGTTCGCGCGGCGCGAGCCTGGTTCAGCAATGACTGCTGCTGATTCTTGCTCTGCGCGAACGCAGCTTCACGTTTGCGATTCTCTGAAGAGTCTCGGGCCTGTCCTTGCTGGATAAGTTTCAGGAGATCGCCCATGCTGGCAGCTTCCCCCTGGGCGTTTGCGGTCGTGGCTACGCCGAGACTCAGAAGTCCGGCAGCAATAATGAGTGTAAGACTTTTCATTTAGTTAGCC
>CAYTTZ010000322.1:0-2340 GCA_964440945.1 uncultured Woeseiaceae bacterium
TAGCCTCGAAGCCGTTGTCCCATGACAGACCAAAGCTCGCGTTAAGGGTGCTGATTTCGCGCGAGGCCAAATTTGCCGGAACATTTTCAATGACCTGCTGTTCGTCTTCGTAAACGTACTCGAAGCGCGCGAAGCCGGCCGCATTGCCAACCGTGAAGCCGTAACGTCCGGTGACGGTCACGCTAAGCTCGGGAACGCCAGGTACATTGCTGCCGCTAAGGTCGGTAGGCCCACTAACGCCCGCGGCCCCGAGGAACACGTCATACGCGGAATCGAGCATAGTCACGCCGAGCGTGCCCTCGAAGACCTCCGTGGGCACCCAGCGAATGTCGAACTCGGCTCCTGTGGACGATCGTTTCTCAGCGTTGGACAGTTCGAAGCCGGTACCGTTGAAGATGTTCGACTGGAAATTTTCGAGTTCCTGTTCGAAAACCGCGAGGTTCAGGGAAATCGTATCCCAGCTGCCTTTCAAGCCAATTTCGTAGACCGTCGACTCCTCCGGTGCCGCATAGCGAGAACCGGCGACAATATTCGGTACCAGCAGTCCGGCAGTACCGAGTGCGGGCAGATCGCTGGCAAACGGCCGCGAGTCGCGAGACAGGTTCCAGGAGCTAGCCTTGAAGCCTGTGCCGACGCTTGCGTAAACGTTCACTTGATCCGTCCAGTCGTAAGCCAGGCGAACGGTCCACGTGATGTCATCGTCGTTCGTGTTGCCTGACTCCACGGAGTTCGGGTAGTCGATGTTGGGCCGCAGGAACTGCAGACCTTGCAGACTGCCAATGGATGATGCAACACCGGCATTAATAGCTGCTGAGGTGCCTGGCATGATTGATTCGATGAACGCAATGTTCGCCGGAGTAGGCGGCAAGCCCGTATTAGCTTCAAATGCCTGTCCGAATAACACCGTGGGTAACGGCACACCAAATACCGTCAAATCATTGTTTAGATCAGTGTTTGAATAAACGTCGGTCCCGGTCGAATCAAAGGTGACGTCCTTTTCATCCTCGGTGTAATTGGCGCCCAGCGTCAGCGTTGCCCGGTCGCCTAGGTCGATATCGACCTGCGCGAAGATCGAGAGCGCCTGATCATCCATAGTCGAAACTTCGATGAGACCCTGGCCAGGTGCTTGGAATGTACCCGGTGGATGACCAAAAAGTGCCTCGATGTCCCACAATGGCGATGTTCCTGGTAGGCCGCCAGTTAGTATGTCTGCGTAGGGCCGAAAACCCGAGCCGTAAATAAGACCCGTTTTCTGCGTGACATCCTCGTCAAATATGAAGGCGCCGACCACCCAGCTTGCCGTATCCGTAGCGCCGGACAGTCGGAATTCCTGCGTCAAAGTATCGATTTCGGTATCGGTCAGGTTGCCGGTCTCTGGATCGATCAGCGTGGCGCTTGTGAAGTCGACGTCGCCATTTTCAAAACGCGCCAGGTTACGGAACGCCGTGATTGACGTCAGTGTCACCGTATCATTGATGTCCCAGTCGAACTGCGCGGAGATGCCGCTGCTCTCGAATTCGTTGACTGGTGTGAAGTCGTAATAACCTTCATAAGCAAACGGCGCATTCGGAACTAACGCACCGCCGAGTCCGAATACGGCTGCCCCGGTCGGGCCATTGAACAGGTTCGCAACGCCGCAACAGGCTTCATCAAGATCCGAATAATCGGCGATGATCCGAATGTTCAGTTCGTCAGACGGCTCGAAATACAGTTGCCCACGAAGCCCAAAGCGGTTCAGTTCACCGAGCGCATCGCCGCCGGCGAGATTCTCGTAGTAGCCGTCGCGCTGGTTGAAGCTGCCAGACAGGCTGAAGCCGGCGGTCTCCGACAGGGGGCCGTTTACGTCGGCTTTTACAATCATCTGGCTGTAATCGCCGACAGTGATCGATGCCGAGCCGCTGGTCTCATCGAGACTCGGTTTCGCCGTGATAACGCTGATGACGCCTGCCGAGGCGTTCTTGCCGAACAGCGTGCTCTGCGGTCCACGTAGAACCTCGATACGCTCGAGATTCGGAAGGTCACCCAGCGCGGACGCCGAACGCGAACGATAGACGCCGTCGATGAATACACCGACAGAGGGCTCGATGCCGGCGTTGTTGGCGCCGTTACCGAATCCTCGAATAATAAAGTTGGTATTGCCGGACGACTGCAGCTGGGTAACCTTTAATGAAGGCACCAGGAACTGCAGGTCTTTGATGTCCAGAACCTGTGACTCTTTAAGCTCGGCAGCCTGGAGGACCGAAACGGCAAGCGGAATTTCCTGCAAAGTGGATTGTCGTTTGCTCGACGTTACGACGATTTCGTCAAGAAATGACACGTCATCCTGTGCGACAACGGGTG
>CAYTTZ010000323.1:0-2338 GCA_964440945.1 uncultured Woeseiaceae bacterium
TAGAGCCTGACTTACACGAGCGTGCGTTTCAGATTTTTCAAGAGTTTATAGGCATTACCTCTTAAAACGAATGAAGTTCGCCGTGACACGGAAATTCGACCGGCACACGGCCGCATTCGACTGGGACAGAGCCATGAACGCCCGCACGTTTGCTGAATTTGATGACGCTGTCACGGCACCACTGCATGGTTTCCAGGGAAAACAGGACTACTATGATCGCTGCAGCTCTGTGCATTATCTGCAGGGAATCGAGACGCCAACGCTGGTCATCAACGCGCTGGACGATCCCTTCATGACACCCAACGTGATCCCGGCGGCCGATCGACTCTCTGCCAGCGTGA
The DNA here is from genome assembly GCA_964440945.1 of uncultured Woeseiaceae bacterium. GTDB lineage: Bacteria > Pseudomonadota > Gammaproteobacteria > Steroidobacterales > Woeseiaceae > UBA1847. The sequence continues at coordinate 342 of CAYTTZ010000323.1, forward strand.
CCCTCGAGGTCGCGGAAAATGGTGGCCATGTGGGCTTTATCGATGGGGGTCCGCCCTGGCGACCGACCTTCTACCTGCCAGCCCGGATACTCGAGTTCCTGGAACCGTTTGCGGCAAAACCGGGGCTATAAAAAAAGGCCAGATCGCAGTAGCAATCTGGCCCTTTCGGCTTTGCTTGAAGTGCCTGACCAGGCGGCGTCGACTTCCTTCATGGAAAGACGGCGGCCCTTGCCGAGTTACGCAGCATCCACTTCCTTCATGGAAAGACGTACCCGGCCCTGGCGATCGACTTCGAGTACCTTGACGCGAACCGCATCACCCTCGGCGAGCTTGTCGCTAACCTTCTCAACGCGCTCATTTGAGATCTGCGAGATGTGTACCAGGCCGTCCTTACCCGGAAGGATGGTCACAAACGCGCCGAAGTCCATCAGGCGAGCAACCTTGCCGTCGTAGATTCGGCCAACCTCGACATCTGCCGTGATCATCTCGATCCTGCGGCTTGCTTCCTTGCCGGACGCTCCGTCAACCGAAGCAATGCGAATGGTGCCGTCATTGTCGATATCAACAGACGCGCCGGTTTCCTCGGTGATCGCGCGAATTACCGCGCCACCCTTGCCGATAACATCGCGAATCTTGTCGGGGTCGATCTTCATGGTCATGATGGTCGGTGCCCACTCGGACATCGTTTCACGCGGCTCGTTAATCACCTTGTTCATCTCCACAAGGATATGCAGCCGTGCATCGCGAGCCTGATCGAGCGCCTTGCTCATGATCTCGCGCGTGATGCCCTGGATCTTGATATCCATCTGCAGGGCCGTGATGCCGCCGTCCGTGCCGGCTACCTTAAAGTCCATATCGCCGAGATGATCTTCATCGCCGAGGATATCGGTAAGAACGGCATATTCATCGCCCTCTTTCACGAGGCCCATGGCAACACCGGCAACCGGTGCCTTGATAGGAACACCCGCGTCCATGAGTGCGAGACTGGTGCCGCAGACCGACGCCATTGAGCTCGAGCCGTTGGATTCGGTGATCTCCGATACCACTCGTATTATGTAGCCAAACTCGTCCATATCCGGCATGACCGCCTGAATACCACGGCGAGCCAGCTTGCCATGGCCGATTTCGCGTCGCTTCGGTGAGCCGACGAAGCCGGTCTCACCAACGCAGTATGGTGGGAAATTGTAGTGCAGCATGAACGGCTCTTTGCGCTCGCCCTGGATGGAATCAATGATCTGCGCGTCTCGGCCAGTACCCAGCGTCGTTACAACAATGGCCTGGGTCTCACCGCGTGTGAACAATGCGGAGCCGTGGGCCCGCGGCAGCACGCCAACGCTAACCTCGATCGGTCGAACAGTCGACTGGTCGCGGCCATCGATACGGGGCTCACCCTTGATGACACGCTGGCGAACGATAGTCTTCTCGAGCTTCGACAACGCGCCCTTGACCTCGTCGGCCGACCAGCGCGACTCTTCTCCGCCGCAGAGCGATCCAGTCGCCGCCGACTTGGATGCCGAAACGGCTGCCTGGCGATCCTGCTTGTCCGTGATGCGATAGGCTTCGGCCAATCCGGACTCGGACTCGGCCGCAACAGCAGCGGCGAGATCGTTGTCCTCTTCCGGTGCCTGCCAGTCCCAGGCCGGCTTGCCGACTTCAGCGGCGAGCTCGTTGATCGTGTCAATAACGACCTGCATTTGCTCGTGACCGAACATGACCGCGCCAAGCATGATTTCCTCTGACAAGCCAGTGGCTTCAGATTCAACCATGAGGACCGCGTCTTTCGTGCCAGCTACAACCAGCTCGAGATCCGAATCAACAACCGCGGCGATACCGGGGTTGAGGATGTACTCGCCGTCCTTGTAGCCGACCTTGGCGGCACCAATCGGTCCCGCAAACGGCATGCCGGAAATAGCCAGCGCCGCGGAAGCGCCGATCAGTGCCGGAATGTCAGGATCCACATCAGGATTCAATGACATCACCGTAGCGATGATCTGAAC
>CAYTTZ010000324.1:0-2326 GCA_964440945.1 uncultured Woeseiaceae bacterium
CTTATCTGATCAACAGCCGCGAACTCATCAATAACCGACCGGAAACGATACGCAATGCATTGCGCAAGGTCTCGGCAGGCAACAACCAGCTGCCGCTAACGATCAGTGCCGATGCGAACGCAAAACATCAGCACGTCGTTACAGCGATGGACGTGGCCGGCCGCCTCGGGTTTACAAAAGTCAGCATTGCGACCGTTAAAGATCCGGCCGAGTGACGAGGTGACCGCGCTAACGTGAGCAAAAGCATCGATCCTCAGGTTCGCGTCATCTACGGGCGTCTTTGGCACTATGTCACGCCGCACAAGCTGATTGGTTTGGTTGCAGTTGTGGGCATGGCATCGACGGCCGTAATCGAGGCGGGCCTGGTCTCGTTGCTGCAGCCGCTCACGGACGAGGCCCTGGTGGCCAAGAATCTCGAAACCGCGAAGTGGATCCCGTTCGCTTTTTTGGGAATTTTCGTGCTGCGTGGAATATCCGGATTTGCCACCGAGTTATCGCTCGGTTGGATCGGGCGACGCGTGATCAGCGATTTGCGGCGCCAGGTCTTCAACAAATTCCTGACATTGCCGGCCAGGTTCTTCGATAGCCAGATGGCAGGTCCGCTGTTGTCCAGGATGACCTACAACGTCGAGATGGTGGCCGAGTCCGTTACCAGCGTGGTTACGATTGCTGTCAGGGACATTCTCACCGTCCTGGCTGCTTTAGCCGTGATGATCTATTTTAGCCCGACGCTGACCATCTGCGTGGCTATCGTGTTTCCGATTGTCGCTTTGCTGGTACGTCTTCTCGGCACCGCGTTTCGTCGCTACAGCGGCCGCATTCAGGATACGGTGGGTGAAGTAACGCAGGTAACGGACGAAGTCATTCGGGGAAACTGGGTCGTCAAAGCATTTGGTGGCTTGGATTTCGAACGGGATCGCCTTGTCGATGTCGACGAGCGCAACCGTGTGCAGAACCTGAAGCTGATACGCGTGCGTTCCCTGGGGGTTGCCGTAACCCAGGTCGTATTCGGCTTTGGTATCGCGATGGTCATCTACGTTGCCGGGCGACAGTCGCTCGACGATCGGCTCACAGCGGGCGAATTCATCGCGTTCTTCTCGGCGATGATGCTCATGCTGCAGCCTGTCCGGCGCATTACCAACGTCAACGCCGCGCTGCAGCGAGGTGTAGCGGCTGCCGACAGCCTGTTTTCGATCATGGATGAAAGAGATGAGATCGACACTGGCACCCGGGAGATCGATCGTGTCAGAGGCGCGGTGCAGTTCAAGGACGTGCATTTTTCGTACGGAGACGGCGACGAGGCGATCCTGGACGGCGTCAACATTTCCATCGAGCCGGGCCAGACACTGGCAATCGTCGGGCATTCCGGTAGTGGCAAATCGACGCTGGTCAGCCTGCTGCCACGCTTCTATGAGGTGGATTCCGGCGACATACTCATCGACGGCGTATCCATTTGCGAGATGACGCTTGGCAGCTTGCGCAGCAATATCGGCCTTGTGACACAGGACGTTGTTTTGTTCAACGATTCGATCCGTAATAATCTTGCCTACGGGCAGCTCAGGTCGCATTCAAATGAAGACCTGTTGCGGGCGGCAGAGGCCGCGCACGTCCTGGAGTTCGTCAACGAGTTGCCCGATGGCCTTGAAACCAAGGTGGGCGATCGCGGAGTATTGCTGTCCGGCGGGCAGCGCCAGCGCATCGCTATTGGTCGAGCCCTCCTGAAAAATGCGCCTCTGCTGATTCTTGATGAAGCAACTTCGTCCCTTGATACACAATCGGAGCGGCGCATTCAGGAGGCGCTCAACGTGCTCATGAAAGATCGCACGACGCTGGTCATTGCGCATCGATTATCCACCGTCGAAAAAGCAGACCGCATCATTGTGCTGGATGCCGGCAGAATTGTGGAGTCCGGGACGCATGCCGAGCTGCTGGCACTCGACGGGCATTACGCGACGCTTTACCACTTGCAGTTCAGCGAAGGGTAACTACCGTGGGATTGACCTATCGATGGATACATCGTGTCTGGTACGAAGGCGCTGCATTCGGCTGGCTCTTGCTGCCGTTGAGTGCGCTGTATTGGCTGGTAGCGACCAGCCGGCGTTTCCTGTACCGCTGTGGCGTCTTCAAAACTGAAAAGCTGTCGGCACCCGTCATCGTGGTTGGCAATATCACGGCAGGCGGGACCGGCAAGACGCCCATCGTCATCTGGCTCGCCCAAGAGCTGCGCGCGCGTAAGTATTCTCCCGGGATCGTCAGTCGCGGCTATGGCGGTTCAGCGTCGAGCGCGACTGTGCGTGTTGACAGGCATAGCGAGCCCGATGTCGTC
>CAYTTZ010000325.1:0-2292 GCA_964440945.1 uncultured Woeseiaceae bacterium
CGCGTCGGCCTCAAGGTGATTCTGATACAGCGGCGTTTTCGAACCCATAGTGCTTGCTCTTCGTTGGTAACCGGCAAAAAAAACAGGGGCGGCAGGCCGTCAAGCCTGCCGCCCCTCTGTCCTTTGCTACCTGAGAGATCAATGGCGGCCGCGATGGCGGCGGGTTGCCACGTACCCCTTCGGTGGGCCGTTTGGCCACTCTCCAGAGCCGATCAGCGTACTCAGTCCTTCTGCCTGAGCGTTTCCGAGCGTGTTGCGCCTTCGGCGCCTCGATTGAACGAGGTCTCTTCTGTGCACGCTATTGATCGGTACGGGAATCATAGCCAATGCCCGGCCCGGTTGCCAGCCGGCGCGCTGCCGGTGACAATGCGGCGAGTTTTCAACCCGCGGACACCGTATGACACAAGTCAAAACTGCGCTGACAACCCTGATGCTGATGACCTCGGCCATGGCACTCGCCGATATACCCGCCGACTTCAGGACGCTCCTCGACGAGCACTGGGAGTGGACGCTCAGCAACAATCCCACCCTGGCCTCGTCGATAGGCGATCGCCGCTTCAATGACCAGTGGCAGGATCAGAGCATCGCCGCCCACGAGCGTCGCCACGCCGAGAGGCGCGAATTCCTGCGTCGCGCCTACGCGATCGAACGCAGCGCGCTGTCAGACGCTGATCAACTCAACTACGAACTGTTCCGCAGGCAGCTTCAGGACGAGATTGATCTGCATCGCTTCCGCGGCTACCTGATGCCTTTCTCACACCAGGGCGGTATTCAGAACCTCGAGAACACGACCAACCAGCTGCGCCTCGTTACGGCGCGAGATTTCGAGGACTGGATTGCCCGTATGGCCAAAGTTGATGCGCTTGTCGATCAGCACATTCAGCTCGCGGATGCAGGTCGTAAAGCGGGACTGGTTGCGCCCAGGGTGTTGATGCAACGCATCACGCCGCAGCTCGCTGTGCAACTCGTAGACAGTCCGCAGGAAAGCCCCTTCTATCGACTGTTCGCGACATTGCCGGACTCGATTTCAAGCGAGGACCAGGCGCGGCTGCGCGTGGCGGCTGTCGACACGATCGAAAAGACCATCCTGCCCGCCTACAGGAAGCTCGCTCGTTACTTCGAGCGAACGTACCTGGCCGTCACGCGCGAGAGCATTGGCCAGTCCGTGCTGCCGGATGGTGAGGCCTGGTACGAACTCCTGGCACGTTCGTACACCACAACCCGACTGACGCCCGATGACATTCATCGAATCGGGCTCGACGAAGTCATGCGTATCCGGGGCGAGATGCAGTCAATCATCGAGGAGTTGCAGTTTGAAGGCACCTTCCACGACTTCCTGACGTTCTTGCGAACCGATCCACAATTCTATTTTGACGATCCTGATGCGCTTTATAACGCCTACCTTGCCACCAGCAAGCGCATCGACCCGGAGCTCGTAAAACTTTTCGGCACGCTACCGAGAATGCCCTATGGCGTAAAACCCATTCCGGATTCGATTGCGCCGGACACGACAACGGCGTACTACTCGCGTCCTGCCGCCGATGGCAGCCGCGCCGGTATCTATTGGGTCAATCTCTACCGGCCGGAGGTGCGACCGAAATACGAAATCGAGGTACTCAGTGTCCATGAAGCGATGCCCGGGCATCATCTACAGATTGCGCTGCAGCAGGAGCTTGGCGACATGCCGATGTTCCGTCGCTTTCAGGGATTTACTGCGTTCGTCGAGGGCTGGGGGCTTTACAGCGAACGTCTCGGCTACGATCTTGGACTTTACGAGGACCCCTACTCGCGTTTTGGACAGCTCACCTACGACATGTGGCGCGCCGTACGCCTGGTCGTCGACACCGGAATGCACTACAAGGGCTGGACGCGTCAGCAGGCCATCGATTTCTTCACGAATAATGCCGCCAAGACCGAGTACGACATCATCAACGAGATCGATCGTTACATCAGCTGGCCGGGACAGGCGCTCGCGTACAAGATTGGTCAGCTAAAGATTCTCACCTTGCGCGACCGCGCGGAACTGCAGCTGGGTGACCGTTTCGACATCCGTGCGTTCCACGACCACCTGCTCGGCGCAGGTGCGTTGCCGCTCGATCTTCTTGAGCTACGCATGGACGCCTGGCTTGCGACGCAACTCTAGTGTCCTGTTTGCTGAGTTTGCTAACTCTCAGCGCTATTAGCAGCCCGACCTGCGAGTCGCAGAAGTGCAGGATTTGCGGGCTACTTCAAGCGAGTGCAACGCGGCAGGACGGGCTGCCGGGAGCGCCCGGAGGGCAAGCCTGCAAAGCG
>CAYTTZ010000326.1:0-2242 GCA_964440945.1 uncultured Woeseiaceae bacterium
CGCCTGGCCGCTGACGATCGATTCGCCGATCGAACGGTGCGTACGGTACTTAAAGGCCTGACCGGCATCGAAGCGACAATGCCGGCGACAACCGGGTTCATCAATGAAACCAAGAACCGCTTCATCGCCGGTAATTTTGACTTCAAGGCGCTGGTGAAGGACATCCTGTTCAGCGACTACTACCGGGGCCGCAACCTGGATCCCGCCGAAAATCCGTCAAGTTACGCGGATATTGGCTCGGGCCGAATGCTGACGCCAGAGGAACTCGACCGGCGCATTCGGGCCGCCGCGGGCAACGGCTACGACTGGCGCGGGCCAAATTCCAATAGTGGTCTCGGCGGTCGTCACTACCTGCTGTACGGAGGTGTCGACTCCGACGACGTCACCGTTCGCACCACCACGGCGACATCGCTCATGGACGGAATTCAGGAGCGCATCGCGAACCAGGTAGCCTGTGAACGCGTTGCCGACGACCTTGCCAATACGGGCCCGCTGTTCCCGATCGCCGACGACACGAATACACCCGATACGGGCCCGGGCGAAATAGCGATTCGCGAAAACATCGTGCACTTGCACAAGTACCTGGCTGGCGAGGATTTTGGCGTCAACAGTGCAGAAGTCGATGCAACCTATCAGCTATTCGTCGACGTGAGAGCCCTTGGCGAGACCGCAATACCAAGTCAATGCCGCGGCGGCGGGTCCAGTAGCGACTCGAACGGTACCGTATTGCCCTGGATGGCAGTCGTTACCTACTTGTTGTCCGACTACCAATTCCTTTACGAATAGAACGCTTGCTGGAGAACCTGACATGAAACGACGCGATTTTATGCGACTCACTGCCACGGCAGGCGGCATGCTGTTGTGCGGCGGCGCCCGAATGGCGATGGCCCAGCAAGCAGGCGGGCCTTACTGGCTGTTTGTTGAAGCGCGCGGAGGCTGGGATCCCACAAGTTTCTGTGACCCGAAAGGTTCTGGGCTCGGGCCCAATGGTGATATCAACAACTATGATTCGGCCGATATTGGCCAGGCTGGCAATATTCGTTACGCCCCGCCGCCCGATTTGTTCGCCAACGACGCGACCCTTTTCAGAAACAGCGACTTTTTCGATGCGCACAATCAACGTCTGGTGGTCGTGAATGGCATCGACTACGGCACGAACTCGCACGAGGTAGGCCGAACGGCCAGCTGGACGGGCTCGCGATCATTGAACTATCCGGCGCTCGCACCACTGATTGCATCGGAGACAGCGCCCGAATATTCGATGCCGTTTGTCGCCAGCCTGAGCTCGGATTCGACGCGCACTAACGGACTCGTGCCACGAACATTGATGAATGGCGGCGATATAGTCGCTATTCGCGAAATTGCTTACCCAAATCGCACCAACGTGTTCCAGAGCAACCAGTACCATTCAACGATTGCGCGAAGCCTGATCGATTCGGCCACGACAGCGCGCCGCCAGCGGCAAATGGCACAGCAGCGACTGCTTCGGCTGCGGAATGCACTGGCCGAGCATGACGCCGCACGCAATCGCGATGTCGCATCGCTGCGGGGTTTTGTGACGGGACTGGAGAGAACCTCCTCCCCGAACAGTTACGTAAATTCACGCAGCTCGGCGAGAAGCCTCTTCAACGAAGCACAGACCGCGTTCGCCGCATTCGAAGCAGGCGCAGCGGCAACCGCACACATCGATTTGGGGGGCTTCGATACCCACGATGATCACGATTTGCGCCACTACCCTCGTCTGATGGACTACTTTGCCGCCATCGACAACATCATTACGGACGCAACGGCACGCGGAATTGCGGACAACCTGATTATCGTGATGGCGTCAGATTTCGCACGCACCAATAAGTACAATGAAGACAATGGCAAAGACCACTGGGCGCACACAAGTATGATGATCTGGGGCGCGCCCCAATTCATCAGCGGCAACAGGGTCGTCGGTGCAACCAACGATGATCAGATATCGATGCTTGTCAACCCGACAACTCTGGCACTTGACAGTAATGGTATCGAACTCACGCCTGAGTATATTCATCAGGCACTGCGCAACGTAGCCGGCATCGACCAAAATCCACTGGTGACATCCAGCTTTCCGTTGGCGCAGCAGTTGTTACCGATCTTCTCGTAACCGCGGTTATCGAGAGCCTGACCACTGCCTTCGGACGGCAATTCTCTACCCGTCAGAGCTCGACCATCAGCTTGCCAGTGTTGCCGCCGGTGAATAACAAATTGATACCGT
>CAYTTZ010000327.1:0-2240 GCA_964440945.1 uncultured Woeseiaceae bacterium
TCATCCATGCCGCGGTGCTTTGCCATCATCAGCGTCACCAGCAGGATTGACAGCAACTGCGTGGTAAATGCCTTCGTGCTCGCAACGCCGATCTCCGGTCCTGCCTGCGTCATCATGACGAGGTCGGATTCACGCGTCATCGAACTGTGTGCGCTGTTACAAATTGTTAGCGTACCCAGATAGCCCAACTCTTTCGCCATCCGAAGTGCTTCGAGCGTGTCTGCTGTTTCTCCCGATTGAGACAGGGTCACGAACAGTGTGTTCTTTGGCACGAATACGTGGCGGTAGCGATACTCGCTCGCGATCTCGACGTGGGTCGGCACACCGGCTATTGCCTCGATCCAGTACTTGCCGACGCAGCCCGCGTTATAGCTGGTACCGCAAGCTACAATGTGAATATTCTCAACCTTGTCGAGGAGCTCTTTCGCCCTGGGCCCGAGCGACTCAGGAATCACGCGTTGGTTCGACACACGCCCATATAGCGTATCCGCCAATGCACTTGGCTGATCAAAGATCTCCTTCAACATGAAGTGATCGTACGGCGCCTTTTCTGCGGACGCGCTATTCCAATCTGTTTCGTGAACTTCGCGCTCTACCTCTTTGCCTTCGGCGTCGACGATACGCACACCGTCGCGACGAATCTCTGCGAGGTCGCCCTGCTCCAGGTAAATGAAGCGCTGTGTCACGGGTAGCAACGCGGGCACACCACTGGCTACAAAGTTCTCTCCATCCCCGAGACCAATCACGAGCGGGCTTGCAATGCGGGATACGACGATGCGTTCAGGATCTTCAGCATCAACGACAAGCAACGCGTAGGCTCCCTTGAATCGTTCGACGGCCTTACCAACCGCCTCAACAAGGTCGAGCCCTTCGTTCAGGTAGTGATGGACCAGGTGTGCGGCGACTTCGGTATCCGTTTCAGAATCGAATACATAGCCTTCGGCCAGCATCTCGTCTTTGATCGGCTGGAAGTTCTCAATGATGCCGTTGTGGATGACAGCGACGCGGCCGCCCGACAAGTGAGGATGGGCGTTAGCCTCGGTGACACCGCCGTGAGTCGCCCAACGTGTGTGAGCGACGCCGATCCGGCCACTCAGGGGGTTCTGCTCGAGCTTTTCGTCAAGCTCAGCGACTTTGCCGACAGCGCGGCATAGTCCGATCTTCTTGTTGTCGTCAATAACGGCAACGCCCGCGGAATCATAGCCGCGGTATTCCAGGCGCCGTAGTCCTTCGACAAGGACGGGAACGATATTTCTTGCGGCAATTGCGCCGACAATTCCACACATTCTTTAGCTTCCTTTCTTGACGGGCTTCTTCCAGCCGCGAACAGTCATTTGTTTTGCGCGCTCGAGCGTCAACTGATCATCGGGCGTGTCTTTCGTAATGGTCGAGCCCGCACCGATTGTCGCGTTCTTGCCAATCTCGACGGGCGCTACCAGCTCTACGCCAGAACCAATAAACGCGCCGTCATTGATCGTGGTCTTGTACTTGTTCGCGCCGTCGTAGTTGCAGGTAATCGTCCCCGCGCCGACGTTTACGTCTTTGCCGATCTCTGCATCGCCGATGTAAGTCAGGTGATTTACCTTGCTGCCATCGTCGACCGTGCTCTTCTTGATCTCAACGAAGTTACCGACCTTGACGTTGTTCGCAAGCTCGGCGCCGGGGCGCATGCGCGCAAACGGCCCGATCTCGCAATGCTTGCCGGTGCTCGAGGATTCGATATGACAGTTCGAGTGAATGACGGTGCCCGCGCCGATGCGACTGTCGCGAATCAGGTTGTTCGATTCGATAGTTACGCCGTCACCGAGCTCGACATCGCCCTCGAAAATGGCGTTCACATCGATGAACACATCCTTGCCACACTTTAATTGGCCGCGAATGTCGACGCGCCCCGGATCCGCGAATCCGACGCCCTCGGTCATGAGTTCATCGACCAGGCGCGCCTGCAATGCGCGCTCGGCTTCGGCCAGCTGCTTCTTGTCGTTGATACCCATAACCTCCACCGGACTACTCGCCTTGATACCGTGCACCGTAACGTCGTCGTTGACGGCCATGGCGATAACGTCGGTCAGATAATACTCGCCTTGTGCGTTGTCGTTGCTCAGGTCGCTGAGCCAGCCTTTGAGCTTGTCTGCGGGACACAGCAACACGCCCGTGTTGATCTCTCTTACGGCCTTGTCCTCAGGTCCTGCATCCTTTTCCTCGACGATGCAGCTGACGCTGCCATGTTCGCGAATGAT
>CAYTTZ010000328.1:0-2222 GCA_964440945.1 uncultured Woeseiaceae bacterium
GTCTGTAATATAAAATAGATACGGCATCTTTCTGATAATACTTGCGCTGTATACCAGAGTTGATTACGTTGGTCAGGGCGAACTGTGTCAAAGAATACCGGTTCGGGAAAGTCGCTGCGGGCAAAGTCATGGAATTAGAGAATCTGGCGCCATCAGGGGTTCGACGAATAGCCGACTATTCACCGTACCTCGATCAGTTGGCAGGACTGGCCCAGCAGATGGGTCTTCGACAACGCAGCAACCTCATTGACCTCGAGAAGTGCCTGCACAGCCATTGGGCGTTGGGCCAGAACAACATCCTTAGCTGGTCGCCAGTCGATGACGGCGTTTACATCCTCGTGGTACCGCACTATGCCGTGGCGGAGTACACGTCACCACAACCCAATGGCCTGCCCCCGCGCCTCTCGCCCCGCTTCATTACCGAGCTTATTTCCGGTGAACGGCGGCTCTCGGTTGCGCAGATGCAAAAAGTCGCGCGCCTGCTGGCCGTCGAACCGATTCACCTGTCCCTTCGACAACCGCTGACAGGCGACAGCGTCGAAACGCATGTCATCGAAAAGATGATTCAGCGTTATGGCATCAACTACGTTGCCAGCCGCGCCGTCACGCTGTTCGATATCGTCGGTTTCAGCCTGTTGACGCCGTTTGAGCAGATGACGCAGCTCAACAGCCTGTCGTATTCGTTGAATTCGGCCCACGCGAAGATGCTGGAGCAGGACGTCAACCTCAATTTCGCTCGATCTTCCAGCGGCGACGGTTTTTACATCTGGAATCGGGATGACGGGCTCGAGGCCAGCGTCAACCTTTACCACCTGATGCATATTGTCCTGGCCGACAACGCGATCGCCCGCAGCAAATCTCGATCGAAGGCCGTGCCGCGACTCCGAGCCTGTTTTCACGTCGGCAGTTGCTATGAGTTCCACCAGGCCGAGGGCCTCAACCCAACCATGCACGACTTCATTGTTGGCGACGTAACCATCGAACTCGCACGCATGATCGATGGTGCACTGCCGGGGCAAATTCTCGTCGGCGACTTCATGGCGGATATCGAGAAGGGTGAGCAAAACGAAAGGAACTATATCGATCCCAATATTGATGCTGTGACATTCCTGCGGAGAGCACAGGGTAACCTCTCGCAGCTAAGCGGGATGGAGCTGTCCGGTGAGCGAGTCACGGCAATTAAGTGCTACTTAACCGGTGAGAATATCGGCGACGGCCAATTCAACATTCGTCGTCTTACAATCAAGGACAAGCACGGATTGTCGCGCGTTGCTTTCAATGCCAAGGTGAATATCTACCGCGAAACCGCGAAACCGATCCTGCTCGGCATCCAGGACAAGAAGCTCCCAACGGTTTCGGCGATCTAGAGAACCAACGAGGCTTTTGCATGCATAGACAGTTTTCGGACTGGGGCGGCAATATCGCCGCATTCCTCCTGGTCGTCATCGTCAATGGGCTATCAAACGCGCTGCCGATAAACGGCCAGTCAATGAGCGAGATCTCCGCGAGGTACCCATCGCTCTTCACGCCCGCCGGGTTTACGTTTTCCATCTGGGGCGTCATTTACCTGACTTTGCTCGTTTTCATAATCTACCAGGCACTCCCGGCGCAGCGTAACAGCCAGGCAATTGCCCGTATTAGCCGGCTCTTTCAGATTAACTGTGCCGCCAATGCCGCCTGGCTGCTTTCCTGGCACTACGATTTGCTCAACTTCTCGTTGCTCCTCATGCTGGTTATGCTCGGAACACTGGTATTGATCTACCGGGCGTTGATCGCGGAACTGGACAGCGCCTCAATCGGGCAACACCTGGCCCTGCACCTTCCGTTCAGTCTTTACACGGGCTGGATAACGCTCGCGACAATCGCGAATATTAGTGCGGTGCAGACCGGCAACGGGTGGGATGACATTGGCCTGACCGCCATCAACTGGACATTGCTGAAGATCGCGATCGCCGGCGCCATCGGCGCGACCGTCGTTCTACGCTATCGTGACCCGGTATTCATACTGGTCGTAGCGTGGGCGGCTTACGGTATTTCCGTAATGCAATCGGCCACTCCCGCAGTGTCCGGGGCTGCGACGAGTCTGGCATTATTGTCACTATTGCTTGCGGCACGCGAAGGTGTGTCCAGGCTTCGTTATCTACTTTTTCCAATACTCTCCTACTCGTCTTATGGAGATGAGGGGACTCGAACCCCTGGCCTCTGCCTTGCAAAGGCAGCGC
>CAYTTZ010000329.1:0-2218 GCA_964440945.1 uncultured Woeseiaceae bacterium
AGGTCTTTGCCGAGTACACCAAGCGCTGGTCGTTCCGGCATCCGCGCGTCGAGGATTTCTGGGCCGTCGCGGAGGAAGTCGCAGGCGAACCCGTCGCGACGATGTTACGCGAAGCCTACCTGCACCCGGATACGCCCGACTACCGGGTGGAAAGCGTCACTGCCGATAAGTACGAGGCACCCCGAGGTTACGTCCGAAGCGGCGCCGAGCAAGTCCATGTCGTCGATGACTGGCAGGGTGACGCGTTGCTGGGCCTGCCGGAGGAAACCCGTGAAGAAGACGGACAAATACTGGTCGAGATTCTCGATCCCGGTCACACACGTGATACACGCACCATGGGCGAGATCGAACACCGGCTGGTAATGCCGCGAGTCGGCGAACGCAGCGAAGACTATTTTCGCAGCGCTGGAACCTACTACGTCTCCGAAGCACGCATTGAAGGGCCCGACTGGGATCATCTTCCAGTCACAGTGGAACTGCGATTTGCCGACGGCATGATTGTTGAAGACGCGTGGGATGGCAAAGGCCTGTATCGCCACTACCGCGTCATTCGCCAGGCGCCTCTTGATAGCGTCGTCATCGACCCCGACTACAAAATTCGGCTCGATGTCGTGCCGGTTAACAATGGTCTTGCGCGAGAGTCTTCTGGCCCTATCCCCGGCAGCTGGTCCAAGTGGCTGACGGCAGCCTATCAACTGCTCGCAGAGGGAGTATCGTCATGGCTGTAGTGTGGCGAGTGATTCTTGCGCGGTGGGTGCTGTACGTCGCCGCCATGTTACCGGGCCTGCTCGCAATGTCGGCTCAGCTCGAGGACTCGGTTGGCACTCGCCCCTGGTTCCAGGGCGCCACACTCCCGCTCGACATGCTGAACGTCAGGCTCTTGATGTCCGAACTGTCGGGTACCGGAACGGTCCTGCTGATTTTCGGCGCCTTGCTCATCTGGATAATGCAGTTGTCGTGGCAGGCTGGCGCGATGACCCTGCTGAACCCGTCTGCGAACACCGAATCCCGGAAGGTTTTTGCGATCGGCCGACCGTTCGTCGGCCGTTTCATTCGAATCGCAATATTTGCACTCATCGGGCTTGTCGCGGTTCACCTGGTCGTCAAACATTTTCACAACACATTGTCAGTACGTGCGGAGCTCGAAGGCTGGAGCGTGCGGCAGAGCTACGTGAGCCTGCAGCTCTGGCGGCTCGGCGCGTTGTTTGTCGGGCTGAATATCGTCGGCACGTTTGCATTCTGGGCACGGGTGATTACGGTCGCCGATGGCAGGCGCTACCTGAGGCGCGTGCCGCGAATGGTCCTGCGGCTGTTCTGGCGTCGACCGCTTGCTGCGCTGCTGCTGCAAGTCGCTGCAATCTCGGGAGTGCTCTTCGTGCAGGCTGTCGCACTCTGGGTCTGGCGACAGTCATCAGGAAGTGCCTGGTACCTGCTGTTGTGGGCTGCACTGCTGTTGCTCGCAGCCTACGTCTGGCAGCTCAGGATTCAATCTGCCCTCGCTATCTGGAACGGCGACCTTGTACGGGATCTTCGCCTCGCAGAAGACAAGTCGTGGCGCTGGCGTCTTCCACGCTACCGGGCGCGTCGTGCTCAAGCCACTGCAAGCGCTCAACCGGGTGGTCGAGATAACTCTTCGATTGTCGAGGAATAACGTGCGTGACGACACGCGGGCCGTGCAACGGATAGCTATCCGCGGCGAGCCTACGAGCCAATAGACGCCGAAAAGATTGCCGATTTGGACGTGCGAAGCGCGCCCACAGGCACACGAGTCTGGCGAATAAGCGCTCGCAATGAGGGGCGAAGTGACTGAACCAACCCTGTAGGACCCCGGTCAGGCAACCGGGGTCGGGAGTCGTCTAATTTTGCTCGACCACAGGCACCATGGGCTTGACCAGGTAATGTGCCAGGGCAGGCAACAGCAGAAGTGCGCCGAGCATATTCCACAGGAACATGAATGTCAGCATCAGCCCCATGTCCGCCTGGAATTTGATGGCAGAGAAAGTCCAGGTACCGACACCGATCGCCAAGGTGAAGCCGGTGAAAGCCACGGCCATACCGGTCGTATGCAGAGTCTGGAAGTACGCTTCATATACAGACATGCCTCGCTTCAGGTAGGTCTCCATCTTGCTGTAGATATAGATGCCATAGTCGACACCGATACCCACGCCCAGGGCGATCACAGGCAGGGTCGCAACTTTCACGCCGATGCCGAGCAACG
>CAYTTZ010000330.1:0-2217 GCA_964440945.1 uncultured Woeseiaceae bacterium
AATAGTGCCTACGTTTACGTGGGGCTTTGTTCTCTGAAATTTCTCTTTAGACATGTCCCTGGCTCTCGGTTTGTTAGCTTGCTTTTCTCATCACCAAATCCGCGACGTTCTGCGGCACTTCTGAATATTTCTTAAACTCCATCGAGTACACGGCACGGCCCTGGCTCATCGAGCGCAGATCCGTGGAATAGCCGAACATCTCGGCTAACGGCACTTCGGCACGAATCGTCTTGCCCGAAGGCGTGTCGTCCATGCCCTGCGGAAGACCGCGTCGACGATTCAGATCGCCCATCACATCTCCCATGTAATCTTCAGGCGTCACCACCTCAACCTGCATCATCGGCTCGAGCAGTACCGGATCCGCTTTCAGCGCTCCCTCGCGGAAGCCCATGCTGCCAGCGATCTTGAACGCCATCTCGCTCGAATCGACGTCATGGTAAGAACCGTCGTACAGCGTGACCCTGCAGTCCACCAGCGGGTAGCCGGCAATCACACCGTTCTCCATTTGTTCCTGAACACCACGATCGACGGCCGGAATATACTCTCGTGGGACCACGCCGCCAACTATCGCGTTAACGAATTCGTAGCCGCTGCCCGCCGGAAGCGGCTCGATTTCGATGTAAACATGTCCGTACTGGCCTCGGCCGCCGGACTGGCGCACGAACTTGCCTTCCTGCTTGACCGCCTGGCGGATGGTCTCGCGGTAAGCCACCTGCGGCTTGCCGACGTTAGCATCGACGTTGAATTCGCGCTTCATGCGATCGACGATGATATCGAGGTGCAGCTCACCCATCCCGGAAATGATCGTCTGGCCGGACTCTTCGTCGGTGTGCACGCGGAAAGATGGATCCTCTTTCGCAAGCTTCATCAAAGCATTGCCCATCTTATCCTGATCAACCTTGGTCTTTGGTTCAACCGCGACCGAGATAACCGGCTCCGGAAAATCCATGCGCTCGAGCATGATGCGCTGCTTCAGATCGCACAGTGTGTCACCCGTGGTGACATCCTTGAGGCCTACTGCCGCAGCAATATCGCCGGCGCGCACTTCCTTGATCTCTTTCCGATCGTTTGAATGCATCTGCAGGATACGGCCGATGCGCTCCTTCTTGCCCTTGATCGGGTTGAAAATGGTATCGCCGGAATTCAGCACCCCTGAGTAAACGCGGAAGAACGTCAGGTTGCCGACGAACGGATCCGTCGCAATCTTGAACGCCAGGGCCGCGAAGGGCTCATCGTCGTCTGCGTGACGCTCCGCCTCACTTTCATCGTCGAGGTGACCCACGATAGCGGGCACGTCTACCGGCGACGGCATGTAGTCGATTACAGCGTCGAGCATCGCCTGCACGCCCTTGTTCTTGAATGCGGACCCGCACATCGCGACCACGACATCACCGGACAAGGTGAGTTTGCGCAGCCCCAGGCGAATTTCGTCATCCGACAGCTCGCCATTCTCCAGGAACTTGTTCAGCAGTTCTTCCGTACCTTCCGCGGCCGCCTCAACCATCTTCTCGCGCCAATGCTTCGCTTCGGCCAGCAGCTCCTCCGGAATTTCGCGAGCCTCATAGGTCGTCCCCATGTTGCCCTCGTCCCAGTAGATTGCGGTCATGCGAACGAGATCGATGACGCCCTCGAAGTGCTCTTCAGCGCCAATGGGCAGCTGAATCGGCACCGGGTTCGCACCAAGCCGCTCTTTGACCTGGTTTACGACTCTCAGGAAATCGGCGCCGGCACGATCCATCTTGTTGACGAAGACCATACGCGGCACGCTGTACTTGTTGCCCTGGCGCCAGACCGTTTCGGTCTGCGGCTCAACACCGCCGACGGCGCACAGCACCGTGACGGCCCCGTCCAGCACGCGCAGGCTGCGCTCTACTTCAATAGTAAAGTCGACGTGGCCGGGCGTGTCGATAATGTTGACGCGGTGTTCGTCAAACTGGCCGTCCATGCCCTTCCAGAAGCAGGTCGTGGCGGCAGACGTGATCGTGATACCACGCTCCTGTTCCTGCTCCATCCAGTCCATGACGGCGGCGCCATCATGCACCTCGCCTATCTTGTGCGAGACTCCGGTGTAAAACAGGACGCGCTCCGTCGTGGTCGTCTTGCCCGCATCAATATGGGCCGTAATGCCGATATTGCGGTAACGCTCGATGGGGGTTGTACGGACCACGACAAAGCCTTACTACCAGCGGTAGTGCGAGAACGCCTTGTTGGCTTCTG
>CAYTTZ010000331.1:0-2191 GCA_964440945.1 uncultured Woeseiaceae bacterium
CACGGACATTCTGATTAACAGTCAGACGCTCTACCAACTGAGCTATCGGGGAATAATCCAGCACCACTTGATGCGGGCCGGAATTTTCGACCAGCACCCGGCTGAAGTCAAGCCGCCAGGCCGCGTTTTATGCGACTAACTGCGTCCTCAAGCGATTCCATCGAGCAGGCAAACGACAGGCGCAGGTAGTCCGGGGCGCCGAAGGCTGAGCCCGGTACGCAGGCTATGTCCGCCTTGCCAAGCAGCCTTTCCGTGAGTTCGATGTCGGATTCCATGCCGAGGCGCGCCATGGCGTCGGCTACCCTGGGAAATGCGTAGAAGGTGCCTTCACCCGCCCGGCATTCAAAGCCCTCGATGTCATTTAGCGCCGCGACAAGGAAGTCGTGTCGCGCCTTATAGGCAGCCGTCATCTCCGTTACTACCGATTGATCGCCATCCAGAGCGGCTTCGGCGGCCGCCTGCGAGATGCTGCAGGCATTGGAGGTACTTTGACTCTGTACCGTCTTCATGGCGTCGATGAGCCATTTTGGCCCGGCGGCATAGCCAATCCTCCAGCCGGTCATGGCGTAGGCCTTGGAGACCCCGTTGGTGGTCACGACCCGGTCACTTAGATTCGCGCAGGCCGTGGCGAAACTGCTGAACGGCTCGTCAGCCCAGTGAATGTGTTCGTAGATATCGTCCGATACCGTGACGATGGAGGGGTGCTGTTGAAGCACGTCCCCGAGCGCCGTCAGTTCCGCCCGGGTATAGCTTGCGCCTGTCGGATTCGATGGGCTATTCAGGATGAACAGTTTCGTCTTCTTCGTAATAGCGGTTTCCAGCTGTTCAGCCGTAATCTTGAAGTCACGCTCAATTCCTGCGGACACGACGACCGGCTCAGCACCTGCCAATCGCACCATGTCCGGGTACGAGACCCAGTATGGGGCGGGAATTATTGCCTCATCGCCGGGTCCGAGCAGGGCGATACACAGATTAAACAGCGCCTGCTTTGCACCGCTCGTGACGAGGATCTCGTCGGGCGCATAGTCGAGCTGATTGTCGCGCGCAAATTTGCGCTGAATCGCCGCTTTCAGCGTGGCTGTGCCGTCGATCGGCGTGTACTTGGTCTGGCCGGCGCCGATTGCAGCGATCGCGGCATCCTTGATGTGCTGAGGCGTATCGAAGTCGGGCTCGCCCGTGCCGAGACTGAGAATGTCACGGCCGGCGGCGCGCAATTCGGTGGCTAGCGCGAGCACGGCGCCGGTAGCGGACGGCCGGACGGCCGCCATCCGTTTGGAAACTGATAAACTCACTTGTTGCCTCCGATAGATTGATGCTCATGGTACGTGAAAGCAAAAGCCTTCCCAACAAACAAACTGAGGAGCGTGATCGCCTCACACTGGTGTCCGATTTTGAACCGGCTGGGCACCAGGGTGCCGCGATACAAGGATTGTGCGAGGGCCTGGAGGATGGACTTGCTCGCCAGACGCTGCTGGGGGTCACCGGTTCAGGAAAGACCTTTACCGTGGCCAAAGTACTCGAGCGATTGCAGCGTCCGGCCATTATCCTGGCACCCAACAAGACGCTGGCGGCCCAGCTGTACGGTGAGATGCGTGATTTCTTCCCGCAGAACGCCGTGGAGTACTTCGTGTCGTATTACGACTACTACCAGCCGGAAGCCTATGTTCCCAGCTCAGACACGTTCATCGAGAAAGACGCGTCGATCAATGAGCACATCGAGCAAATGCGGCTGTCAGCGACTAAAGCCCTCATTGAACGGCAGGACGTCATCATCGTGGCCACCGTATCCGCGATCTATGGCCTTGGCGATCCCGAGGCCTACTTCAGCATGGTGCTACACCTCGTTCGCGGTGACCGTATCGACCAGCGTGCGATCCTGCGTCGCCTTGCCGAGCTTCAGTACCAGCGGAACGAACTCGATTTCTCTCACGGAACCTACCGGGTGCGCGGCGACGTCATCGATATTTTCCCGGCGGATTCAGACCGCGACGCGGTCCGCATCGAATTGTTCGACGACGAGATTGAGTCGTTGTCGTATTTCGACCCGCTGACGGGCGAGCTCGTGCGACGTGTCGCGCGCCTGACGGTCTTCCCCAAGACACATTACGTTACCCCTCGGGAGCGGCTGCTGGAAGCCTGTGACCTGATCAAGATAGAGCTGAGGGAGCGTCTCGAGTATCTGCGCAAGCAC
>CAYTTZ010000332.1:0-2174 GCA_964440945.1 uncultured Woeseiaceae bacterium
CAGACCTATCCACGAGGCCGTTTCGCATTCGCCTCGGCCGATGCAGATCTTGCCGGCGTTATTCTCTACGACCGGGAGTCACGGGCTTGCGGCGGTGCTGGCGTCAATATCTTCAACTATCGTTTCAGTCTTTATGCGCTGCGCGACAAGTACATTGGCCATGAGTGGGCGACATTTCTTCCCGGCGGTGTGCAACATACGATGACCCAATCCGATGCGCTGTTCCTGAACAGAAAATTCAGGGGAGTCAGCGCGGCCACCTGGCTCGGGAAGATCAACGACAAAACGCCATCGCATATTCCCGCCGCGCATCTCAGGCCGAAGGACTAGCTGCCGGACGCATAGCATCGCCCTACAGGGTCCGAGAATAACTGAGCGGCGATAGCCGCGAAGGCCATCCTGCCCCCGCTACCATTCAAAGAATACCCGGCCACGCGCCGGGTTTTCTTGTCTGTCACGCCTTCAGCCGGTATTCGATGATTTGGCCGGAGCGGCAGGCGCCTCTCCCATGAAATCCTGCCAGTCGGCGTCGAGTGGCTTGGGCGTCAACAGACTGGCGACAACGAGTGTTGTTACCGACACGATCACGGCCGGAATGGCGATGTAGTCCGTGTCCATTGGGAAGGTGATTCCCAGGACATCGGTGCTGCTTTCCTTGAATACCGAATTCAGCACCGCGATCGTAATCACCGTCAGCATGCCGGACGCGATCGAAAGCACGCCTGCGATCCTCGTCACTCGTTTCCAGAAGAACGCGGCCAGGAGCGCTGGTGCGAGTGATGCGCCGATCATCGTATAGGACATCAGGGCCATCTCAAGAATCGTTTCGAACTGGCTCATCATGAGATAGGCGAGCACGCCGATACCAACAATACAGCCGCGCTGGATCCAGACGATTTGCGACGGTGTCGCGTTCTTGTAGAAGAACGCCTGGAAAATATCGCGAGTGACATTCGTTGACGTCACCATCAGGAACGTATTGCCTGTCGAAATAACGATCGCAGCGCCAGCAGCCAGCAAGAGTGAGCCGACGATGACTGGCAGTTGCTCAAATCCTATGCGCAGAATGATTTCCTCTGCCATTGCCCGATTCACACTACCGTCCGCCATGAAAAAGCGCGGATCGTCGGCATAGATTGCAAACCCTACGAGCGCGATCAGCATCATCAGGGTTTCTACGAGCACTACGCCGATGAACATACCCATGACGGCGCGCTTGGCGTTGTCCGGGTTGTCCGCCGACGAGAACTTCTGGTACATGCTTGATTCGCTCATCAGTAGCAGGAATGTCGGCAGTGCGATGCCTATGACCCAGACGAAATCGTGCCCGCCCATCATCGAAAGATGGCTGGGTTCATTCTGCTGGATCGTCGTGATGACGGCGTCGATGCCACCATGTCCCATGATGGCAACTGGCAGAGTAACGATCATGGCCAGCAGCATGATGCTGCCGTTAAATATATCGATGGAGACGATGGACACCATACCGGCGAGTACCGTGAATCCGATAATCAGCACGGCAGCCATAATCATGCCGGCCTCGGGGGTTATAGATCCGTCAGCGAGAATAGAGATAAAACGGCCGCCGCCTTTAAACTGGTAACCGGCGATTACCATGTACGCAATGATGATCGTAATCGTCCCGAGTACTTTCGCCAGCTGGTTGTAGCGCTTCTCCAGCAGATCGGTCAGGGTGTACTTCGCTATGCGCCGGACGCGCGCGGCGATCGTGTAAACGACGAGAATGCCGACCCACGCACCGGCCGAGAACCACAGTTCCGAAATCCCTGTCCGAAACGTCAGGCCTGCAGTCCCGAACAGACTGCCAGACCCGATCCAGGTGCAAACCAGCGTCGCGACCAGCATGTAGACGGGTACATCGCGGCCGGCCACCATGAAATCCTCGTCGGATTTGATCGTGCGACTTTTGTAAACGCTGATGCCGAGAAGCATCAGCACGTAAATGGATACGACGGCGATATAGATCATTGGGCGACTCTCTTATTTTGTTTTGTCAGTGCCGATCCAGCGCGCCTAAGCTAGCATAAACCAGTCTGTTCTTGCTTTTCAGGCGGCAAAATAGCTAATCGGAGCTGGCGCAAACGTTTGCTAGTGGAGGCTGTAAGAACCGCTTAATGCGTGCCCTTGCTGCCAGGGAGTCAGGGCGATGCTAA
>CAYTTZ010000333.1:0-2146 GCA_964440945.1 uncultured Woeseiaceae bacterium
CCTTCATCTGCTCATTCAGGTAGTACTCGCGCTGGCTCTTTTCCATCTGCTGCTTGACGCGGCCGCGGATGCGCTTCTCGATCTGCAACACATCGATCTCGCCTTCAATAATGCCGAGCACCTGCTCGAGACGGCTTTTGATGTCCTGGATCTCGAGGATGCGTTGCTTCTCTGAGAGCTTCAGTGCCATGTGGGCGGCGACAGTGTCGGCCAGCCGACCCGGCTCGTCGATGCCGGACAGCGAGGTCAGGACCTCGGGCGGCACTTTCTTGTTCAGTTTTACGTACTGCTCGAACTGCGAAATGATCGAACGCACCATAACGTCGATCTCGCGCTCGTCGTGACGGTCGTCTTCATCGAGCAGCGTGATTTCGGCGGAAAAATGGTCGCCGACGTTGAAACGATCGATCAGCGCGCGCTCACCGCCCTCAACCAGCACCTTGACGGTGCCGTCAGGCAGCTTCAGGAGCTGCAGGATGGTCGCGAGCGTACCGACCTCGTACAGGTCGGACGGCTGCGGGTCATCCAGGTCCGCGGTCTCCTGGGCTACTAGCAGGATGCGCTTGCCGGCGTCCATCGCCTTATTGAGCGCGACAATCGACTTTTCGCGCCCGACAAACAACGGGATGACCATATGCGGATAGACGACGACGTCGCGTAGCGGCAGTACCGGCACGCCGGACAGATCGTCGCCCGCGTTTTCTTCTAAAGATGAGATTAGATCGTTCTCGGACACCTGTTTAGACCTCGACTAATTAGCTGTTAGTGGAGATGCGACCTTTCGGCCGCATTTCAAGCGGAATTGCCACACAAAGTCTATCGGCCGGTAGCCCGTGAGACTTAAGCGCCGTCCGAACCTGTGGGCCGTGGCGGCTGCTCGATGTTGACCGTCGGCGGCTCATCAGACTCATAGATGATGTACGGCTGTGTCTCACCGATGACTACAGCCTCGTCAACGACAACCTTCTTCGCAGAGGTGGAAGACGGCAGGTCGTACATCGTATCGAGCAATACGTTTTCGAGAATCGTGCGCAGTCCGCGGGCACCCGTCTTGCGCTCCATCGCCTTCTTGGCGACCGCGCGCAGTGCGTCTTCCCGGAACTCCAGCTCAACACCCTCCATCTCGAAGAGTCGGCCGTATTGTTTGGTGAGCGCATTCTTTGGCTCAAGCAGGATCTGTATGAGTGCGTCTTCGTCGAGTTCCTCGAGCGTCGCGACGACCGGCAGGCGGCCGACGAACTCAGGGATGAGACCGAAACGGATCAGGTCCTCGGGCTCTACGTCGACGAGCAGCTCACCGATGCTTTGTTCATCCTCGTCGGTCTTGACGTCGGCCACAAAGCCGATGCCGCTCTTGGTCGAGCGGTTCAGGATGATCTTTTCAAGGCCCGCAAAAGCGCCGCCGCAGATAAACAGGATATTGCCCGTATCCACCTGCAGGAACTCCTGCTGCGGATGCTTGCGGCCGCCCTGCGGCGGTACCGATGCGATCGTCCCTTCGATCAGCTTCAACAGCGCCTGCTGCACGCCCTCGCCCGATACGTCACGCGTAATCGACGGATTGTCGGATTTCCGCGAGATCTTGTCGATCTCGTCAATGTAAACGATGCCGGTCTGCGCTTTTTCGACATCGTAGTCGCACTTTTGCAGCAGCTTCTGGATGATGTTCTCGACGTCCTCACCGACGTAGCCCGCTTCGGTCAGGGTCGTTGCGTCGGCGATCGTGAAAGGAACGTTGAGGAGGCGCGCCAGCGTTTCTGCGAGCAGCGTCTTGCCGCAGCCCGTCGGGCCAATCAGCAGGATGTTACTTTTCGCGAGCTCGATGTCGTCCTTGCCGCGTTCTTTCTGGTGCTCGTTGAGGCGCTTGTAGTGATTGTAGACGGCGACCGACAGGACTTTCTTCGCGCGCATCTGGCCAATGACATACTCGTCGAGTACATCCTTGATCTCTTTCGGCTTGGGCAGCTTGTCCTGGGCGGTGTCGCCCGTGTCCTCGAGCTCTTCGCGAATAATATCGTTGCAAAGCTCGACACACTCGTCACAGATAAAGACGGAAGGTCCCGCGATCAGCTTGCGGACCTCGTGCTGGGATTTGCCGCAAAAAGAACAATAAAGGAGTTTTCCGTCCTCGTTCTTACCGCGGGAA
>CAYTTZ010000334.1:0-2144 GCA_964440945.1 uncultured Woeseiaceae bacterium
AGCCAGGATTCGGTCGCTGCCGTGATCGAAGATGTTTATCCGTCGGCAGACAATCTGTCCTTCATTCTCATCGGCGACGCTGCCTCGATTCGCGAGGCCGTTACGAAGTACGGCCCGGTCACCGAGATATCAATCAACGAGCCGCGCTTTCGAAACTAGCGTGCTTCGTCTCTACTTGCCGATACAGAACTCGGAGAAGATTTTCCCGAGGAGCTCATCAGACGAAACGGCGCCGGTTATTTCTCCAAGCGCCCGATGGCTAAGGCGCAACTCCTCGGCAAGCAATTCACCGGCGCGCGTCTCTGAAAGTGCTGTGCGACCGGCCACGAAGTGTGTCCGCGCGCTATGCAGCGCCTCAAGGTGCCGGCGGCGCGCCGTGAACGCCCCCTCGCCCCGGTCTTCATAACCCGCGAGCGCCTTGATCTGGTCGCGCAAGGCCTCGATGCCCCGCCCGGTTATTGCGGACAGGTTGATCGTGTTTTTGCCCGCCGCACCGGGCGCCTCGCCCGTAAGATCGACCTTGTTGCGCACGACGGTTACCGGTATTCCCCGCGGCAGGTCTTCTCCGAGCTCGTTGTGCGCGACATCGGCTGCGTCCTGAATCCACAGCACGGCGTCGGCCGTTTCCAACGCTTTGCGCGCCCGGCGAATGCCCTCTGCCTCAATGCGGTCCGGATTCTCGCGCAGGCCCGCCGTATCGATGAGCTCGACTGCAAGGCCGTCGATATCGATCTGCTCTCTGAGTACGTCACGCGTGGTGCCGGCAATCTCGGTAACAATGGCGGCGTCCTGGCCGCTCAGCAGATTCATCAGGCTCGACTTTCCGGCGTTGGGCTTGCCGACGATAACCAGCTGGTAACCATCGCGTAAGACCCGCCCCTGTCGCGTCTGGTCGATCAGCGTTTCGAATGCTTCGGCGCATTCCTGCAGCCTTTGTTCGAGCTTGTCGTCCGACAGGAAATCGATCTCCTCCTCCGGGAAGTCTATGGCCGCCTCGACGTACATGCGAACGCGCACCAACTGTTCGTGCAGTGCGTTCACGGCCGTTGAGAACGCGCCGGTCAGGGAGCGCAACGCACCACGGGCCGCTTGCTCCGTCGTGCTGTTGATGAGATCGACTATAGCTTCCGCCTGTGCGAGGTCGAACTTGCCGTTGTGAAACGCCCGCGCCGAGAACTCCCCGGGGTCGGCGCGGCGCGCGCCCAGTGCGATGACAGCATCGACCAGCATCGAGATGATTGTTGGGCCACCGTGGCCCTGAAGCTCGAGAACCGACTCACCGGTAAATGACGCCGGGCCCGGATAGTAGAGCGCGACGCCGGCATCGATCTGCCGCCCATGGCCGTCGCTGAAGCGCCGATAGGTTGCCGTTCGAGGTTCGGGTAAACTCCCAAGCACGGCGCGTGCAATGCGCTCTGCCTGGTCGCCGGAGACACGCACGATACCGATGCCGCCGGTTCCCGGCGGGGTTGCCGAGGCTACTATCGTGTCCGCGTCCAATGCCATTTGCCAATGTAAACACAGGTTGCCCTTTATGCCGAATAAGAACGTCGTCTTTGAAAACAAGAGCGGCCACTCGCTGGCCGGAATCCTCGACACACCGGACACACCGCCCGTTGCGTACGCGCTGTTTGCGCATTGCTTCACTTGCTCCAAGAACCTGAAGGCGTCAGCCAACATCGCGCGTGCACTCAACGACGCCGGTATCGCGGTTATGCGTTTTGACTTCACCGGGCTCGGTCAGAGCGAGGGGGAATTTGCTGATACGAACTTCTCGTCGAATGTCGCTGACCTGCTTGCTGCGGTCGATTTTATGGGCCGCGAGTATGTCGCGCCATCGATCCTGATCGGCCACTCATTGGGGGGCACGGCAGTCTTGCAAGCGGCACCAGCGGTCAGCTCTGCGGTTGCCGTGGCAACGATCGGCTCGCCATCCGAGCCGGCGCACCTCGCGAGAATGTTTTCCGGTTCAAGGGACGAGCTGACAGAACGGGGTGAGGCGACGGTGGACCTTGGCGGCCGCCCTTTCCTGATGAAGCAGCAGTTTCTCGACGACCTGGAGCAGCAGGATCTCCGCTCATCGGTCGGCGCGCTGCGCAAGGCGCTGCTGATCATGCACGCGCCGCTCGACAACATCGTTGAAA
>CAYTTZ010000335.1:0-2143 GCA_964440945.1 uncultured Woeseiaceae bacterium
GGTATCCAGCACTTCGGCGCTGACATCCCCGAGCGGCACTTGCTGATTTGATCAGATCTCCTGGAGCACAACCCGCCGCACTATTCACACTATGCGGACGAAATCGAGTCGCTGGACTATGCGCTCACACACGCCGGTGTTGGCATCCCGAATCTCGGTCATCTCAATCTGGAAGTGGAATTCGTTGAGCGCGCCAAAGCCCGGAACCGTCAGACCAGCGCACATCGCGCCTTCTGGATGCAGTACTTCAATCGCGCCAATGCACCAGACGCGCTCGGGCCGGCCACGTTGGCGGTCGCCGGGTCCTCACCGCAGCCCCCTGACAGCAATCAGGCACATCAATAAATCGAATCGCCACCATAGGAGGCAGAACAATGGAAATGACCAGATCACGCAGAGTGAACTACTCAGACAGTTTCCTGCCCGTGGAGCAAACGGTCAAACGGCTGACCAAGGCCGGCGCCCGCGACGGTGCACGAAATCTTGACAAGCAAGGTGAACCGTCCGCGACAGAACGGGAAGTGACGGCGGAGTACGGCGCAGCGACGCAGTTCCAGACACTGTCCGCACAGCAATCGATTATGAAAGGTGTCGATGGTGCAACGAGTTATGACCCGCTGCCGACCGAGACGGAAGTGACGTCGATCCAGGCAACCTGGACCGCCGAACTGAACGGCATCGCGACGAAACTGCGGGCCAAGCTGGCCGACCAATGGAACGATGTCGTTGAAACACAGACGCGACTGAACCAGTTCAAACTGGTTGCCGGTGTCGATCGTCCCGCGGAATATCCCGAATCGAAGATCAGCCACTACGGTAGCTTGTTTCTGATCGGGCTGGCTGAAGCCGGCGCTAATTCCTGGTTTTACGGGTCCGCTAGCCCGGACGGGCTGGGTGCCGGACTACTTCAGGCAGCCGTGGTCTCGACCGTGCTGGTTGGCTCCGGCGCAATGGCCGGCATATTTGCGTTTCGTAGTTGCTTCGCACCGAACCCAACTCGCAAGTCGTTTGGTCTCGCCGGTGCCGTTATCTACGTCGCTTTTGCACTGTTCATCAGTCTTGCAGCAGCCAGCTTTCGCGACGCGCTCGCCAACGACAGCAACCTTAGTGGCCTGTTACTGCCGATCAGCGAAATCCTCGTGAGTCCAGCGGGGCTTTCGTTCGAGGCCATTACACTTCTGGCGTTCGCCGTCATGGCTAGCGGGCTTGCCGTTTTCAAGGGCTTTACGTCGGACACCGCGATACCTGGATACGGCTCACTCGACCGGGCGTTTCGTCGCGCTCTCAACACCTACAAGGCAACATGGGGAACAGCGACGGACGAGGTCACGAGATGCTGCGAAGCGGGACAAGAAGAAATCAGAACATTGCTGGAGTCTGCAACGAAGAACGTCTAACAACGCGAACGCTCTTTGAACGAAGCACGCAAGGCCATCAGCGTTTACGAGGTAACAACCGCATTGCTGGCCTCCGGTTGCGAATACGCGATCAAGGTTTACCGGGATGCTGTCGACGTTATCGATCCAGCAACGGAGTGGCTATCGGCAAAACCGCTGCGTTGCGCGGAGCTGGATATCTCAGGCCTGGGGAATGCGGACAGCGCCATCGCCACCGGTCATCAACAGCTTGACCGAGTCCGAAGCCAGGTTGCCGACGCCGCTCAGGCTCTCAACGATGTCGGCAGCAGCGTGCAAACAGCGCTTGAGGCATTTCGCAGCGGCCTTGAAGCCACGCACACCGAAGCTGAGCCAAAGGACTCACCCAAATTGCGGATAGTAGCGGAACAGTCGGAGTAACGCGTCGCTGCACATTCGGCAGGGGTTCAGCCAACGGAAGGCTGGGCGCCTGCCGCTTCGTAGTGGGCAATCAGTTCATTGACGTCGAGCGGACGTTCGGGCTTGCTTGGATCGGCGCCAAGGGCAGCGGCAATGTAAGAATAGTCTGTTAGTACGTCTTCAATCGCCAACACTGACTCATCGTTTCCTAACGCAATAAGATGCGGCACAACATGGCGCAGCGCATAGGTTCTCGGATAGCGCTCCAATTCCTTCCAACGCAAACAATAGTCTGTCCATATTTTTGCATACGCCTGCCAGGGCCGGGGTAATGGCCTTTCCGTCGTTAACGCCGAGGTTTCCGTTCC
>CAYTTZ010000336.1:0-2141 GCA_964440945.1 uncultured Woeseiaceae bacterium
TTCGTGATCTCAGCCACCATTTGACGATACCTGCCAGGTGAAACAAATGGCAGCATGCCCTCGATCACGAAGACCAGCGCGAGTGCCGTTAGTATCTCAGTCCAATACATACCTAGCGACGATTGGAGCGTCTATCTACTGCTTGCCACTGGACTGGTTAAGGTAACGGAAGAACTCATTGTTCGGATCGAGTATCAACACGTCCCCGGCTTTACCCATGGATTTTCGATAGGCGTCGATGCTCCGGTAGAAGGCGTAAAATTCCGGATCCTTTTTGTACGCGTTTGCGTAAATTTCTGCGGCCTTCGCATCACCTTCACCCTTGATCTCCTGGCTCTCCTTGTACGCGTCCGCGAGTATCACCGTTCGCTCCCTGTCAGCCGCGGCACGCTTCTCCTCTGCAGCTGCGTTACCCTCGGCACGACGTTCGGCAGCAATACGCTTACGCTCAGCGGCCATCTGCAGGTAGACCGACTCACGTACCTCGTCCATGAATTCAACCTGCTTCACGCGGAAGTCAATCAGCGAAACGCCCAGGTCCTCGGAAGCTGCGGCAGCCGTAGTCCTCATATCACGCATGAGTTCAGCACGTTCAACCGAGATCGCCTCACGTACAGAACGTTTGCCGAACTCTGTAACGATCGCGTTCTTGATAATCTCGGAAAGTCGCCCGTTTGCAACGGACAATATGCCGCCGGTCGACGTGTAATACCGAACCGGATCGACGATTCGAAACTTCACGAAGAAGTCGACCTGCACCGCCTCGTTCTCGGCGGTGAAGATACGATCAGGGCGATCGCCGATAGTAAGAATGCGGCGCGGAAACTTGCGGACATTCTGCACGAGCGGCCACTTGAAGTGCAGGCCAGGGCTGTAATCGGCGGTCACTACCTCGCCGAGCTGCAGCTTGATAGCCAGCTCACGCTCATCAACCGTGAACGCGGACAGCCCGAGAATAACGAAGGCCAGGCCGAAGAAAACAACGCCGGCAAACTTTGCACTGCTCATTGTCGTACCCTCCGTTCGCGCGCGTCTTCTTCAGTCAACGAGTAATCCTGCTGAGATTGCGGAGACTGAGAGTCTGCCGCGCGATTCGACTGGTTGCCGGAATCCGGCCGAGCCCCCTGATTCATGAGCTTATCCAGCGGCAGGTACATCAGGTTGCCGCTGCCCTCTGAGTCAACGATGACTTTTGACGAATTGCCGTATACCTCTTCGATCGCCTCGATATAAAGTCGGTCACGGGTTACACGAGGCGCTTTCATATACTCCGTAAGCAGCGCTTCAAAGCGTGCGGCCTCACCTTGCGCGTCAGCAATTACGCGATCCCGATAGCCTTTCGCGTCTTCAAGGACGCGAACCGCGTCACCGCGCGCTCGCGGCACAACATCGTTGGCATACGCATCCGCTTCCAGACCATAACGCTCGCTGTCGTTGCGCGCTTTCTGCGCATCATCGACAGCACCCTGCACCGCCTGCGGATAGTTCACTGTCTCCAGCGAAATTGAGGTGACCGCGATACCGGCACCGTATAGGTCAATCGTTGCCTGCAAAACCTCTCGGGTGCGCGATGCGATCTCATCACGTCTGCCGGTGACCAGCACATCGAGCATCGTCGTGCCGACAACCTCGCGCAACGCGCTCTCGGTGACGTCCTGCAGCGTCAAGTCGGGATCAACAACCTCGAAGCTGTATTTGACCGGATCCGTCCGTCGGTACTGTACGACCATGTCGATAAACACGTACTGCTCATCCGCCGTCAACATTTCTGTACGGTAAGCATAGTTGGAAATGGCAATCGTATTGACCAGCTGGGCAGTCTCAATCGGGTAGGGCCAGTGCCAGTGCAGTCCGGGCAGCGTCGTTTCTTTGTAAGCACCAAAGTGCTGCACGATGCCACGCTCTGCTTCATCAACCCTGTAAAAGCCAGTAAAGCCCCATGCGACCAGCAGCACGACGACCAGGACAAATCCGCCCGCTCCGCCGGTTCCACCGCGACCTCCGCCACCGCCAAACAGGCTGCTAAACCGTCGTTGCCATTCCTGCACAATCTTGTCGAGCTCGATGGGCTCTTCGCCATCTCGCTTCCAAGGGTCCTTTCCGTTTCCTGATTCGTTCCATGCCATAGTATCGATACTTCT
>CAYTTZ010000337.1:0-2113 GCA_964440945.1 uncultured Woeseiaceae bacterium
GCTACTACTACCTCTACAATGACGGTCTGCAAAACCAGGATGTGATCTACGTACAGGCGAGCCTCGACGCCGAAGCCGAATTACTCGTTGATCCGAACACCTGGTCGGATGATGGCACTGTAGCGTTGGCATCGTATTTTCCGAGTCCTGATGGTAGACACGTGGCTTACCTGGTTCAAGACGGCGGTTCCGACTGGCGCAAAGCGCGGATCGTCGAGGTCGACAGCGGTATGGTGCTCGAGGACGAACTTGACTGGCTCAAGTTCACTGGGGTTAGCTGGGTGAGGGACGGCTCAGGCTTCCACTACAGTCGCTATCCTTCGACGATTGACGAGGAAAAGTTTCAAGCACTGAACTTGAATCATTCGGTTTACTTCCATCGCGTTGGAACGTCGCAGGACGAAGATACGCTGGTCTACGCACAACCGGAATATCCGAAGTGGGGCTATGCCGCTGAAGTCACTGCTGACGGATCTCATCTGGTCATCACTGTGTGGAAAGGCACGGACGATCGCTATCAGATCGTGCATCAGGATTTGACTGACCCAGACTCCACGCCAGAATTTCTAATCGAGGGATTCGATCACGATTACACGTTTGTTGGTAACGTCGGAAGCGAGTTGTTTTTTCGCACCAACAAAGATGCTCCGCGCAACCGCCTAATTGCGATCGACGTCGACAATCCCGCGCCGGACAACTGGCGAGAAATCATCCCGCAAACTGCCGACGTCCTCGATGGCGTCAGTCTGGTTGGTGGCAAGGTCATTACGGATTACATGCAGGACGCACAGACCGTCGTAAAGATATTCGATCTCGAAGGAAGTCAAACCGGCACGGTCAATTTGCCCGGCATCGGAACTGCGGCAGGGTTCGGTGGCAAGTTAGACGACCCGGAAACGTTCTTCACTTACACAAGCTTCAACACGCCGACCACGGTTAACCGGCTAGATGTCGAGACAGGCGACGTAAGTGTATTCCGCGAGCCCGACGTGGCCTTCAACCGTGACGATTACGTTGTCAAGCAGGTGTTCTTCGAGTCGAAGGACGGTACGCGCGTGCCAATGTTCATCTCCCATCACAAAAACATTGAACCAGACGGCAAGACGCCGACGATGCTGTTCGGCTACGGGGGCTTCAATATCTCGCTAACGCCGTCATATTCGATTACGCGGCTTGCCTGGATGGAAATGGGCGGCGTATACGCTGTCGCCAATATTCGCGGCGGCGGCGAGTATGGTGAAGACTGGCACAAGGCTGGCACGAAACTGCAAAAACAAAACGTATTCGACGATTTCATCTCGGCGGCGGAGTACCTGATCGCCGAGAATTACACGAATTCGTCGAAGCTTGCGATATTCGGCGGCAGTAACGGTGGGCTTCTTGTAGGCGCCGTGACGAATCAGCGACCTGATTTGTTTGGTGCAGCTCTCCCGGCTGTCGGAGTGATGGACATGCTACGCTTTCACAAGTTCACGGCGGGCCAGTTCTGGGTCGATGACTACGGATCGTCGGACGATTCTGTGGAATTCGAGGCGCTGTACGCCTATTCGCCGTATCACAACGTCAAAGCCGGCGCGGATTATCCGGCAGTACTGGTGACGACGGCAGACACGGACGACCGCGTTGTGCCGGGACACAGCTTTAAGTATGCCGCCGCGATACAACAGGCTCAGGGCGGCGATGCACCGGTACTGATCCGTATCGAGACGCGAGCCGGTCACGGTGCCGGCAAGCCAACCGACAAGATAGTCAAAGAGTACGCAGATCGCTGGGCTTTCCTGGTAAAGAACCTGGGTATGCAGCTACCTGAAGGCTACGGTGACTAGAGGCAAGTGAACCTCCTTCCACCCCCGTCAGACAGGACGGAACACCTATATCTGGCCGATACCAGCCGCTCGGATGTTAAACTGCTGAGAGGCCGCTACTGACCCAAAACGGACGCTCGCGATTTCTCGACAGACGCGCTAAATCGCGCAGTCAATCGGTAGCAAGAAAATGACATCGTTAGACGATGCTGGGTTTGTTCGTGTGACTGAAAATCTGAAAAAATAATCTACATCGCGTAGGGCAGCAATGGTCCAACTACTGCTGACGGCATACAGTTCTGAGCATA
>CAYTTZ010000338.1:0-2103 GCA_964440945.1 uncultured Woeseiaceae bacterium
ATCAATACCACCAGAGACTTTATTTCAGTGAAGCCGTAGTACGCGTGCTTGTCGGACTCACATTCGCGTGCCTGGCTTTGGCCATTGTCTTTTACGCCTATCCCCCGCTGATGATCACGCGCGACATCGCCGCCGTGGCCATCGGTTATGCCCTGATTTTGCTGCTGTTCGCACGTTACCTGTTTGTGCGTACTGTCGATGAGCACGTCTTCCGGCGTACGACGCTCGTCTACGGTGCCGGTGAGCGAGCCGCCAGTATTTCATCAATACGCAGACGCGCTGACCGGCGTGGCTTCAAGGTGGTTGCGCAGGTACCCGCTCTGGGCGATACCGTTGTTCAGGAACAAGCCCTTCTGAGTACGAATGGCAAGTCGCTTGCCGATATCGCCATCGAAAATGACGCCGACGAGATCGTCGTCGCGATGGATGATAGACGCGGCAACCTGCCGATTCGAGAATTGCTGGATGCGCGACTCAAGGGCATAGATGTTATTGATTTGCTTGAGTTTCTTGAGCGAGAGACTGGTAAGATTCGCATTGATCTCGTTAGTCCGGGCTGGCTGATTTTCTCGCCTGGATTTCGACGCTCGGGTTTCAGCGAACTTGCCAAGCGTCTGCTCGATGTTGTCGTCAGCGCATTGCTGCTTCTGGTAACGTGGCCGATCATGCTGCTCATTGCATTGGCGATCAAAATCGAGGACGGATTCTCGGCGCCTGTTTTGTACAAACAGGAGCGCGTCGGGCAGGGGAATATTTCATTTGATGTTGTCAAATTTCGCAGCATGCGCGAGGATGCGGAGAAAGAGGGCAAAGCGGTTTGGGCCAGTAAGGATGACAGCCGCGTGACCCGCGTCGGCAACTTCATGAGGAAGTTCCGGCTGGATGAGCTGCCACAGATTTTTAACGTGCTCGCCGGAAAGATGAGCATCGTCGGTCCCCGGCCCGAAAGGCCCGAGTTCGTCCGCGAGCTCGAGAAAAATATCCCGTATTATTCGGAGCGTCATGTCGTGAAGCCGGGCGTGACGGGTTGGGCGCAGCTGAAGTATTCTTACGGTGCGTCAGAGGAAGACGCGGTTGAGAAACTTCAGTACGACCTCTACTACATCAAGAACCAGAGGATATTTCTCGATATCCTGATTATTCTGCAGACGGTCGAGGTCGTTATGTGGACGAAGGGAGCACGGTAGGATTACAAAAGTATAGGCGCGTAGCTCAGGGGTAGAGCACTGCTACAACATAGCGGAGGTCGGAGGTTCGAATCCTTCCCGCGCCTACCAATTTCACGGTTTCGATTGCTGCGGGTCCCGCTCTTGGGGCCGCGCTTAGAGCTGGAGTCTCCATGATCGAATTCGGTGCCCTGAGTTATGCGATTGTCGGCATCTTGTATGCCGGACTGAGCCTGCTGTTGTTGACCAGCTGGCGCGGACGGCATCTCGGTGGCTACCTGATTGCGGCGTGCGTTTTGAGCGCGCTTTGGGGTTTCACGCTCGCAGTTTCGACGATCAGCTCAGACGTACCCGCCCAGGCTGTTTTCAGCATTGAAGTCTTGCGCGGCGGCGCCTGGCTGACGTTCCTTGTTATGCTCGTTAGGAAGATCGGCGTCAGCCGGCACCTCTGCTACCTGGCACACGTGGTCTGGTTTGGGGTCCTGTTTTCCGGCTTTGTGCTGTGGTTCGGGCGGGACTATTTCGATCCTATGTTCAACATGGCAACCGTCCTGATTCCGGGCGGGCTTTCGATTAGCCTCGTCGGGCTCCTGTTGATTGAGCAGCTCTACAGAAACTCGCCCCCGGAAGCGCGCTGGGGCATCAAAGCGCTCGCGCTTGGGCTTGGCGGATTATTCGCCTACGACTTGTTCCTGTACTCGCAGGGCGTGTTATTCAATGCGATCGATGCGACTACGTGGATGGCTCGTGGCACCGTCAACCTGATGTTCGTGCCTTTGATCGCACTCGCTGCCAGACGCAACCCCGACTGGGATCTGAATGTCTTTGTGTCACGCCATGTGGTCTTCTATTCGACCTCGCTAGTCGCTGTTGGTCTGTATCTGCTGCTGATGAGCCTGGGAGGCTATGCGCTCCTGCTATATGGCGGGACCTGGGG
>CAYTTZ010000339.1:0-2101 GCA_964440945.1 uncultured Woeseiaceae bacterium
TACCGATCCTACCTGATGAACTTCACGCTAGGCGGCATGTTTAACAGTCGTATCAATCTCAACCTTCGCGAGGACAAAGGCTATTCCTACGGTGCATTCTCAGGCTTCAGTGGCAACCGCGACTATGGCACGTACACAGCGCAGGCCGGAGTACGGACGGATGCGACGGCCGACAGCATCGTGCAGTTCGAGAACGAGATTCGCAGCTACGCTGAATCGGGCCTCACAGAACCGGAGCTGACTTTCATGCGCAAGGCCATCGGCCAGCGCGATGCACGCAATTACGAAACACCCGGACAGAAGCTTGGTTTCCTGTCGCGGATCCTGGTTTACGACCTGAACGAAGGCTTCGTGGATGAGCAGAACGAAATCCTCGACACCATCGGTGAAGAGGAACTCGATAAGCTTGCCAGCAAGCACCTGAACATTGACGACATGGTCATCGTGATCGTTGGCGACAAAGAGACCATTCTCCCAGGGCTCCAAGAGTTGGGCTATGAGATTGTCGAGCTCGACGCCGAGGGCAATGAAGTCACTTCGTGATTGTTGGGTGAGAAGAATAGTCGTACCTGTCCTGAATACCGGGTACGGCTATTAGGGGTCCGTCGGTCTTTAGCGGTTTGCCACCACTGAATCATCCATACGACACGGCTCTATCGTCAGGCCTGTGCTTATTGACGGAACTCATACGAAAACGACAGGTTCGTCTGATTCGCGCCCTAAATCTATCTGCGCAGCTTCGTCACCCGTGAGTTCTACGCCCACGTCTTCCTCTATCGATGCAGTTTTTCAGTCGCTAATGGTATCGCCTGCTTCAGAAGCGCTGTCAGTCGAGCCATCGTCCGGCACGGAAGCACCGGTGATCTGCAAGGTAATGCCCTTGGTCGTATCGTCCATTTGCATGCTACCGTTCAATACGAAATTCGTAACGACTACCCCGCATCTGCGCCCGTTCTTCCTGTAAGCCAAAATCGCGTCGCTTGCTGACACCTGTTCGCCCTCACTCTCCCAGCCGGCGGCTGTCAGTCCTGACATGAACCAGTCAACAACGTCCTCGACGGTCTTGTCGGGCGCATGCAGGTCAACCATCATGGAATTTCCTACCTCAGTAACGCCAGCCAACACCATGTAATCGGCAACAGGCACATCGCCGGGGAAACTCGCAGGCAGGTCGGCAGCAAACCCACCGCTGGCAAATACAAGCACTGCCGCCGCGGCGACGGCCTCAACGATTCTTCGTGACAACATAGTTGGCTCCTCACAGGCGCATCGGTAAGCGCTTAGAGTACGGGAACGGACATCTTGGGGTCAAAGAAGATCAGGACAGCGAAGTAAATTCGAGTCACAACACGAGACTATGCGCCGTGTTGCCGAGTTAGGCTGTCGTCAGGCGCCATGTTTGCCTGGCCGCCCGTCGCTGCCGCTGTCGCGACAGCTATTGTGTTTGCGACTATCGTCGCCGGCATCCCTCGCATACTATGGCTCCTTCGAGGCGCATCGCTGTAGGCAATGCAATGGGCTCAATCAGGAAATCACCACTTCCGAAGCAGGCGCTGCTGCGACTGTATACACGGGGTGGACACTACACCGACTGTTACAGCACTGATATCTCACGTTCGGTTACGCATGCACAGTTCGTCGCTGCGTTTTACACTACGTTTCTGTTCAAGATTGAGCGCCTTATCCTCAAGTGGGCTGTATCCCGGCCATCGACGGATGTTGAGGCGGTGCAGCTGGCTGAGGAGCAACGTGACACGTTCGCGGCGTGGAATGTCGAAGCGCGCGACGACAACCAGTTACTGCTTTGCGATTTCCAGGGTAAGACGCGATCCTGGCTAATGGTCGAACCGATGTCGATGGGGCAAGCGCCGCGGACGCGACTGTATTTTGGTTCTGCTGTTGTGCGGGCCGGGAAAAACGAAAGTGAAGAGAACTCACGCGCGTCTGGTTTCAGCGCGCTGCTGCGATTTCACAAGTTGTATTCGGTTGCTTTGTTGTACTGTGCGAAAAAACGACTTGAGAGAGTCAGGTAAAAGCGATTGTCCATAGACAATATGGCGGCCCGGTTGTTCTCCGCGCGGAAGATATCCAGAAGCCCGAA
>CAYTTZ010000340.1:0-2058 GCA_964440945.1 uncultured Woeseiaceae bacterium
CACGTAGGCATGCTCGTTGCACATCATCGATACGTAGTCGAGGCGATCCATATAACCGATGCTCTGGTTGTAGGGCTTGCTCTCGACGAGCTTCTCTGTGCCGCGATGCAGCAGTCCGACGTGCGGATCCGCCTTCAGGATAACCTCGCCCTCGATCTCCAGCACGAGACGCAGCACGCCGTGTGCCGCCGGGTGCTGAGGCCCGAAGTTCATCGTGTAGCTTTGAATCTCAGCCATCGTTCGCGTCCTTGAGCTCGGCGGAGTAGCGGTTGTCGTCACGAATTACGCGGGGTACCAGCGTGCGTGGCTCGATACTCACCGGCTTGTAGACGACACGACCCTCATCGGCGTCGTAGCTCACCTCAACATTGCCGCTGAGCGGGAAGTCCTTGCGGAACGGGTGCCCGATAAACCCATAGTCCGTCAGGATGCGGCGCAGGTCCGGATGACCCTCGAACAGCACGCCGAACAGGTCGAAAACCTCGCGCTCGAACCAGTTCGCACCGTTCCAGATGTCGACAACCGACTTGATCATCGGCGGATTGCTGGTTCCTGTGAAAACACGCAGTCGCAGCCTGAAGTTGTGCTGCAGGGAAAGCAGGTGATAGACGACGGCAAAACGCCGCGGATCAAACTCGTCAGCCTCGTCGAGGATAACGGGATCGCGCTCAACGCCCCGGCTGTAACCGGAATCGGTCGCGTCATTCGTCTTCCACTCGTCGCTACCGTAGTTAAGGTAGTCGACGCCGCAAACGTCCATGAGCATCTCGAAGCCAAAATCGGCCTCATTACGCATCGCCGTGGCGACCTCGATAAGATCGTCTTTATCGACCTCGTAGGTCAGCTCACCGCAGTTGGACGGTACGCGGGAAAGCTGCTCGCCAAAACGCCCGTCTAACTTGCTCGCTAATGTCTCTAAACGCTCACTCATTGTTTTTCTTGTTCTTGCAGATTACCTGGCTATCGTGCTTGTTCGGCGTATCTTGTTCTGCAACTGAATCAGACCGTAGATCAGGGCTTCGGCGGTTGGTGGACAGCCGGGGACATACACGTCGACGGGAACGATTCGGTCACAGCCCCTGACGACGGCGTACGAGTAGTGGTAGTAGCCGCCGCCATTCGCGCACGAGCCCATTGACACTACCCAACGCGGTTCGGGCATCTGGTCGTAGACCTTTCTGAGTGGCGGTGCCATCTTATTCGTCAGGGTCCCGGCGACGATCATGCAATCTGACTGCCGTGGGCTCGGCCGGAAGATAATGCCAAAGCGGTCCAGGTCGTAGCGTGCCGCGCCGGCCTGCATCATTTCAACCGCACAACAAGCGAGTCCGAAGGTCATGGGCCACAGCGATCCCGTGCGCGCCCAGTTCATAACCGCATCGACGCTGGTTACGACAAACCCCTTCTCCTGCAGGCTGCCGCCCGCTGCCTCTGCGTCACTGGCGGGCGCGGTGGTCGGAGCTATTTTGGCTAATCCCACTCGAGTGCCCCTTTCTTCCATTCGTAGATGAACCCGACAACCAGGATCGCGAGGAACAAGGCCATCGCAAGCATGCCGAA
Organism: uncultured Woeseiaceae bacterium; assembly: GCA_964440945.1. Taxonomy (GTDB): domain Bacteria; phylum Pseudomonadota; class Gammaproteobacteria; order Steroidobacterales; family Woeseiaceae; genus UBA1847. Next base: position 1,561 of record CAYTTZ010000340.1, read on the forward strand.
TTTGCCGACCGTATCCAGCGATACGGCCCAGGGGAAAAGAAAAGCGATCTCAAGATCGAAAATAATGAAAAGTATGGCGACCAGGTAATAGCGGACATCGAACTTCATCCGCGAATCGTCGAACGCTTCAAAACCGCACTCGTAAGGCGACAGCTTTTCTGCGTCTTTTGAGCCACTACCGATGAGAAAACCGAGAGCCAGCAGTACGAGACCGATTCCGGTCGAGATGCCAAGGAAAATCAGGATAGGAAGGTATTCTTGTAGCATTCTGTTCCGCTTGTCTGGCGGCTTCTATCGCGCCTGAATCAGCGCGCAATTGTATCAGTGTCATAAGGCAGGAATACAGCCCATATCGGGATTGTTACGATTTCGACCCCGCTCACTCGGCGAGGCCCAAAATGCACCGGCCTGTTGTTGCAGTCGCAACCACAGGCCGATTTGATTTTGGTGCTCTGGGCGAGACTCGAACTCGCACGGCTCGCGCCACTGCCCCCTCAA
>CAYTTZ010000341.1:0-2038 GCA_964440945.1 uncultured Woeseiaceae bacterium
AGCGCTTTGCAGTAAGGACACCAGGTTGCCCAGAACAGAACGATGACCGGCTGCTTAGCCGCGGCTTCACTCAGTGTGACCGTTTCCCCGCTTTCGGACTGCAGCGTCCAGTCGGGAGCTATGCGTGCCTCATCGGCAGCAATATTGCCGCCAAGGAACAAGCCGAATACTGTGAGCAGGAGTTGGAGTCGCATGAACCAGAAGACCAGCTGTCCCTGTGTTTTATTACACGTTCATTTGGAATACGGCTGCGAAACCAATGCAGGGCGACATTGATGAGCGTACCTGGAGGTATCGAGCGCCTGTTATGCTACTGCGACTTGAGCAGACACACTGACGTCGATGACAGATGCAACGAACAAGACAGTCCTGATTACCGGAGCCGGCGGTGGCTTCGGTCGGCACATGGTGCGGCAGTTTCGTGCCGCGGGCGCGAAGCTGATACTGACTGATGTCAACGATCGTGCGTTGCGCGCTGTTACTGATGATGCCGGCGACGATCTTGTCATGTCGGTTGCCGCTGACCTTGCGACGGCGGAGGGCTGCGACGCGGTCGCTGGACTCTGCACGTCCCGCGGGGTGGTACCCGATATCCTGATCAACAACGCAGGTATTGGCGTCGCCGGGCGCCTGGACCATGTCCCGCGGGACCACTGGGAAACGCTCATGCAGCTAAACCTGCTGGCGCCGATGCGGCTCTGCAATTTCTTTCTTCCGGGTATGGTCGAACGCGGCAGTGGACATGTCGTCAATATGTCGTCTCTGGCCGGCTGGATCGGCTCCCAGGGGCTGTCGTCATACTGCGCATCGAAGTTCGGGTTGCGAGGATTCGGTGAATCGCTGGCCGCCGACCTGGAAGGCACCGGCGTTCATGTGACCAACGTCTACCCGTGTTTCAGCCAGACGCCCATTCTCGATTCGCCACAACACGGATACGAGCAACGGCGGATTGTACCGGCGTACCTGATCTCGGAACCTTCGGACGTCGTTGCGCGGATAATAACGGGCGTCCGCCGCAATCGGCTTCATGTCTTCCCGGACAAGTATTCGCGACGCATTCATTACGTAACCAGGTTCGTGCCGTGGCTTGTGCCATGGCTCAATCGGCGCATGCAAGCCCAGTCGATCGAGGCGGGTAATGAAGCGGATTGAAAGTTCGCGCGTGTGCGCCAATGACAATCACCCCCACGCGCTAAACCTCGCGGCCGGCTGCAAGGCTCAGAATATCCACCAGCCGCTGTCGAGTTCGTCCTCGCAACGGGCGAGCTGTGCGCCCCATTCCTCGGCACGGTAATCCACGGTGCGCGCGATTTTCTTCAGCTTGCCGTTGTAGCGATACGATTTTTTGAGCCATCCGGTCTGGCCTTCGTGGTAGGCGAGGTACTGATTGTAGGGATCCCACTTCGAAATGCCGGCCACCGTTTGAGACAGGTGCGTGTACCAGCCAACAAAGTCGATGGCGTCGCCAAAGTCGTCACGGTCGGCACCGCGCCGCCCGGTGTCCTTCTGGTACCGGGCCCAAGTGCTCTCGAGCGCCTGGGCGTAGCCGTAAGCATCGGACGGCCGCTTCCAGGGAATGAAGCCGAGCAACTTATTGCGTGGCGGCTTGGCGTCGAACTTGAAGGTTGATTCCTGGCGGATAATCGCGAGCTGCACATGGATGGGGGTGCCCCAGCGCTCCTCGGATTTCTTCGCGTCCTTGTACCAGCGGCCCTTCTCTTCGAAGATGGCGCAAATGTTTTCGACGTTCGTGGGCGCCGAGGCGCAGCTCGAAAGCAGCGTGACAATAAGCGCCGCCAACGATAGGGCGGCCGCGGGAGTGCGTATATGGATGTAGCCAATCATTGTGTGAGCCGGCTGCCGGGGCCAGAGAATCCCGCGACCGGAAGTGGCATTGTACCTGTTCGTCAGACCGAGCGATGCAGGCCCGGCCTACATCGGCGACGTTACCGAGCCGCCCGCCTTCGAACGGTCAACGGATATAAGGGTCGAACCGAGGTTTTCAAACCCTCGGTTCGACCCCTATTTTCAGAAAAAA
>CAYTTZ010000342.1:0-2005 GCA_964440945.1 uncultured Woeseiaceae bacterium
CCTGGGTTGGCATTTCCCTGGCCGACGTCGTCAAGCACTGCAAGCCCACGTCAAAGGCGAACTACGTAGCGTTTGAGACCTTGAACGATCCATCGCGTATGCCCGGAGTGCGGCGGCGTTCGCTGGATTGGCCGTATCGCGAAGGGCTGACGATTGCCGAGGCGACGAATCCGCTGGCCATCCTGGCCGTGGGACTCTACGGCGAAGTGCTGCCCAATCAGAACGGCGCTCCGATCCGCCTCGTCGTTCCCTGGAAGTATGGCTTCAAGAGCATCAAGGGCATCGTTCGTATGCGTTTCACCGAATACCGTCCGAAAACCAGCTGGAACATGGCGCAGTCGCGCGAGTACGGATTCTACGCCAACGTAAATCCGGAGGTCGATCACCCTCGCTGGAGCCAGGCGCGCGAGCGGCGCATCGGCGCCGGCCTGTTTGCTGCCAAGCAAGCAACCCTGATGTTCAATGGCTACGGCGACGAGGTTGCTCATCTGTACAAGAGCCTCGATTTGCGCCGCAACTTCTGAGTCAGCGCGTGACTACGCTCGAACAGATTCGGCGGATCTGGAAGCCCGTTGTTTTCCTGCTCTGCCTGCTGCCAGCGCTACTGGTCGTCACCGACGCTTTTGAGCTAACCGGACGACTCGGCGCAAACCCGGTTGAGGAGATCCAAGACCGCTTCGGTAACTGGGCGCTGCGCCTCATTATGATCACGCTCGCAGTGACGCCACTGCGCCGATTGACGGGCTGGGGCTGGCTGTCCCGCTTCCGCCGGATGCTCGGCCTGTTCACGTTCTTTTACGTGGCCATGCACTTCCTGAGCTGGCTGATACTCGATCAGGGCGTCCAGGTATCCGCCATTCTTGAGGACCTCGTCGAAAGGCCGTTTATCACCCTTGGCTTCACCGCGTTCATCATGCTGACAGCCCTCGCCGCTACCTCTACCGACGGCATGCGGCGGCGTCTTGGGCGACGGTGGCAGACGCTGCATAACGCGACTTACGTGATAGCGATACTGGGCGTCTGGCACTACTGGTGGCAGGTCAAGCAGGACATCACCGAACCGTTGATCTACGCCGTGATCCTGGCCGTGCTGCTTGGTGCACGTATCGTTTGGAATTTGCAGCGAAGGCGGCAGCGCCTGATGCGCATATAAAAGCCGGGGCGGCCGCAGCCGTCCCGGCAATATCACACAGCATTGAATCGTCAGGCGACTTTTACTGTGCGTTTTTCCGCCGCGCGGACCTTCGGAAGCGCAATGGTCAGGATTCCGTCCTTTAGCTCGGCATGAATCGCTTCGGGATCCACTTCTTCCGGCAGCATCAAGGTTCTCATGAATTTGCCGTAGCCCAGCTCGTGCCTGTAGAACTCCTCCTTCTCATCGACCTCCTCAAACGCCCTCTCTGCCTCAATCGTCAGGCGAGCGCCTGCGATCGTGACTTCGATATCGTCTTTCTCGACACCAGGGAGTTCGCCACGGACGACAAACTCTTTGTCGCGGTCGATGACATCGAGGCGGAAATTCCGCTCCAGATCGACATCTCTCGGCCACTTCCACCCAAAGGGTTCGAACGTCCCCATCCAACGGCTTGGTGGGAAGTCCTCAAAGAACTTCTCCATGCTCTGGGTGGGCGGCGCCGTCCGTCTTATATCAATCGCCCTTTTGCGGGGCTCGATTTTGCGCAGGATTGACATGTGACACGCCTCCTTCCCGTTGCACTGCCGACGATCCTCCGCCAGCAGATCTCTTTTTTTACACCCTCTGCACCAGAAGACTATTCGGAGATGTGCGCATTGACAGCTACCTCTGTAATCGACGAAAAACCAGCCGCTCTGAGCAATATCAAACAGTGATCTCGCATCGGTCTGCCAGGCCAGGACGACACAATTCTTAACATTTCATGCATTACGTCCACCGTTGATATCGGCAATACTTGGAATGAATCTTCGTTTCCAGAACGAGACATCCAGGAGAACCAGAAAATGAACGACATCATAAGCAAGCTAA
>CAYTTZ010000343.1:0-1956 GCA_964440945.1 uncultured Woeseiaceae bacterium
TTGTTGATATCGACATTGCCTTTGAACTGGAACGTACTTTCGGGATCATGCGCTTCGTCAACAATCACATCGACAAAAGTACCGCCAGCCAGCTCCTGATGCAGGCGAGTTGTCGTAAAGTACATATTTCCAGGCACATGATCACCCGCTTTGATCATGATTTTTGACATGAGGTTTTCAGCCCCTCGGCCTTGATGCGTTGGTACCATGTATTTGTAGCCGTAGTACTCCCCGATCACCGCTTCGAGGTGATAGAAGTTTTCGCTTCCGGCATAGGCCTCATCACCCAGCATTAGACCAGCCCATTGCCTGTCGCTCATTGCGGCGGTGCCGGAGTCGGTTAGCAGGTCGATGTAAACGTCCCTGCTTCGGGTCAGGAAGGTGTTGTAGCCGGCTTCCTGAATAGCCACTTGCCTTTCCTTACGCGTGGTCATCCTGAGAAGTTCGACCATCTTTATTTTGTAGGGCTCAGCCCAGGTGCGTTTGTCTGTTTTTGGCGTATTCATGGTTTTCCAAGAACTATTTAGGGGCAGCATGCCCTGGCGTTTCAGATCCAGTCGAACTCGGCCGTAAAATGCCGTAAGAATTTTGGTGCCTGCACGATTCGCATTCCTCGAATATCATCTCGTCTTTCCCAAACGAGGTTGATGCCTTCGAGGACATAGTCCATATGACTTTGCGTGTAGACTCTGCGTGGAATTGCGAGGCGCACAAGCTCAAGACGAGCAGCGCGCTCTTCCCCGGTGTGCGGGTTGGCACCGAACATCACCGAGCCGATTTCCACGCCTCGGATACCCGCTTCCCGATAAAGTTCAACCGCCAGCGACTGACCCGGGAACTGCAGCGGCTTTATATGCGGAAGAAAACGTTTGGCATCCAGATACACTGCGTGACCGCCAGCGGGTGCAACCACAGGAATTCCCGCTGCGCGCAAATGCTCAACAACGTACTGCGTGGATAACAGTCGGTAGTCGAGATAATTCTCATCCAGAATTTCTCGCAAGCCGACCGCAATGGCATCCAGATCACGTCCGGCCAGTCCACCGTAAGTTGGAAATCCTTCGGTGAGGATCAGGAGATTGCGTTCCTGCTGTGCCAGGCCGGCGTCATTGGTGCATAAAAACCCGCCGATGTTGGCGAAGGCGTCTTTTTTTGCCGACATCGTGCAACCGTCCGCGTAGCTGAACATCTCGCGGGCGATATCAATAGTTGCTGTATTTTCGTAGCCGGGTTCGCGTCGTTTTATGAAATGTGCATTTTCGGCAAAGCGGCAGGCGTCGATATAGAAAGGAATACCAGCGCCTTTCGCAATCCGGCTGATCTCACGGATGTTGGCCATAGAAACCGGTTGGCCGCCACCGGAGTTATTGGTGATCGTGACCATGATCAGAGGAATACGGTCAGGCCCTTCTGCCGCAACAATGTCTTCCAGTGCGACCAAATCGATGTTGCCCTTGAACGGGTATTCTGAATCAAGGTCGTCAGCCTCGGCACAGGGAATATCGAGCGCCCTGCCGCCACAGAATTCAATATTGGCTCTTGTGGTATCGAAATGCGTGTTATTCGGCACGATCGAATCCGACTGCACCATGACGCTAAACAAGATGCGCTCGGCGGCACGCCCCTGATGCGTTGGAATGATCTGCTCAAAGCCGAATATATCTTTGACGGTGTCGCGAAAGCGAAACCAGCTGCGTGCACCGGCGTACGATTCATCACCGCGTATCATCGCACCCCAGGCGTCTGCCGACATGGCGCTGGTGCCCGAATCGGTCAACAAATCAATAATGACGTCCTCGGCACTCAACAAAAACGGATTGTAATGAGCAGCTCTAATCAGCTCGTCGCGCTGCCGTGGCGTCGTCAACTGGATGGGTTCTACCATCTTTATCTTGAAGGGTTCGATAATAGTTTTCATAAGACGAGTTCGCGCCGGGTTGGATGGTGATGTGAATG
>CAYTTZ010000344.1:0-1932 GCA_964440945.1 uncultured Woeseiaceae bacterium
GGGGCGCCCGACGCTTTTCCTTCTTGTGTCAGCCAATCAGGACTTGGATGTATCGTCCTTATCCACTTCTTCGAACTCGGCATCGACAACATCGTCGTCGGACGCGGATGCCCCGGCATCACTACCGGCATCATCCGCCGCCTGCTCTGCGTAGAGCTTCTGCGCGAGACTTCCGGATGCCTCGCCAAGCGCCGCCGTCTTCTTCTCGATAATCTCTTTATCGTCGGATTCAAGCGCCTTCTTAAGATCGGAAACCGCGTTCTCAACGGCCTGGCGTTCCTCCGCAGAAGCTTTCTCGCCCAGTTCGCTCAAGGTTTTCTCGGCCGCATGAATCAGCCCATCCGCCTGGTTTCTCACATCGACGAGTTCGCGGAACTTGCGATCCTCTTCGGCGTGACTCTCGGCATCGGACACCATCGTCTGGATCTCATCGTCCGACAGGCCACTCGATGCCTTGATTACGATGTTCTGGCTCTTGCCGGTCGCCTTATCCTTGGCCGAAACGTTGAGGATACCGTTTGCATCGATATCGAACGTCACCTCGATCTGTGGCGTACCACGCCGGGACGGCGGAATGTCCGCCAGGTCGAAGCGCCCGAGCGACTTGTTGTCCGGCGCTCGTTCGCGCTCACCCTGCAGCACGTGAATGGTGACGGCGGTTTGGTTGTCATCAGCCGTCGAAAAGACCTGCTCCGCGTTGGCCGGAATCGTCGTGTTCTTATCGATGAGTTTTGTCATGACCCCACCGAGCGTCTCAATACCGAGCGACAGTGGCGTCACATCGAGCAGCAGGACGTCTTTAACGTCACCTGCCAGAACGCCACCCTGGATAGCAGCACCCAGCGCAACGGCCTCATCGGGGTTGACGTCGCGTCGCGGCTCTTTGCCGAAGAAGTTTTGTACCTCTTCCTGCACTTTCGGCATACGTGACTGGCCACCGACAAGAATAACGTCGTCGACCTCGTTGACCTTGAGTCCGGCATCCTGCAGAGCAATCTTGCAGGGCCCGATCGTACGCTCGACAAGCTTTTCGACCAGCGACTCCAGTTTCGCCCGGGTCAGCTTGATATTGAGGTGCTTTGGACCGCTTGCATCTGCCGTGATGTACGGCAGGTTGACCTCGGTCTGCTGCTGCGTACTGAGTTCGATCTTGGCCTTCTCCGCCCCCTCTTTGAGGCGTTGCATGGCACGCGCGTCGCCGGCGATATCCACACCGGTCTCACGCTCGAACTCGGATGTCAGGTATTCGATAACCCGCATGTCGAAGTCTTCACCACCCAGGAACGTGTCACCATTAGTGGCGAGCACCTCGAACTGATGCTCACCGTCAACTTCGGCAATTTCGATGATCGACACGTCGAAGGTTCCGCCGCCGAGATCAAATACTGCGATCTTCTTGTCGCCGCGCTTCTTGTCCATGCCGTAGGCAAGTGCCGCAGCCGTCGGCTCGTTAATGATGCGCTTGACTTCGAGTCCGGCAATTTTGCCCGCGTCCTTGGTCGCCTGGCGCTGCGCATCGTTGAAGTAGGCCGGCACCGTGATGACAGCTTCGGTTACCTCTTCACCGAGGTAATCCTCGGCGGTCTTTTTCATCTTCATCAGCACGCGTGCCGAGATCTCCGGCGGTGCCATCTTCTTGCCGTTCGCGTCGACCCAGGCGTCGCCGTTGTCCGCCTTGACGATCGCGTAAGGCACCATCTTGATGTCTCGCTGAACCACATCGTCTTCAAAACGACGACCGATCAGTCGCTTGACGGCAAATAATGTATTTTCGGGGTTCGTAACAGCCTGGCGCTTGGCAGACTGCCCTACCAGTACCTGGTCGTCCTTCGTAAATGCCACGATCGACGGGGTCGTACGATCGCCCTCGCTGTTTTCGATGACCTTGGGTGTACTCCCCTCCATAACTGCAACGCAGGAGTTGGTGGTACC
>CAYTTZ010000345.1:0-1880 GCA_964440945.1 uncultured Woeseiaceae bacterium
CGGTAGTCGTGAGGTCTACTTGGTAGCGAGGAAGTACCGATTGTAGTAATGTCGAAGAGTACGTATCTGCCGAGGCGGCCTCGGTTCTTGAGCCGCACAACACGGAATTTTAATGTGAATGATTTAACAAAAAACATACTGGTCTTTATTGTCATCATCGTGGTGTTGCTGTCGGTGGTGCAGGGCCTTTCCGGCGTCAGTGGCAGCCAGCCACAGGAAAAAAGTTACTCGGAATTCCTGACGCAGGTACGTTCTGGCCAGGTGACTGTCGCCATCATTGACGAAGACCAGATCCGCTTCGGCAAAGGCGACGCGCCGCAGTTCTTTACTGTGAGTCCCGAAACGGATAACAACACGCTGATCGGGTTGCTGGACAAGAACGGTGTCGATTTCACCGGCGCCAAGAAGAAGCAGCAAAGCCTGATTAGCAGTCTGCTGATCAGTTCATTCCCGATCCTGCTCCTGATCGGTGTCTGGATCTACTTCATGCGACAGATGCAGGGCGGCGGCGGTGGCCGCGGCGCCATGTCGTTCGGCAAGAGCAAGGCGCGACTACTCGGCGAAGATCAGGTTGGCGTTACTTTTGCTGACGTGGCCGGTATCGAAGAAGCAAAAGCAGAAGTTTCAGAAATTGTCGAATTCCTCAAGGACCCGAGCAAGTTCCAGCGCCTCGGTGGAAAAATACCGAAAGGCGTACTGATGGTGGGTTCGCCGGGCACTGGCAAGACGCTGCTCGCGAGGGCCATCGCGGGTGAGGCGAAGGTTCCTTTCTTTACTATCTCCGGTTCGGATTTCGTCGAGATGTTTGTCGGCGTCGGCGCGTCGCGCGTGCGCGATATGTTCGAACAGGCCAAGAAGCAGGCGCCGTGCATAATTTTTATTGATGAGCTTGATGCCGTTGGCCGTCATCGTGGCGCAGGGCTCGGCGGCGGACACGACGAGCGTGAGCAGACGCTCAACCAGATGCTCGTTGAGATGGACGGCTTCGAAGGGAACGAGGGCGTCATTGTGATCGCGGCAACCAACCGTCCGGACGTGCTCGATCCGGCATTGCTCCGCCCGGGCCGTTTTGATCGCCAGGTGGTCGTGCCATTACCCGATGTGCGTGGTCGAGAGCTCATTCTCAAGGTTCACATGCGCAAGGTGCCGCTGGATGAAGACGTACGGCCGGGGATCATCGCGCGCGGTACGCCGGGATTCTCGGGTGCTGATCTTGCCAACCTCGTTAACGAGGCGGCACTGTTTGCCGCGCGCTCGAACAAGCGCGTCGTGAGCATGGACGAATTCGAAAAGGCGAAAGACAAGATCATGATGGGGGCGGAGCGCCGCTCGATGGTCATGAGCGAGAAGGAAAAGCTCAATACGGCCTATCACGAGTCGGGCCACGCAATCATCGGTTACCTGGTTCCCGAACACGACCCTGTTTACAAGGTCACGATTATTCCTCGCGGCCGCGCTCTCGGCGTCACCATGTACCTTCCCGAGGAAGATCGTTACAGCATGTCGCGGCGGCAGCTGGAGAGCAGCATCTCCAGCCTGTTTGGCGGCCGTATTGCTGAAGAGATGATTAACGGTTCCGGAGGCGTGACGACAGGCGCGTCCAACGATATCGAACGAGCGACGGAAATCGCACGCAACATGGTTACCAAGTGGGGGCTCTCGGAGCGCCTGGGTCCGCTGACCTACAGCGAGGACGATGGTGAGGTCTTCCTGGGGCGGTCTGTCACGCAGCACAAGCAGGTATCGGACGATACGGCGCATGCGATCGATGAAGAAGTACGGCGAATCATCGATACTAACTATGAGCGTGCCAGAACCATGCTTACCGAGAACATCGAAAAGTTGCACGCGATGGCGAAGGCGCTGATCAAGTACGAGAC
>CAYTTZ010000346.1:0-1849 GCA_964440945.1 uncultured Woeseiaceae bacterium
TCAGTCTGCAAGACCGACTGCGGCATCTCTTTCGATGTAGCCGCCGATTCCATCAGAAATAATTTCGACCAGAGCGACTTCTGATTCAGAAATTTCGGTGATTCGTCCGTCATTTTGCCCGAGGTAGTTTCCGGGAGTGACGCGGTGAATCAAACCGTCCGAGGTCTGTAGGAGACCATACATTGTTTCGCCAATATAGAGCGTTCCAACCATGCCCAGCGAATCCAGAGGAAAGCTCTCCAGATACTCCCGGCTTCGGTCAAGATCGGGCCTTGCTCCACCGGAGCTGCTGGAGGCCTGCGGCGTATCCGGCACAAACGGTGAGCGGATACCCTGCGCATCAGCGACGTAAGTATAGACTTCGTAAGGCTTAATTTCGGGCAGCGGTTCAATACGACCACCGGGCCTCGCCTTGATTGTGTTGATGTACTGATCGAGATCGTCCATATCGCCCCCACATGCCGACAGCATGCAGGCCGATACGGCCACAATCAGTGCGTTCTTAATTACCAGGGAAGCGCGCATTATCAATTTGCCTCCTCGTCAAGGTAGCGGTAGGTCTTCGCTGTGACCTCAAGACTTAGCTTGTCGAAACTCTGAGCGTCCTCACGCGAAATGTTGATATCGTGAAGCGTCACGATTCGTGGCAGCGCAGCGATGCCGCTCACAAAATTTCCGATCTCGTGATAGCTGCCAGTCAGCCGAATTGAAATTGGCTTCTCGGCGTAAAAATCTTTGGGAACCTCACCGCGCGGTACAAACAGTTTTTCCTGCAATCCTGCGGCAAGACCTGCCTGGGAAATATCGACAATAAGGCTGGGTATTTCGGTTTTGCCCGGTAGTTGCCGAAGCATCGTGCCAAAAGACTGTTCGATCTGGGCAAGCTGCGCCTTGTAGTCATCGTAGTTCGCCGCCTTGCGCTGCTTGCTCTCAAACGTGATGCGCAGCTGCTCTTCCTCTTCCTGCACTCGCTCCAGTTGGGGCGCCTTGTCCTTGATAATAAACCAGTAGACTCCAAGGCCGGTTACCGCAACGAATATGATGGCAATGACAGCCGCGCGGAAAACCAGCGGCCAACGACCAACGTCATTGACGTCAAGGCTCTGCAGTTCGTCTACGAGATTCATTCCGCGTCCTCCATCTCTGCGCCCGATCGCATCTGTTTCAGATAGACGACGAACTCGGCCTGTCGCGACGCGCCCGATTGGGTCGTTTCAACTCTTTCAACCTCAGGGTCACCCAGCCAGTCAGACGCGTCAATCTGGCGCATCAGCGCCGATACTCGCGTACTCGACTGTGCGATGCCGCGTATTTCAACGCGCGAGCCAGTTTGCTTCATGCCGGTCAGGTAAACACCCTCTGGCAACTGCCGTACGAGCTCTTCGAAAAGATGAACGATCTCGGGACGACTCTTCTGCAGCTCCTCAATGATTTCCATGCGAGCAAGCAGTCGTTCCTTCTGGCGTTCAAGACCATCGATTTCCGTGATGCTCTTTTCAAGCTCTTTGATTTCGGTAGTCAGCCGTTGATTGCGGGATTGCTGGTTGTCGATCATCTGCGAGTACGTAAATATCGCACCCATGACGACGGCGATCGCAACAATGACCGCGCCACCGGCAGCAACGCCGAAGTCTCGTTGACGTTTCTTCCGTTCAGCCTCGCGCCACGGGAGTAGATTAATACTAGGCATATTAGTCGAAGCTCCTCAGTGCAAGGCCGCAGGCCGTGAGTAACGCAGTCGCGTCCTTATTGACACCCTGTGATTTAGCTTTGGATGAAATCTTCATTTGTCCCAGCGGATCGCCGGCATAGTTTTTACTGGAGATGGAAAAGGCATCCTTTCCGCGCA
>CAYTTZ010000347.1:0-1839 GCA_964440945.1 uncultured Woeseiaceae bacterium
TACAGCATGGGGCGTTTACGCTTCTGGCGGATTCGATATCTCGCTGTTCTTGCTGGCACTGCTGGCAACAGTCTGCGTGCACGCGGCGAGCAACGTGCTGAATGACGTCGGTGACGAGGACATTGGTACGGACCGCCGCAATGAGCTGCGCATCTATCCGTATACCGGTGGCTCACGCTTTATCCAGACGGGAATCCTGAGTCAATCCCGCATGGCGCGCCTCGGCGTCGGACTGTTGCTCATCGCCGCGCTGGCCGGACTCGCGTTACTCCTGGAGAAAGGGCCGACCGTCCTTTGGTTCGGTCTCGCGGGCATCGCTCTGTGTGTCCTTTACTCGCTCGGCCCGGTCAAGCTCAGTTCGCTCGGCCTCGGCGAAATAGCCGTTGCCATTGGGCTCGGCATGTTGCCGGTAGTTGGGGCCGCATGGCTGCAAGGCGCATCGATTGACACGGTGCTGCTGTTGTATGCGCTACCGGTTAGTGCGTGGGTTGCGGCGATACTGCTAATCAACGAAGTGCCTGATATCGAGGCAGACGGCGCCTGCGGCAAAGATACGCTGCCGGTCCGTCTTGGACTCCAGGGAACGTCACGGCTGTACCTGGCGATGCAGGCGTCAGCGTTGCTCGTCATTCTCGCCCTGACCGTTCAGGGCAACCTGCCCATGCTCGCGCCGCTGGTGCCCGCCGCCCTGATGATTCTCGCCTGGCGTGCTTCGGTCGCGATAAAGACCGGTATAGAGGATCGCCCGTCCATGACGCAGGCGATCGAATCAACGCTCGCCATACATACGATCGGCTGCCTCTGGCTGGCCGCTTGTGCCTTGTTTTCCGTCTGGTGGTAGAACAGTAGATCACGATGCAATTCAAAATAAAGAAGGGACTGAATATCCCGTTGGCCGGAGCGCCAGAGCAAAAAGTCTCATCAGGCAGCGAAGTGAAATCCGTTGCCCTGCTCGGCCCTGACGTCAACGATCTGAAGCCCGGCATGCTGGTCAGCGTTGGTGACCCGGTCAAGCTGGGGCAGCCGCTGTTCAAAGACAAGCAGAATCCCGGCGTGAACTTCACGTCACCCGGCGCTGGCATTGTCGTTGCCGTCAACCGCGGTGAGCGACGTGTTCTGCAATCCGTTGTGATTGAACTGGACGGTGATGACGCCGTTCAATTCGACACCTGCGCCAGTGACAAGCTTGCGAGTCTGGATCCCGCTGAAGTGCGCAAGAACCTGCTGGCATCCGGCCTGTGGACGGCGCTACGGACTCGTCCTTTCAGCAAGATTCCGGCGGTCGATGCATCGCCTCACGCTATTTTCGTCACCGCGATCGATACGAACCCGCTCGCGGTCGACCCCCGCATCGTTATCTCCGCCGACGCGGATGCCTTTCAGCAGGGGCTCGACATCGTCTCACGACTGACCGATGGCCCGGTCTACGTCTGTACGGCCAGGGACTCGGGCATCTCGGTTCCGGACGGAGGGTCATTCCGTCACGCCGAGTTTTCCGGGCCACATCCAGCCGGGCTCGTTGGCACACACATACACTTGCTGGAGCCGGTTAGTGAGCAGAAGACCGTCTGGCACATCGGTTACCAGGACGTGATCGCGTTCGCCAAACTGTTCGCGACCGGTCGGCTCCCAACCGAGCGCATCGTCTCGCTGGGCGGCCCGACGGTCAAAGAACCCAGGCTGCTGCGCACTCGACTCGGTGCGAATACCAACGACCTGATCTGGCAGGAAGTTACAGCCGGCAATTTACGCGTGGTTTCCGGGTCTGTGCTGAAAGGTCACCGGGCAAGCCACTGGGCGTCTTATCTCGGCCGCTACCACACCCAGATCACGGTCCTG
>CAYTTZ010000348.1:0-1837 GCA_964440945.1 uncultured Woeseiaceae bacterium
GCGTATCGTTTCCGGTCGGTTATTGATGAGTTCGCGGCTGTTGATCAGATAAGTACCAGTCTCGGTAATCATGATATCGATCTGCTGCGGCGGCTCTTCGAATACGGCGGTGCTATCAGCCTCAGGAAGGCGAATCGTAATTTGCGATTGCTTTACGAAACTGGTGGAGACCATAAAGAAGATCAGGAGCAGCAGGACAACGTCGATTAACGACGTCAGGTTCACTTCCGGCTGCGCCCTCGGCCGCAGGTTGAGTTTCATGCCGCTATGCTCCTGGTGCGCGACACGGCGCCGTCTCAAAGGACATCATCGCGGAAAACTCATTGCTAGCCTTTTTCATTGCGCCGATGCAGAGCCTCAACCAGCTTGATAGCCTCTTTCTCCATGTCGACAACCAGCGTATCAACCCGTGTCCGGTAGTAGCGATAACCTATGAGTGCGGGAATCGCCACGGTTAGTCCGGCGGCGGTCGTGATAAGCGCCTCGGCGATGCCGCCCGCCAGAACCGCCGGATCACCCACGCCACGCGTTGTGATGGCGGTGAATACCTTGACCATACCGATAACGGTACCCAGCAAGCCGAGCAGCGGAGAAATGGCGGCAACAGTGCCCAGCGTCTCGAGGTAACGCTCGAGTTCATGTACGACGTGCCGACCGGTGTCTTCGATCGCGTCTTTCAGCACCGCCCGATCCCGGTCCCGGTTTATCAGGCCGGCCGCGAGAATCTGACCCAACGCCGAGCCCTGGTGCAATGACTGAATTTGCTTCTGGTCCAGCTGGTCTTTCTTGACCCAGCCCCAGACCTTGCTCGTCAGGTCCTCGGGGAGGACACGCTTTTGCTGCAGCGTCCAGAAGCGCTCGAGAATAACCCCCATCGCGACGATCGCGCAGATGATGATCGGCGCCATCAGGTAGCCGCCGGATTTTACTATCTCAACCATAAAAATCGGACCCCAGTCGGAAGAATGAAATATACAGCGCTCGCGCCGAAAATTCTTGGGATACAGGTCGCTTTTTTGACAACTAACCAGCCTCGTCACGCCAAAACCTTTGGCGTTCATGGCGGTCCAGCCTGGTAGGGCCAAGGCCGCTTTCGCGGCAGAGGCGGAAACTCACGGCGCCGGAGCTCGCAGTATTGAAGATCGTGGCTCCCACGGCGCTCCAACGCGCCACAACCTCGGCCTTCGGAAACCCCCAGCGATTGTTGAAGCCTGACGAGACTATCGCGATTCTTGGCGCCACCGCGTTGACGAAGGCAGCGCTCGAGGAGGTCAGGCTGCCATGATGCGGCACCACAACAGCATCGATGCGCTCCCAGGCCTTGCCAGCGACGATGTCGCGCTCGGCAGCGGCCTCGATATCGCCGGTCAGCAGTATGGCGTACTGCCCTGTCTCGATGAGAAGCACACAGGAGGAATCATTGCCGTTACGTGACGATGTCGCACGCGGATGCAGGATCCGGAAGCGCACGCCATCGTCATTCCAGGTCTGGCCAGCCTCGCAGAGTGCTACAGTCAGGCCTGACTCAGGCAGCGGCTCGCCAGCGCGCACATCAGCGATGATTGCGTAGCCGGCCAGAGTGGCAACGCCACCACTATGGTCGATATCCGAATGTGACACGATCAGTCGATCGATCCTTTTAAGACCCCTCGATTTAAGAAACGGCACGATAACCTGCTCTGCAACGCTGCCGCCGCCGCGAAAGGACACGCCAGTATCGAATACCAGGGTTCGTTCCTGTGTTTGCAGCACGGTCGCGAGGCCCTGCCCCACGTCGAGGACGTGCGTATCTACGCAACCCTCGGGTGGCCGTATCGGCGGTTGCAACAACAGGGCT
>CAYTTZ010000349.1:0-1835 GCA_964440945.1 uncultured Woeseiaceae bacterium
GACGGTCGGGTTGATTTCGACGATCGGCTTTACGCCCGATATTTTCGCGTACCCGTTGGTGGGATGGCTCATCGACAGCTTCGGTGCGGCGTCAGGCTACCGTTACTACTTCACCCTGTTGGCATGCGCAGCGTTCATCGGCGTGTTCCTGGCCCTCGTGCTGGCCTGGCTGAACCAGGCGAAAAGAGCCAGCTGAGATGGTTCCTGCAGTCTTGCTGCGCGGCGCCGCAAGGCGAGATAGCCGAAGCAACCTGACCTCATGACGCTGTCGACGCCCTCCCAAACGGCGGGATTCGCGACCCTCGGGCGGAGGGCCTGGCTATGAAACGTAGTCTCTTATCCATCGGTATACACTCTTTGCCAGGGCATCTGGGCGCTCCCTAAATACCGTTGCGTCAAAATTACAAAAGAAGGGATCGAACCGATTCTCCAGCCCTATAAGCCTACATCCTGGAGCAAATGGGCTCGACCCCGACCAGCCACAATAACGACAATTGCGACCGGTGCACGGGCCAGGCGTGGTGCGGCTGACATACGATCTACAGATGAATCCCTATATCTCCAGAGCAGCGGCACTGTTTTCAGTTTTGCTTTGCCTCTCCGCCTGCGGTGGTGGCTCTGGTAGCAATGAGGCGCCACCGGTCGTTCCGCCACCCCCGCCTTCGGGCCCAGTCACGTTCCATTGCAGCAAAGACGCGTCCTGTCCTGAGGTGCTGATTGTTGGCGATCTGCACTCGGACGTTAACGGTGCGCCGGATCCGTTCCGTGGCTATGGTGACCCCAGTCTCGCATTCGACGCCACCACAGGCACGCTATGGTTGGCCTATAGCTGGCTCAATACGGTAGTCAGCGATGCGGGCCCGCCAGCCGTCTTCGATCTTGGCGTACGAACCCGACTCGCCCGCAGTGATGACAACGGTGCATCCTTCTCTTTCGTGCGCACGGTCAATGAAATGCAGATGGAGGCACATCCCGACACCGGTGTAATGGGATGGAGTACGCATGAAGTGTCAACTTTGGTTCAAGAGTCGGCGGGTACGTGGCAGATCTTGTGGCTGAAATACTTCAACCCGTTTGGCACCGTCACAGGTGTCGATGAACGCCAGGAGTTTCTCTACTGGCGCACAACAGCAGCGACACCCGATCTGCTCGGTGATAACAGTGTCGTCTGGGGCAAGTCTGCAGCGACATCTGCGTCCTGGGGCGCGCCGATCGATTTCAATGCAATCCCGGAACTCGCCGACTGCATTTTGCAAACGGAGCCGGGCATGTTCGCCTTCAACGGCGAAACCTACCTCGCAACGTCTTGCCTGGTTGTCGATGGGACAGGTCGGCGAACCGATCTTGAGCGCCTGGAGTTGTTACGCCAAACACCGACCGGCTATGAGTACGTGGGCACCATTCTTGATGGGCAGGATGCGGCTGATCTTGGCGTGGATACTGTCGAACAAGCGGATATTTCTGTTGCGCGTGATGGCAGCGTCATACTGGTAGTCACGCCGATCATTTTGGCGGCGGATCCGGGGCACCAGGGTTGCATGGTGTTTTCGTTTGACGATTTCGCAACGGCCTCAATTTCACGTGACGCCAGTGGCGTTGCAATTCCTCGCGCCATTATTACCGCCGATGGCAACAGCCTGGGCCCGGGCCTTTGCACTTACGACGCGAACAGCGAGACCGGCGTGTTGTTGGTCATCACAACGGTCACCGGCAGCGGTGCCGCGACCGATATCGAATTCTCGCTGCATGCGACAGGGGTTCATCCTTAGCAGAATAGGGTCAATCCAAATTGGCCGCCTTCGCTGCGCTCAGGTCGGTTAACTCGACGCATTCAG
>CAYTTZ010000350.1:0-1758 GCA_964440945.1 uncultured Woeseiaceae bacterium
CTGGTTCCCTTGAGTGATACTATCTCCACTTTCTCATTACGGTCCTGACAAATGTTAGAACAGCTAGGCTCGATTCACCCCTTTTTACCGCCCGTCGTGGGCGTGCTGTTGCTGCTTGTAGGCGCGGCTTTCATTAACGTGATCGCCAAACGGGCGCTGGTCGGTTCTGCTCGAGCATTCGCCGGACGAACCAGCGTTACGTGGGATGACGCGCTGGTCGATCACAATGTCTTCGGTCGTCTCGTGCAGGTGGTGCCGGCGCTGATTGTATTTGTCGGCGTGTCGTTCGTCCCGGATTTGCCGGAGGGCATCGCGCAGCTTTTGCGCAACGTTTCGATGGGCTACATGGCGTTGATGTTGACGCTTGCGCTGACAGCGATGCTCAGCGCAGCAGGCGCAATCTACGCCTCATCCCCGATTGCGAAAGATCGCCCGTTAAAGGGGTTCCTGCAACTCGTACAGATCATCGTTTGGATTTTCGGCGGCGTAATGATCCTTTCGGCGGTGATGGACCGGTCACCGCTTTTGCTACTCAGCGGTTTCGGGGCAATGACTGCTATCCTGCTGCTGGTATTCAAGGACACGATTCTGTCGTTAGTGGCCAGCATACAGCTAACTGCGCAGGACATGGTTCGTGTTGGCGATTGGATTGAGCAGCCGCAGTTCGGTGCGGATGGTGACGTTGTCGACGTGCAACTCCACACCGTTACAGTACAGAACTGGGACAAGACAATTACGACGATCCCGACGCACCGGTTGATCACCGATTCGTTCAAGAACTGGCGCGGCATGTCGCAGGCCGGCGCCCGGCGGATCAAGCGTTCGATTTTTATCGACGTGTCGTCAATCCGGTTCCAAACGCAGGACGAGGTCGCGCATTTCACACAGTTCGCACTGCTCAAGGACTACATTAAGAACAAGGAACAGGAACTTGCCGACTACAATGCGGCGCTTGAAACTGAGGTGGATGCGGAAGTAAACAGACGGCGACTGACCAACGTCGGTACTTTTCGGGCGTATACATACAACTACCTGAAGAATTACCCGAGGATTCACAGTGGTATGACGCTACTCGTTCGTCAGCTCCAGCCGGGGCCCGAGGGTCTGCCTTTGGAAATCTACTGTTTCACGAACACAACCGAATGGGCTGCTTACGAAGACATCCAGTCGGATATTTTCGATCACTTGCTGACAATCGTGCCGGAATTCGGACTTCGTCTGTATCAGAAACCGGCGGGTTCCGACTTAGCGAACCTCAAGTAGATCGGCTGGTATGAGAGGATGAGGCGGCAGCTACGACCGGTGTTGTTAAGTTTCCGTGATCCATCTTGCCAGTCACTTTATTGCGGGGACTAGTCCTTCTGAGCGATATAAGCCCCCACCAACCCAGCGACCAATATTGCGATGTAGAACTGGCCGATGACCGCCTGCATATACGCCATCGTTCTGGCCGTCGCCGAAACAGGCAACAGGTCCCCATAGCCCAGTGTTGTCATCGTTACGAAGCTGAAATACAGCCACTCGCTGTCCCACCCGCGATCGCTCCAGGCATCGAACCCGGCGAAGGAGCCCGGCATGGCCAATTCCAGCACCGAATACGACAGCGCCCAGATAACACCGAGCAGTAGATATACGCAAATCGCGCCGAGCAATCGGTTAGCGCTGATATCAGTGCCGACCACGACTTGTCTCAATGTGAACAAGATGGCGATAAATAAAAAGCCGATCATCGACAGCAACGAGGTGTGCTGATAAAAC
>CAYTTZ010000351.1:0-1757 GCA_964440945.1 uncultured Woeseiaceae bacterium
TATTCGGAACTTCGCGGCGCGGCATCGACATCCCATTGGTCAATCCGGATTTTCAGACCAACGTGCCGGGCGTATTCATTGCGGGTGAGCTCGGCGGAATGGGTTTGATCAAGAATGCGGTTGAGCAAGGCAGGCAGGCGATGGAATCGATTGGCAACCTCCTGCAAACCCCGCATCAAAACGCGCTCGACATCGTTATCGTCGGAGCGGGTCCGGCAGGGTTATGTGCGACGCTGGCCGCGACAGAGGCAAAGCTGAAATACGCGACCGTGGAGCAGGAGGAGCTCGGTGGGACCGTCGCCCACTTTCCGCGGCGAAAACTGGTAATGACGCAACCCGCCGTATTGCCAATCGTAGGCAAAATGAGTTTCAAGGAAGTACAGAAGGAAGAACTCATCGATTTCTGGCGCGACGTCGAGCAAAAAACGGGCATCACCATCAACTACAGCGAGAATGTCGAAGCTGTTGAGGCCGCACCGAATGGCGGATTCGTAGTGAAGACCGGCAAACGCAACTACAACACGCGGACGGTTCTGCTGGCTATCGGGCGCCGCGGAACACCTCGAAAGCTGGGCGTTCCCGGTGAAGAAATGACTAAGGTTGTCTACCGCGTTATCGATCCTGCCCAACATCGAAACCAGCATGTGCTCGTGGTAGGCGGTGGTGATAGTGCGTTAGAAGCCGCAACGACCATCGCGGAAGAGCCTGGAACGACGGTCACCCTGTCGTATCGATCGGAGGCATTTTCCCGTGCGAAGCCAAAGAATCGGCAACGCGTCGACGAAATGGCGGCGGCGGGGCGTCTGCGCGTTCTGTACAGCTCGAACGTGAAGACAATTCGCGAAGATGCGGTGGAGATTGCCCATAGCGATACGTTGGAAGAGATCCCGAACGATGCCATTGTCGTGTCGGCCGGCGGCATCCTGCCGAGTGGCTTTTTGAAGACCATTGGCATTCACGTCGAAACGAAATGGGGCACTGAATAACGCGTGCCGGAGTTAGATACCACGTTTCTCATCATCGTCGCAGCCAGCTTTCTCGCTGCTCTTGTCAATGCGGCGTTCTCCGCTGGCGGCGCGCTGATCATCCTGTCTGTGACCAGTTTCGTGTTGCCGGTCAGCGCGATCGTGCCCATTCACTCGACCTTGCTCATTGGGTCGACATCATCGCGCACGCTGTTTTTCTGGCGGGACATCGATTGGAAAATCGCCGGCCCGTTTCTGCTCGGCAGCGTTTTCGCCGTGGCGATCGGCTCACGAATCTACGTGGAATTGCCAGATACCGTGATTGCGTCGGCGATCAGTGTCGTTATGCTGTTTGCAATCTGGTTGCCCGAAGTGCGTTGGCGTCCAAAGCTAAGACATCCATGGGCTATCGTAGGGTTCCTGCATTCCCTGCTGTCGACCTTGTTTGCCTACGGGGCGTTGTTTCACGCGATCATCCTGCACACGGGACTCAAAAAGCGCCAGATCGTTGCTACCATGGCGGCCAGCCTGACGGGCATGGGCATCTTCAAGATAACCGGCTACACGCTCAACGGATTCGATTATGCGCCGTACATTCAGACTATTATTTTCGCGGTCGCAGCGGCCTTCCTTGGGACCTGGGTCGGCAAGATGATTGTCGACCGCATTTCGGAAGCGCTTTTCCGCACTGTTTTCAGGGCCCTGGTTACGCTCACGGCGCTGCGACTTCTGTACGTGGGCCTGTTCAGCCCTTCATGAACTATCAGCTATGAACCTGTTGGACTTCTTCAA
>CAYTTZ010000352.1:0-1755 GCA_964440945.1 uncultured Woeseiaceae bacterium
GAACCGTACACCTGATTTCGAATCAGGCCCATTCGACCACTCTGGCACCTCTCCATCAGGTTGTCCCTTGCGGGGCTGCGGATTTTACGCAATGGGCGGCTCTATAGCCAGAGGATGTGGACCCGATTTCATGCGCTTTTCGCTGAAATTCTAAAGCACCTGAGGTAGCCTTTGTGGTGTGCGTATCTTAATCATCATCGCGCTCGCAGGGCTGATCGGTACCTGTTCGTCGCCGCCCTCCATACTCGAGCAGGTACTCGAAATCGGTGAGTTGCGTGTTGTATCGCGCGACAGTCCGACGTCCTACACGATTGGACCGAACGGCCCCTCCGGCCCCGAATACGATCTCGCCAAAGCATTCGCCGAGAAGCTTGGTGTTGAGCTCGTTATCGAAGCCGTCGAAAGCGTCTCGGAGATATTGCCAAAACTCATGTCGGGCGACGCGCATATGGCAGCCGCTGGGTTGTCCATTACCGACTCGCGACGCGCACTCCTGAATTTTGGTCATCCGTACAAGTCGGTCAACGTGCACCTCGTCTACAAGCTTGGCGATGGAAAACCCAGGTCCATCGAGGACGTATTCGACCGCTCAATTGAAGTTGTCGCCAGCAGCAGCCATGTCGACCTGCTGTCGTCGCTGCAGACGGCCTACCCCCAGCTCTCATGGACAGAGAATGCTGACGTGGAATTCGGCGACTTGCTCGCAAAGGTTGCGATGGATGAGGTCGACCTCACGGTTGCTGACAGTCCCGACTTCGAGATACAGCGACATTTCTATCCGGACCTGAGGGTTGCGCTAGACCTGGAGATCGGCGACCCCATCGCATGGGCATTTCCGAAGGAAACCGGTGACTCGCTGCTGGCGCGCGCCGACGAGTTCCTCATCGCCTCTCAGCGCAACGGCCTGCTCGCGAAGGTGCAGGACCGTTACTTCGGCCACACCCGAAAATTCGACTACGTCGGCACCCGTAACTTCATTCGCCACTACGAGAGCCGCCTGCCCCGGTATCGGGCGATGTTCGAAGGGGCGGGTCGTCAGTGGGGCGTCGACTGGCGCTTACTCGCCGCTATCGGTTACCAGGAATCGCACTGGCGCGCGCAGGCCGTATCACCGACCGGCGTGCGCGGCATCATGATGCTGACACAGGCGACCGCCGACTATCTCGACATCGAAGACCGGGTGGATCCGAAGAGCAGTATCTTCGGCGGCGCACGCTACTTTGTGCGACAGACCGAGCGCGTCGCGGACACGGTAGACGAACCCGATCGAACCTGGATGGCGCTGGCCGCTTACAACGTGGGCTTCAATCACCTGAAAAGCGCACGCATGATTGTCGAGTGGCAGGATGGGAATCCCGACTCCTGGATCGATCTCCGCAAGGTGCTGCCGCTGCTCGCGCAACGTAAATGGTACTCACGCCTGCCCACCGGATACGCACGCGGCTGGGAGCCCGTGCTGTACGTCAACAACATCCGCGCCTACTACAACATCCTGAAATGGCTGACGGCCAATGAAGAGTCCGCGGATGGCGTTGACGAGCAACTCGAAGACGGCACTGAAGAACAATTGGACCTGTTTGATCCCGAAACGCCGGATGCACCTGAAGAGTCGGCCTGAGATCCGACGACCTGCTATCGGCGCGCCGCAAAGAAGTCTTTCAGAATCGTCGCACACTCCTCCTCGAGCAGCCCCCCGTTAATTTCGAAGCGATGGTTCAAGGCCTTCGAATCGGAAAGGTCCGTCGCCGTACCCAA
>CAYTTZ010000353.1:0-1719 GCA_964440945.1 uncultured Woeseiaceae bacterium
GTCAACCCCGACTATGCCTTGGCACACTACAACTTGGGCGTCCTCAATGAGCTCTATCTGCAGCGCCTTGATATTGCGCTGCAGAATTTCGAGGCCTACCAGGCGCTTGTTGGCGAAGACAAGCAGGTTGCGAAGTGGATTGCGGATCTGAGGCGCCGCGTAGCGGCGACTCAGCGTACGGCAAACGTGGCGGAATGACGGACATGAGTACGGACAGAAGCACAGTATTCGGAACCGGAATCATGCTCGCCATGTTATTGGCACCGTTTGCCGGTTTTGCGCAAGAGACAGCGGACGACGATGACCTGATGCCCGCCGTTGATACTTCGGCGGCTGATACGAGCCTGGAAGGCGACGAGAGACGGAGCGCGGAGATCGAGGCGCTTGAACCGGGAGCTACCGCGCCGGTGCTGGCGCAGGATATAACGCGGCGCACGGCGGGCAACCAGGTCATGGACTCGATAGAGCTTGGTCGAACCGAGATTATCGGCAATCAGGAATTGCCGAAAGTGATGTATATCGTGCCCTGGCAGAAGTCAGACCCGGGCGACCTGATGGGCAAGCCCGTCAACACGCTGCTCGACGAGGTGCTTGCACCGATCGACAGGGAAGAATTCATACGACAGGTCGATTACTACGGCGACCTGTACGGCGAAGAGGGACAGGAGTAAGCGCGGCTAGTATTCGCGATTGCTCTGCAAGTGCGGCGTAAGCCGCGAGTGAAATTCTGTTTTTAGAGGAGCAGACAAATGAGCACTATTGTGCGGTTTTTTCAGGAAGGTGGTGCGTTCATGTACCCGATCCTGTTTGTATTTGCAGTTGGCGTTGCGATCTCGATCGAGCGCTGGATGTACCTGACCATGTCCGGTGCGAGCAATCGTTCTTTGTGGAAGAAGATCGTGCCGTTCCTTAAGGCCGGTAATTTCCAGGAGGCGGCTGCTCACACGTCGAAATCGAAAGCCGCTATCGGCTCGATCCTGACCTACGGGCTGTATCGGGTTAAATCGGCGCGCCATCGCGACGATATCGAGAAGGCAATGGAAGAGAGCATGATGGAAGTGTTGCCACGGCTCGAGAAACGAACGCACTACATCGCGACGCTGGCCAATGTTGCTACGCTGCTTGGCCTGCTCGGCACAATTATCGGCCTGATCAACGCATTTACCGCCGTATCCAACGCGAACCCGGCGGACAAGGCGGACATGCTCTCGGCCAGTATTTCGGTTGCGATGAACACGACGGCGTTTGGCCTGATGGCAGCAATTCCGCTGTTGCTCGTGCATGCATTGCTGCAGACAAAGACCAATGGTCTCGTCGACAGCCTTGAAATGGCGAGCGTCAAATTCCTGAATGCTGTAACCGAAAGACAGCTTAAGAGCGGCGGAGCTTAAGCATGATCCGTAGCCGCAGAGGTGGTCGTCATCATCGTGATGATACGGCCGAACTCAACATCACGGCTTTTATGAACCTGATGGTGATTCTGGTTCCGTTCCTGCTGATTACCGCGGTGTTCTCGCGATTGGCGATTCTCGAATTGAATCTGCCAGGCTCCTCTTCTGAGCCCGTGGAACCGCAGGAACAGACGTTTCAACTGGAAGTCATCGTGCGTCAGGAAAAGATTGAGGTCGGCGACCGCAACCAGGGTTTGCTCGGCGTCTACCCGAAGGGTGATGGTGGCTACGACTTTGAGGCTCTTGGCACCAAGCTGTCGGAGCTGAA
>CAYTTZ010000354.1:0-1715 GCA_964440945.1 uncultured Woeseiaceae bacterium
GTCGAAATTATATGGCCGGCTAGCAGAACGCATGGGCGAATGCGAAGAAGGCAAGGCCGTATCCGACATGCCGCTCAGAGAAGGACCGATCACTAACAACCACCCGCCGGATGTAGTGGCAACTCGGCGGACCAATGGGGACTCTCTATGAGCACACAACAATTCCCGGAGCTCGATCCTGATAGCATTCGAGCCACACACGATGCGCTGCACGCATACTCGCGCATCCTCGGCGACTGGCTCAAGTCGGCAAGGCCACGCAGGAAGCATTGGTGGCACGCCAGTCTCAGGCCGTCACTGACCGGGCTGACGACAGGCGTGATCGACAGCAATATTGATTTTGAAATCGCATTGAATTTGCGTGAGAGCGCACTAAGCGTGCACACATCGACTGGCGAGCGGATGCGGGAAAACTTGCATGGCCAGCCTGCCGGGGAACTCGCAGCAAGCGTGCAAAAATTTCTTCTGTCGGCGGGCGTTTCAGCAAGTCCGCAGGGTAGTGCAGCTGGTAACGGGGCGTCCGCCGAAGCCAACGCAATCTCGGGATATTCGGCAGAGGAAGCGAATAAGCTTGCGCGAGCACTGCGCGCAGTTTCTGCCTCAATGGCGGGGGTTCGTGCGGGCATCCGGGAAGAGACGAGCCCGATCCAGATCTGGCCGCACCATTTTGATCTGTCGATGATCTGGCTGCCCGGACACAAGGTTCCGGACCAGGACCCGGCGAACGAGGAATACGCGGACAAGCAGATGAACTTCGGGTTCGGGTTCGGCGATGAAGGCATCGACGAGCCGTACTTCTATGTGACGGCCTACCCGTTGCCCGGCGCGTTGCCGCAGGTCGCGCTGCCGACTGGCACGACGTGGAAAAGCGAGGGCTTTAGCGGCGCGGTGCTCCTGTACAAGGACCTCGTTGCAATGCAAGATCCCGCTGCGTACCTGCAGGAACTCTGGTCGACGCTGCTGGCGGCGGGGCAAACTTACCTGGCAAACAACGAATAACAAGGGCAAGCAAATGAGCGCAGAGGAACTGAACTGGCATCACGTCGCTGATCTCGACGAACTCGCACCGGGCCGCGTCAAGACGGTAACAGCGGGCGTGCATTCGATGGCGTTGACGAACATCGACGGCGAATACACTGCGATGGAGAATCGCTGCCCGCACCAGGGCGGCCCGCTCGGCGAGGGCTCGATTGAAATCGGCGAGGAAGGCCAGTGCTGGTTGCGTTGCCCCTGGCACGGCTGGGACTTCGACCCGAAAACGGGGCGGTCGCCGGGCGGTCACGAGGACAGCGGCCAACAACTATTCCCGATAGAAGTTCGCGACGACGGTATATACGTTGGCCTCGAACCCGATCCTGCGCACGAAACCACTGTCACCGACCTGATGGCCGAAACGATGACCAACTGGGGGGTGACGAGCGTGTTCGGCATGGTCGGGCACTCGAACCTGGGGTTGGCCGACGCATTGCGTCTTGAGGAAAGTAAAGGCCGACTGAACTATTACGGTATTCGTCACGAAGGCGCTGCCGCATTCGCGTGCTCCGGTTACGCGAAACTAACCGGCAAGCCGGCGGCCTGCCTGACGATTGCGGGCCCCGGAGCGACAAACCTGATGACCGGCCTTTGGGATGCCAAGGTCGATCGCGCGCCCGTACTGGCTGAAATCAGCCAGGTCGCAGTGCATCCCCTTCCAGGGGTGAACCAACGCCGGGCCC
>CAYTTZ010000355.1:0-1690 GCA_964440945.1 uncultured Woeseiaceae bacterium
TACCGAAAAGGTTTTTATCAGTGCGCGCACTGTCAGGTCGATTTGGTCGCTGCCCTGCCGCCGGAACCGGAACAGGAACCGGAATACGTTGATTACGAGGAAGTGCTGTCGCTGCCTCTGCAATGTCGTCGGCACGCTCGGTCGCAATTTCCGGATAATTCTCCAGGTAGTACTCGCCTAGCTCTGCAGTAATTACTTCACGAGCTTCTTCGTGGGATGCGTACTCCGCATCGATGATACGCAGCCCTTCTTTCCTGACGAATGGCAATGTCCTGTCGATCAGTCCATCGCGAATCGCAACATCGATCTCCGAATCCGGCGCCTGGTAGTTGTGGCTCGGACGATTGTGACAATCGACGCAATCCATCTCGCGCCAGGTGCCGCCTTCCTCGGGCGCCTTGCGATCCGCAAACAGCTTCACCTCGCCTTCTGCATTCGTGTACTCGACCTCGTAAACTTCCTCGCGAGTCTCGTCCGACCGGTAGCGTATCTGCACTCCTCGATCGACGTGCCAGTGTATGCCGGAGGAAGTCTTTCCAGCCTCGCCGCCCACCTTGAGAAGCAGCGCCGTCGTAAGCTCTGTATTGGCCTCGTCCTCTTCATAGTGCTTTTTGATTTTGAGTCTGTCGCCAACGAAACGTGTCGGCCAGTGACACTGCTCGCAGGTATCGCGCGCAGGGCGAAGGTCGTGCAGTGGCGTCGGAATAGGACGCGGATACAAGTCAAAAGCGACCGAGACCAACTGCCACGCTCCGTCGAGTTTCGACTTTACGAACCAGTCTGCGCCAGGACCTATGTGACAGTCGGCACAGGTCAGCCGGGCGTGCGAGGAACGCTGAAATGCGGTGTACTCCGGCTCCATTACAGAATGGCAGGCCAGCCCGCAAAATTCGACCGACTCCATGACCTCGACGCCTTTATAGGTTGCACCGGCGACGATAACTATGTTGACCATCGTGGCGCCCGTCAGGATCAATATCCAGTTGCGTGTCTTGGGCTTGTTGAGATCGAAAATTGGCAGCAGCGGTACTGACTCACCGCCGGGGACTTTGCGCAGGCTGCGTCGGTAGAGAAAAGACCCCAAAGGAATCAGGATCAAACCGACAACGAAGATCATCGGCAATATCAGAAACGTGATGATGCCGAGATAGGGACCACCCTCGAAGCCGACCTTTGTCATTACAAACAGGCTGACAATGAGCACGAGGCTCGCAATTGCGAGCCCGGTGCCGAACAGGCTGATGCCGTTTCGAGTAATTGATGAAAGGAAAATTCGGAACATTGTGTGCCTCAGGTTTCCGGCGAAGACCGGGCGATTATTAGTGTTCGTGTCCCGGCCAGTTCGCCGCCGGATCGCGCTCGAATGATCTTACCTTCCTGACTGAGCAACACTCAGGGTATTATTCCTATAGTAGTGTCAGGGATCATAGACCACGTGTTTGCAGCACTGAAATCCGTATTTAGCGCAGGCCGGTTTTATTGGGGTTTGCCTTGAGAAGGATCATAATCCGACTAAACGAAAGCGAAGCTAAGAGCAGTCCTATGCGCAATCTCATCGTATCCCTCACACTTCTTCTCGCGTGCCTGCCGCTCGCGCTGCAGGCGGCCGACATTGAGGAAGAAAACCCCTGCAACGATTGCCACGAGGTCGACCTCGCTCAGTTTGAGCGCACCGTTCACAGCTCGACCG
>CAYTTZ010000356.1:0-1684 GCA_964440945.1 uncultured Woeseiaceae bacterium
AGCTGCGTGAACGGGGTGTCGCCGTATTCTGTATCGACATCGATCGTTTCGGACGAATTAACGACACCCTCGGCCGAGCGGTGGGTGACGCGGTTCTGAAAGTCACTGCGCGACGCATAGAGCGTTGTTTAAGAAGCTCCGACAAGCTGGCGCGGCTAAATGACGATGAAAAATCGACCCTGACGCGGTTGGGTGGTGACGAGTTTGTGCTGGTTCTCGCAGACATCGAATCCAGGGAAGATATACGCACCGTGGCAAACCGCGTGCAAGAGGCGTTCTCGGAGCCAGTTACTATCGAGGGGCATCAGCTCAAGGTTACGCCAAGCGTCGGCATAGCGATTTATCCGCTGGACGGTAGCGACATCGAAGACCTGATACAGAACGCTCGCGTTGCGCTCGACGAAGCCAAAGTCATGAGTGTGGATGGGCGAGAGTTCTTCTCGAGCACCATGAAGTATCGGTCGGTCAAGCGCCTTGACGTAAAAAACGAGTTGCGCTGGGCGATCGAAAAGCAGCAACTGGAATTGCACTACTTACCGCGCATAGATTTGAAAACAGGTCGTGTCGCGGGGCTGGAAGCGCTGTTGCGCTGGATGCATCCGCTGCGCGGTAGTGTGCCGCTCAGTGAGGTCCTGCCGCTGGCCGAGGCGACCGGATTGATATTTCCGATTGGCGAGTGGGTGGTTCGCACCGCTTGCGAGCAGGCGGCGGCCTGGTATCGCGAAGACAGCGATGCGCCGGCCGTATCGATCAACTTGTCGCAGCAGGAGTTTACGCGGAACGACCTGGTTGACCTGATCGATCAGTCAGTCAAAGCCACCGGCTTGCCGCCGAGTCAACTCGAAGTGGAGCTGACAGAGGGCATGCTGATGCGGAATCGCCAGTCCCACGCGATGTTGAGGGCTTTGAGCAAGATCGGCGTGGGAATCGTGCTCGACGATTTCGGCCAGGGCCACTCCTCGATCGCCAACCTGACCAGTCTTCCCATCAAGGCGATCAAGATCGACCGTACCTTTATCGACGGCGTCATGGAGCCGGGGGAGAAGCAGTCAATCTGCTCGGCGATGATCGCAATGGCCCGTGAGCTGGGGATCCTGGTGATAGCGGAGGGTGTAGAGAATGAACTGCAGGTCGAGTTCCTGCGAGACCGCGGCTGCGACGCTGTGCAGGGGTTCCTGTACACGGAGCCGTTACCGGTTGACAGGGTTGCTCAGTTCCTCGAAGCCTGTGAGCAGGTGCTTGAGGAGACCGCGGTCGTCGATCTGCACACGATCCGCCAGAAAATATCTTTAAAAACAGCAGGTTAATTATACCAGGCGTTCTGCATTTCACTCGAAAAAACAGAATACCGCCGATAGTCGCCCCAATTTAACGCCGCCATTATGTGTTCCACGTCACACTAACCATGGCGACCCCGTTCGGCCCCGCACCTCCAAAACCAGCCTGTTCCTGATGAAATACGTCCAAGCTACGAGGAGATCATCATGGAACGCAAAACACTTTTTACTTTTATCGCCGTTTACAGCTTCGCTCTTGCTGTAACGCTCTTTTTTGGCAGCAATGACGAGATCAATGCCACCACGGTAATTGACCAGCCAACTTCCTACATCCTGCAGGGTAACTCTGTGGATGCGGTCGCGACGGCGGTACTATCGGTCGGCGGCGAGATTACGCATGAGCTTGC
>CAYTTZ010000357.1:0-1662 GCA_964440945.1 uncultured Woeseiaceae bacterium
CATGGCATCAAGAATCTTGGTCAACTCATGAATACCTTACCGCAGATTGGTCGTGTCGACTGGCTGGGGCTGCGTCCTGGACGGCGTGAAACGATGTCGACTGTCGATCAGGTCAGTGCCACGCCTGAGTCGGGCCTGACGGGCGACCGATATAGCGGCAGGTCCGGTGCAAGGCACGCAACCCTGATACAGGCGGAACACCTGTTGGCTATCGCCAGCTTCACCGGTCGATCGGCGGTCGCACCCGAGTTACTGCGCAGAAACATTGTAGTCAGCGGTATCAACCTGTTAGCACTGAAAGGAAAAACTTTCTGTATTGGCGACGCTGAGATGGAGTTCACCGGCTTATGTCAGCCGTGCAGTCGCATGGAAGAACTACTTGGGGAGGGCGGCTACAACGCCGTGCGCGGTCACGGGGGCATCACCGCCAGAGTAATTACTGGCGGCGTAATCGCGCTGGGCGATCCGCTCCGAGTCTGCTGACGCAAGTATGTAATTCCGCTGCTTCAAGACGAGTTAGAACAGGGCTGGAGAGGCTTGCAGGCAGGACGGTGCAGGGCGGCCAGGCGCCAGTGACTAGACCTTCAGGTAATTTTGTACCTCGTAGCGACCGCTCCTGGCGAGAAGCTCCTGATGCTCGAAGTTGCCGCGCCTTTGACGGGGCAACTCCGTCTCCATGCGACGACGCAGGCGCAGAAGGTGGCCCTGAGCATCGCGTAGCGACGAATTCACCAGCTGACGCGTCGTCGTGCTATTGCGAGCGTTGGCGATATAGCACTTCATCTCGAAATAGCGTGCGAACGTCTTCTCGTATTGATTGACGAGAATCGTACTGACCTCGTCGTGCATCACGTCGGTAATGTGGTCGGTTGATATGCCACTGGAGAACGCCAGCATGTACTGGCGATGTTCCACCAGGATTGCCTCGTTCAAGTCCATGGTGGAATGAAACAGGCGAAACAGCTGTTCACGACGGTCGTCGTTCAACGAGTGCGTTTGCAGGTACTTGAAGAGTGCCCGCCGGTGGACAAGCTGAACATTCGCCTTGCGTAACGCGAGGATCTGGTATTTCGCCGCTTTTTGCTCGGCGACCGGTACCAGCAAGTTCGCGTGTCGCAGCTCCCATTCTCGATATTTCTGGTGATCGCTAATAATCGTCGTTGCGATACGCGAATCACGCGGCTCATCGGATTCTGCGGCGCTTTGCAACGCGTATTCGGACGCGTTCATTAGCTGTCGGTGTCTGCTGGAATTGAACTGCGGCATTACTGGTCCTGGACTCAAGACTTACTGTTTTCGGGAACCAGCTTATGTCGAATCAACGTGTTTCTCAAGCCGACTAATTACGATGCCTGGGAAGATACTCTGCAGTTGTTGCGTGCTTGTGGGATTGGGTGCGCAGAAACGAATTTCAGGGCACTCTCGTGGCTGCTCATGCATCAATGTCTATTGCTGATTGCCCACTCAGGCACGATCGGCACGTCATCTACTTCCATTGTCCACGTCCGGGGCCCTCGCAATCGTGGAGACTATTGGACGATAGCAATCGAAATAGCGGGATGGCTAAAAGGGCCCAGGTGTTCGATGGGAGCAGAGGAATTTCTACCATCGCCACGGGAGCCCATTACCGACCCTCTACGGGATTTAACATAATATACATTA
>CAYTTZ010000358.1:0-1649 GCA_964440945.1 uncultured Woeseiaceae bacterium
TCCGGCGTTCCCGGCATGGCCTGCTGCATGGCGTGTCCCGTGCCGAGCTGCTCCGCCTGCAGTGACCAGCGCAAAGTCTCGTCGGCATAGGTGGCCTGGACGGCGTCGGCGCCGTGGCCATAGACAATGCATATATCGTTTGCTTTCAGTGCCTTGGAGCACTCCAAGACGTGCGACAGCAATGGTTTGCTGGCGAGGGGTTGCAGCACCTTGGGCAGCCTGGAGCGCATGCGCGTTCCCTGTCCAGCGGCGAGAATAATGATGCTCAGGCCCAAGCGAAGATCTCCGGAATTCGTAGCCTGCGCATGATACATGAAGTGCCGGAGTGCGAACTTGCTTCAGGTCTCGTTAATGATCGTGTCGTATGCTTGGGCGTATGAAGAGGCTCGTCATATTGCCATTCTTGCTGCTCGCCGCCTGCAACAGCGAGATCTATACCCGTGACGGCGTCACGGATGGCGACTCTTTCTATCTTGCCCCGCATGCCCTGCAGGACGACGACCCGGTCCTGCAGAGCTGGGTCTCTTACAGCCTCATGAAAAGCACCTGTCAGCTGAACGTGGGCGGCGAGATGCCGGCGCGAGTTAGCGATTACGGCTGCGAGCTCACGGCGCGCCAGCACCTGCTGGACACCTGGGAGGAGCAGCACGATGGTGCCGCCGACGCCTATCTCGACGCGCTGGTCGATGTACGCGAGGCCGGGTTCCTGCGTGAATACACAGTCCACTATTTCGGCCGTAACTACTGGCAGCTGCCAGCAGAGCTGCGGGGCGACGATTTTCGGCGCTGGCAGCGCAAACACCTGCGCCGTCATAAACCCGAGACGCGCATCATCGGTTCCTGGGGCTATCATCAACGATAGCCGACGTGCAGCATGACAAGCGGGCCGTCGAGTTTGCCCGCGTCGCGGCCCAGCACGACGGATGCATCAGGATGACTCCAGCTGCCAACACCAGACAGCCACTTCCAAAGCTCTGTAACGTCGTTCTCACGTCTCTCGCCTCCCAGGGGCGCTTTTGCCCCACCGTTATTCTCGCCGGGCGGCTCGATCAAGAACGCGTGACAGCCTGAGTAAGGGCTGATGGTTAGCTGATGAAACAAAAAAGGCCGCTTTAAAGCGACCTTTTTGCTATCAGACTCTTGCGCCTTGTGGCTAGCGGTGGCCTTTGAGTTTCTGCGCCGCGCGATAACGGGCGCGGGCTTCCTCAAGCTCAGCCTGGGCGCGCGCAACGTCGGTCTCCACCGAAGCACCCTTGAGCGCTTCTTCAGCATCTTGCTGTGCCGAAAGAGCCGCGGCCTCATCAAGCTGATCGCCGCGCAATGCCGTGTCGGCGAGTACCGTTACCTGCGTGGGCTGCACCTCCAGCATGCCGCCCGTTATATAGAAGCTCTCTTCATTGCCTTCCGCGTCCTGAACGCGAACCTCGCCCGGCTTCAGCGCAGTCAGCATCGGAGCGTGACGAGGCGCGATACCGACCTCACCCATCCTGGCAGGCGCAAAGACCATACCGGCTTCACCGGAATAGATCTCACCCTCCGCGGATACGATGTCGACGTTGATGGTTGCCATAGCGTGGTTTCCTAATTGGGGTCGAACCGAGGTTTTCCGAAAACCTCGGTTCGACCCCGGTTATTTACTTGAAGTTCTC
>CAYTTZ010000359.1:0-1648 GCA_964440945.1 uncultured Woeseiaceae bacterium
GCGCCAATGACGTCTTCTATGAACGTTTCCTGATCTACAAGCAAACCCTGGATGTATCGCTCGCCATCGCGCCACACTTTGCGGAAAACAACGATGTGGCCGCTGTTCAGGAGGCTGAACTCGAAAGGATCGATTTCGCTTTCGAAGGTACTGATGCGAAGATCCGTTGTCCCCGCTACATTGGCAATCAGCTCGCTGCCAAGTGGGGTGGCAGATTCCGGTAATGCGATTTGTTCTTTGCGCTTGCTTCGGCCAGGAGTGAAGGCCGAATCGCTGGCGCCGACTTGTTCAAGGGTACCTTGGCGCTCCGCTTCCTCGCTTTTCTTTTGCAGGTCCGCGTCGAGTTTCAGGTCGCTAACTTTGCCGATGCGGTTGAGGCGTTGTTGCGCCTGATAAGCCTCGCCTGCCTCGTCGTCCGATCCCGTGACGGCGGCATTATCTGCATAGAGCCGGCTGTCTTGCCTGGGCTCATTCAATTGATCGAAGATCTCCTGGCTATAGCCCTCGGTCGGCTTGGCGATCTTTTCCGAAAGCGGTGCTTCGGTCCGATCAATCGCGTTACCGTCGGCCGAGGCCGAGACTAAAAGCCCATCAACCGCTCCCGCTTCGAACTCATCTTCTTCTTCGGCCTCCTCCAGCATCGACCCGGACTCGGCAGGCGACGCTGCAACTCTGCGGCGGACACCAATATCCTTGCGCGAATGCACCAGGCGATTGTCGGCAAGCACTCGCTGGATTTCCTCTGCGAGCTGCTCGCGGTTGGTGTATTCATTCTCGCCGATTCCGAGATTTGCTGCCTTCGCACCCTCGGATGGCAAGAGCGGTGTACTGAAAACGCCATCGGCGTCGACCTGGAAATAGCCCAATACACCCGGCAGGTCCCCGGTAACAGGATAGGCAGACAGTGGCGAGCGCTGTACAAAATTGGCACTCGGATCACCGGAAACGACCAGGAACGTGTAGTCCGCGAATGAGCGTGCGTCCGCCGTATTGATCATGTCATTGAGGCGAGTATCAATGCGGCGGGTCAATTCCTCGGCAACGCCTCGGTGTTGATGAAAAGCCTCCCATTTCAGCTGGCTATAAGCCTGCCAGACAAGGACCGCAGTCGGCACGGCGAGCGCCAGGAAGAAGAGCAGCAGCAAGTTTCGCAGCCGCCGCTTGTCGAGGCCCTTAACCAGTGTATTCGGCAACACGGTTCAGCTCTCCATCACGAGACGGTAGCCCGCGCCGCGCACCGTTACGAGTCGTTCAGGTGCCTTGGGATCGACCTCGACCTTGCGACGCAGTTTCGCGATATGAATATCCACAGTTCTCGTTTCAATATTCAGGCCGCGTGCGTATCCCCAGACTTTTGACAGTAACTCCTCTCGTGATACCGGCCGCTCGCAGTTCCCCGCAAGATAAATCAGAACCTCAATTTCACGTTTCGTGAAGGCGATTTCTTCATTACCCTTCTGACCGGAGAGGTTTTCGGTGTCGATTGCGATGTTGCCGATGATTAGCGTCCTGGCATGTTCCTGACCGACCTGAGAGCGCCTCAAAACCGCCTCGATCCTCAATACCAGCTGCTGAATCGAGAAAGGCTTCGGCACATAGTCGTCGGCGCCGAGTTTCAGGCCCTGGACGATTTCTTCATCTGACGTCT
>CAYTTZ010000360.1:0-1640 GCA_964440945.1 uncultured Woeseiaceae bacterium
GTCGGGAAAGACCCGGATCCAGATCTTGCCACCGCGCTTGATATAACGCGTCATCGCACGACGAGCTGCCTCGATCTGCCGGGCAGTCAACCGACCACGGCCGGTGGCCTTCAGGCCGAACTCACCAAACGAAACGTTGCTCCCGCGCAGAGCGAGGCCACGGTTCCGGCCTTTCATCTGCTTGCGAAATTTTGTTCTCTTAGGCTGTAACATCTTCTATTTATTTCCCAGTTAACGTGCGTTCTTAGGAACGCGCGCCAGCGGCTGCTTCCGCAGGCTCTGCTGGAACCACCTCGGGCTTGTCGAAAACCTCGCCCTTGAAAATCCAAACCTTCACGCCGATCACGCCGTAAGTCGTGCTTGCTACAGCCGTGCCGTAATCAATATCCGCACGCAGCGTATGCAAAGGCACTCGACCTTCGCGGTACCACTCCGAGCGTGCAATCTCTGCGCCGTTCAAACGACCGCCAACCTTCACCTTGATGCCCTCGGCGCCAACCCGCATTGTGTTGGTTACCGCACGCTTCATGGCACGACGAAACATGACACGACGCTCAAGCTGCTGTGCGATACCCTCAGCAACCAGCTGCGCATCGAGCTCAGGCTTGCGTACTTCGCTGATGTTGATACGCACGTCCTGAATCAACATGCTCAGCTTCTTCGAAAGCTCGCCACGCAGCTTCTCGATATCTTCGCCCTTCTTGCCAATTACTATGCCAGGACGCGCAGTGTGAATTGTGATGTTCACCTTGTTCGCCGGGCGTTCGATGCCAATGCGGCTTACCGATGCGTCTTTGAGTTTCTTCTTGATGAACTCACGAATCACATGATCAGCATGAATGTATTTCGGAAACGTCTTCGAATCGGCATACCACTTGGACGCCCAATCCTTGACGATGCCAAGACGTATACCTGTCGGATGTACTTTCTGACCCATAATTCTTACTCGTCTACCAGCTGATCAAGCCGGTGAATGTTGAATTCCATGATCATTTTCCGTCTGCCACCCGAATCGTAATGTGGCTGTTACGTTTGATGATCCGTGCGCCGCGACCCTTGGCCCGAGCGCGAAATCGACGTAGCGACGGCGCCTCGTTAACCTCGACAGTCGAGACCTTCAATTCATCGATATCAGCGCCGTGATTGTGCTCGGCGTTGGCAACAGCCGACTCCAGAATCTTTTTCACGATGCGGGCGCTCTTCTTCGGCGAAAAAGAAAGAACGCGCAGCGCCTCGTCTACCGACTGACCGCGAATAACGTCCGCCATCAACCGACATTTCTGCGGCGAGATGCGTGCGTATTTAAGTGTTGCTGCAACTTGCATTAACCAGCTCCCCTACTTCGTCTTCCGATCACCGGAGTGACCGCGAAACGTGCGAGTCATCGAAAACTCGCCAAGCTTGTGACCAACCATGTTCTCTGAAATAAGAACCGGGACGTGCTGGCGACCGTTATGCACGGCAATCGTCAGGCCGACCATATCCGGAAGCACCATGGAACGACGCGACCAGGTCTTAATCGGGCGGCGATCATTCTTCTTTGCAGCCTCTGTAACCTTCTTGGCCAGATGGTTATCTACGAATGGGCCTTTTCTTACACTACGCGGCATTATCGAAATCCTTTACTTACGCTTGCGACG
>CAYTTZ010000361.1:0-1609 GCA_964440945.1 uncultured Woeseiaceae bacterium
CATGGATGAAGCGGCACGGATTTACCCGGATCAGGACGGCCTGGAGCTCAGCGAAACCGCTTACGGCGCATTGGAAGGCGCTGATGCTCTGATTATCATCACGGAGTGGCAGGAGTTTCGCAGCCCGGATTTTGATCTGGTGAAGGAGACGCTCGCCGATCCCGTATTATTCGACGGCCGCAACCTCTTCGATCCGGCATTGCTCAGAACGATGGGCATCACGTACCACGCGATCGGTCGTGGCAACGGCGGGGCCAGCTCGGATTTGCCCCACGGTCGGCGAAAAACAGACATGGCTGATTCTTTCTAGGAGCGCGCTCGGTTCGCGATAATGCAAAAATTATGAAAATCCTCCCAGTAATTCTATCCGGCGGCTCCGGTACTCGTTTGTGGCCGGCGTCTCGCTCGATGTATCCGAAGCAGCTTCTGCCGATTGCGGGCGAGAAAACCATGCTTCAGGCGACCGCACTACGCACGAGCGCCTTGCGGACCGTCGGATTGCAGAGGGCCGAGAATCGCCACCTGATTGTCAGTAACGAAGCCCACAGGTTCGCTGTTGCCGAGCAAATGAACGCCATTGAGAAAAGGGCACAGATTATCCTGGAGCCTGAGGGGCGCAATACAGCTCCCGCTGTTGCGCTGGCAGCGCTGCACGCGAGGTCGGTTCATGAGGAAGTCGTGCTTCTGGTCATGCCGGCTGATCATGTGATTAAGGATATTGCGGCGTTTCAAGCTGCGGTGAGTCAGGGAATGCCAGCGGCCGAGGATGGCAAACTTGTTACTTTCGGAATAGTCCCGACAGCACCGGAAACCGGCTACGGATATATCAAGGCTACGCCGGATGGCTCGTCTGCGGTACCTGTGGACTCATTTGTCGAGAAACCGGACGAGGAAACTGCCAGAGCGTACTTGAAGGATGGAAATTACTTCTGGAATAGCGGGATGTTCCTGTTTAAGGCTTCAGCTTACCTCGACGAACTCAAATCGCTTGCCCCTGAAATATTTGCTGCGTGCGAAGAGGCTATGGCAGGCAAGACGCTGGATGGCGATTTTGTTCGGCCCGATGCCGTGCAATTTGCAGCATGCCCTTCTGACTCGATCGACTACGCGGTGATGGAGAAGTCAAAGAACGCCATGATGGTGCCGCTGAATGCCGGCTGGTCCGACGTTGGATCCTGGGCGGCACTGCATGACGTATCAGCCAGTGACGAACACGGGAACTACATGACGGGTGATGCGTTTACGCACGATTGTGAGGGCACCTTTGTACAAGCGGAAAGTCGTCTTGTCGCGACTGTTGGCCTCAAAAACACTATTGTCATCGAGACCAAGGATTCGGTTCTTGTTGTGGACAGAAGTCGGTCCCAGGATGTGAAGGCAGTTGTGGACCAGCTGAAGGCCCTCAACAGGGAGGAGACGAAGTTGCACCGCCAGGTGTTCCGCCCCTGGGGTAGCTACGACTCGATCGACAATGCTGCGAACTTCCAGGTCAAACGCTTGGTGGTTAAGCCCGGCGCCGTTCTGTCGCTCCAAAAGCATGCGCATCGATCAGAGCACTGGGTGGTTGTTAAAGGTAAAGCGCTGATCACCAAGAATGACGAAGAGTTCG
>CAYTTZ010000362.1:0-1599 GCA_964440945.1 uncultured Woeseiaceae bacterium
TCTCCAGCACTCGGGGATGAATTAACAACGTGGTCGCGATAGAAGCATCCTTCTCGAGCAAGTCGAGCTCTGCTTCGAGGTCCACCAGCAGGCCCTGTTCGGTTATGGCGTCAGATACGACGAATCGCACACGGTCTTTGTCCAGTTCACGCTTGGCGAACGGGCATAGGTTAAGGCCGACAACGACGGTATCAACCCACTGCCGAACGGCGGCTGCTACCTGATTGTTATCTGGCAATATCAACTCCCGTTTTTGACCAGTGTTTTTCGGTGCCAATATCCGCTTCTGGTCGTAAGCGAAAGTTCGGCCTGGGTACGAAGAAAGGGTCAGAACTAGCGGCTTGGTTCTTCGACGTGAGGGCCGGTGTTAGTTTTCCGCACCTGGACTTCCGCACTTCGGTTTCCGTACATGGGCGTTCTGACTCCGGCTTGTTTAGATCGCGCCCAGGTTACTTCTAACCCAGACCAGCCTCCGACCAAGGGTTGCTTGTCACGCAATTTGACGGAGTTAGTCTACGTTCCTGACGGTTGATGTGCGCCATGCATCAACGCCTTATGGAGTGCAAGGTGACGGACTTTGCCTGCTCGGTTTACTGGTCCTTACTTTGACTCGCGTAACTGAGCCGAGCGTGACAGGACGTATTTCCGAATCGCCTCGGATTCCTCAATGCTGAGTTCAAATCGCGGCATGCCATTGGGCTGGCGCGCCCCGCCGATGACGATGTCTTGCCATGCCGCGTGCGTTTCGGCGCTTGCGTAACGGAGGTCGGGTACCGAACCACCGAAGCGCGCGATCGCATTCTTGCCGTGACAACCTTTGCACTCCCAGTTGAACAGCTGCCGGCCGGCCTCAATTTCTTCTGCGCTGGCCTGCAGTTCGGGTTGCGGCGGCAGCGAGCGCCTCTCGGACGCAAGTAGCGGCATTGGCGTCTCTTCCTCGAGTGCGAAGGCCATGAGCCGTGTTGGCCCCCGGACCTGGTCGCCCGCGTGCATTTCCGGATAAACAAACTGTACGCCGCCACCGGCCCCGACCGGGAGCAATACGTACTGCTGGTCGTCGATAGAGTAGCTGGCGGGTGCCGCGCTGACGGTGGACCCCGTAGCTACCGACCAGGCTTTCTTGCCACTGTCCGCGGTATAGGCATTGAAGCGACCAAAAGCATCACCCTGAAAAACCAGGTTGCCGCCTGTCGCGAGGATGCCGCCGTTAAACGGCAAATCGTGGGCAACGGTCCAGCGCGCTTCGCTCTTTACCGGGTCCCAGGCAACCAGCTTGCCCGGACTGAACGGCTTGCCGTCGACGACGGTCTGCATTTCGAGCGTGTCATCGAAATCGCCGTTGTCGTAGCCACTGACAATGGAGGGCACGTCGATGACCGGAATGTAGACAAGCTTGAGCTCAGGATGGAAAGCCATTGCGTTCCAGCTGTGCGCGCCCCACATGTTGGGCCAGATTGCGACATCTTCGTCGGGCCGTTTCCAGAATTCCGCGGCAGCAGCATAAACAGGCCGTCCTGTGTCCATGTCGATATGCGTTGCCCAGTTGACCTTCGCGTAGTTGTCGGCGGCGAGCAGTTCACCGGTGAGCCGATCAAGCAC
>CAYTTZ010000363.1:0-1582 GCA_964440945.1 uncultured Woeseiaceae bacterium
CATCCGGGCGCGTGATGGTGCACTGGTTCTCGACCAACGAGCGCGGCACCAAGATGGCGATCTGGAATGTTGCACACAATATTGGTGGTGGCATGGTTGGTCCGATCGCGATCCTCGCCATGGCACTATTCGCGGACTGGCACGCGATCCTCTATATGCACGGCTTTTTCGCCCTGGCCGTAGCGTTGTTCATCTTCCTGACGGTCCGTGATACGCCGCAGTCGGCCGGGCTGCCGACGATCGAGGCGCATCGCGACGACTATCCCAGGGTCTTCGAGTACAGCGAAACGCATGAGCGCGAGTTTACAGCGAGAGCGATTTTTCTCGAGCATGTGTTCAACAACAGGCTGCTCTGGACGATTGCGCTGGCCAATGCTTTCGTCTATTTCGTGCGCTATGGCGTGCTGGACTGGGCGCCGACGTACCTGAGCGAGGTCAAGCAGTTTTCATTCAGCGATTCCGGCTGGGCCTATGCCTTCTATGAGTTCGCCGGAATCCCCGGCACCCTGATCTGCGGGTGGTTGTCCGATAAGGTTTTCAAGGGCCGCCGCGCACCAGCATCGATAATTTTTTTGCTGCTGACTCTGGTCTGCGTGGTGGTCTATTGGCGGAACCCGGTCGGTCATCCCAATATTGATATCGCGATGCTGATCGGTATCGGTTTCTTCATTTACGGGCCGATCATGCTCATCGGCGTCCACGCGCTGGACCTTGCTCCGAAAAAGGCGGCTGGCACGGCGGCCGGTTTTACCGGGTTGTTCGGCTACGTTGGCGGTGCGGTCGCCGCCAACATTGTCATCGGTATGGTCGTTGACGCGTCTGGCTGGAACGCGGGCTTTGAGTTGATCGCGGCTGCCTGCATTTTTGCGATCATCCTGATTTCATTTACCTGGCGAGCTGAACAACAAATGTCGCATCATCAGGCCTGATGCAAAATCGGGTCCTGCTCACCAAATCTCTCACTTGGCGTATCCACCCAGCAATTTCTTCATATCCGCGAGCAGGTGGCGCAAAGTACCTGTCATCAGAACGAACCCGGCATCCATTCTTGTCAGCGGATCGCCGTCGTCATCGCCTTCGTCATCTGCGCCAAGGAAACGCATCTTGCGGATGACGCCCTCTTCGTCCAGTACGCAGCTCAGTAAGTTATCGTAAACAATTGCCAGGTGCGTAAGTCGCATACCATTGGCAACGTGTTCCTTAATGGTCTTGTCACTCAGATCAAAGTCGCTCCACCGAACGATCGAGCGGACGTCGGCGGCATCCTGCATGCGACACTCGCGGCCAATGGCGAACTGGCTGGGTGCGCTGCCGAAGAAGATCTTGTTCAAGAGCTCCCCAACAGGGCGGTTGAACTGCAACGGGTTAATGGCGACCTGGTCGAAGGGCGCGCGCAGGTGCAACAGAAAGCGTTCGGCCGCGGCGTTCTGACCGGCATCAATGCCGAGCAACTTCTCCTTCACGTCGATGTAGCCCATGATGCGGTCCGATTTGAGCATCGATTTCGGTAGCAGTTCATCGCGCGTTTCGGTCTTGAGGCGGCGCTTCTCCCGTGCACTGGGCTTCTCATTCATGCGCTCAC
>CAYTTZ010000364.1:0-1575 GCA_964440945.1 uncultured Woeseiaceae bacterium
CTGGCCGCGGACATGCATGCGGGAATCGATGCCTATACGCAAATAGCGCTAGCCTGTCGCGACGCGAAGGAACGCGGTCAGGCAATTGAAGAGGCGATGCGCAGCTACTTGTCTGCGCGACTGTTGGCACACGGCTTCAACGGCGACAGCGAAGCGATACGATCGGTGATAGACATTGACGTGGTATTGAATGCGGCCGGCCTGGTTTCATGGCTGGACCGCCAGGACAGAGGGAGATAGTTGATGGAAAGTTTTCGCGCGTTCCGAATTGATGAGGAGGACGGCAAGGTCGTCGCCGCGTTCAAGACGCTGTCGATCGATGATCTGACCGAAGGCGATGTCGTTGTTCGTGTCAGCCACTCTACGATCAACTACAAAGACGCGCTTGCTGCGACCGGCAAGGGTCGCATTCTCAGGCGTTACCCGCTGAACGGCGGTATCGATCTTGCTGGTGTTGTTGTCAGCTCGGAAAACGCCGACTTCCAGCTCGGCGCCGAGGTCCTGGTCAACGGCTGCGGGCTTAGCGAGACGGTTGATGGGGGTTACTCGGAATACGCCCGCATCAACAGCGATAGCCTCGTTGAAATTCCGGAGGGCATGACGCCGATTGAGGCGATGCAAATCGGTACGGCGGGCTACACAGCCGCGCTGGCTATTCACCGCATGGAGCAGAATGGCCAGGCACCGGAGCAGGGCCCAGTCGTCGTCACCGGCGCAACGGGTGGTGTCGGCAGCATCGCTATCGACATGTTGAACGGACGTGGCTACGAGGCTGTGGCGCTTACCGGAAAGGCGACCGAGGAGGCGTATCTTCGTGAGATCGGTGCAGCGCGGATATTGCTGCGCGACAAGATCGATCTTGGCAAACGACCGATGGAGAAAGCCGAGTGGGCCGGGGCCATCGACAACCTCGGCGGCGATTACCTGACCTGGCTGACGCGCACGATGCTCTACGGCGGCAACATCGCCAGCATTGGCCTGGCCGCGAGCCCGGCGCTGAACACCAGCGTGTTGCCCTTCATCCTGCGGGCCGTTTGCCTGCTCGGCATTAATTCTGTCGAAACACCCAAGGATCTGCGACGCGCTGTATGGCAGCGTATAGGCGGTGATCTAAAGCCGCAGCACCTGGATACCATCGGCCATAAAACGATTTCTTTTGACGAGTTGCCCGATGCGTTCCAGGCCTACATCGACGGCACCGTGACCGGCCGTGTTGTGGTTACAATCAGAGACGGCCAATGACGCCGCGCAAGACAGACCAGGACTTCCGGCGCAAGCTCACGTACCGACACTCGGAGCTCGGCGTGATGATCTATTTGCTGTCGCAGCAGCAGGTCTTCGCGGACGCCGTTCTTGCGCACATTGACGATCAATAGGATCGCCACGACGGCCGGATAGGCGTTCCGGCACTGCATTGCCTGAGGCCTCCGTGATCCCCGGCACAAAAGTTGACCACTCGGTCTATTTGGGAATGGGCCCTGCCGTGGTTTAGAATCCCGCCCCCGGCCGATTTTAATCTTGATTAAAAAAGTGCGAAACCGGCGCCACAGGCCAAATCAGAGAGGATTCGCGATG
>CAYTTZ010000365.1:0-1552 GCA_964440945.1 uncultured Woeseiaceae bacterium
CTGTAGGAGCGCGCCCCGGCGCGCGATTAATACGCGCCTTTTTCTGCAAACGAGTCGCAAATACCGTTCAACGTGGCAACGATGTCGTCGTTGTAGTCACCCGTCTCATTGATGGCGTCGAG
Source organism: uncultured Woeseiaceae bacterium (assembly GCA_964440945.1). Lineage (GTDB taxonomy): Bacteria > Pseudomonadota > Gammaproteobacteria > Steroidobacterales > Woeseiaceae > UBA1847. The sequence goes on from CAYTTZ010000365.1 coordinate 123, forward strand.
GTCGGCCTGGTTGTTCGCGCGCGCGAAATCATGCAGCGCTTCTTCGAAGTCCACGATCCTGGGTACTTCGACCTTGTCGAGATAACCTTCGTTTGCCGCGAACAGCGACAGCGCCATTTCTGCGACCGACAACGGCGAGTACTGCTTCTGTTTCATGAGCTCGGTCACGCGTTCGCCGCGTTCCAGCTGCGCGCGCGTTGCCGCGTCGAGGTCGGACGCAAACTGCGCGAACGCCGCCAGCTCGCGATATTGGGCCAGCGCAAGCCGCACACCGCCGCCGAGCTTCTTAATGATCTTGGTCTGTGCCGCGCCACCCACACGCGATACCGACAGGCCTGCGTTGATGGCCGGGCGGATACCCGCGTTGAAGAGGTCGGTCTCGAGGAAGATCTGGCCGTCTGTAATGGAGATCACGTTGGTTGGTACGAAAGCGGATACGTCGCCCGCCTGTGTCTCAATGATCGGCAGCGCCGTCATCGAGCCCGTTTTGCCCTTCACCTTGCCGCCAGACACCTTTTCCACGTGCGCCGCGTTGACGCGCGATGCGCGCTCTAACAGGCGCGAGTGCAGGTAGAAAACGTCGCCGGGGTAAGCCTCACGACCCGGCGGACGTCGCAGCAACAGCGATACCTGGCGATACGCCCAGGCCTGCTTGGTCAGGTCGTCGAAAATAATCAGTGCGTCTTCGCCCTTATCGAGGAAGTACTCACCCATCGATGCACCCGCGTACGGTGCGATGTACTGCATTGCAGGGCTGTCCGCAGCGGTCGCCGCAACGATGATCGTGTGGTCCAGCGCGCCTTCTTCTTCGAGCTTGCGAACCACGCCTGCCACCGATGACGCTTTCTGGCCGATAGCGACGTAGATGCACTTAATGCCGCTGCCGCGTTGATTAATGATGGTGTCGACGGCAACAGCCGTCTTGCCGGTCTGGCGGTCACCGATGATCAGTTCGCGCTGACCGCGGCCGATGGGCACCATCGCATCGATCGACTTGAGGCCCGTCTGTACCGGCTGACTCACTGACTGGCGCTCAATTACGCCGGGCGCGACTTTTTCGATCGGCGCAGTCAATGTCGTATCGATGGGGCCTTTGCCGTCAATCGGATTACCCAGCGAGTCAACGACGCGACCCAGCAGGGCGTCGCCAATTGGTACCTCGAGAATGCGGCCCGTCGTCTTGACGGTGTCGCCCTCTGAAATATGCTTATAGTCACCGAGGATAACCGCGCCGACCGAATCCTGCTCGAGGTTCAACGCCATGCCGAAGGTATTCTGCGGGAACTCGAGCATTTCGCCGTAGCGTGCGTCGGCCAGGCCGTAGATGCGAACGATGCCATCGGTGACCGCAATTACGGTGCCGACGTCCCGCGCTTCCGCGGATGCCTCGAAGTTCTCGATGCGCTCTTTAATCAGCGTGCTGATTTCAG
>CAYTTZ010000366.1:0-1549 GCA_964440945.1 uncultured Woeseiaceae bacterium
TACCGCAAGGAAGATCGGAGCGTTCCGATCAAGCTGCTGCACAAGATGAGCCAGTTTCAGGCGCGACGCGAGATGGCCAACGTAGGCCTTGAGTGGGTTCGGACCGAGGACTTCCTGCCGCAGCAGCACTTCATGGTGTTCCGCCGGCCCTGACAGGGCGAAGGTCTCAGGAACCGTTAACGCGCTCGCTCAGGTGATCGATCACCGTGTTTATGACCTTCAGTCGTGCGTGCAGCTTGTCGTTGCCTTCGACGAGTATCCATGGTGCTTTCTTGGTGCTGGTGTATTGCACGATGTCCTGGGCAAACAGTTCGTAGGCATCCCACTGCTCGCGATTGCGCCAGTCCTCGTCGGTGAGCTTCCAGTGCTTGTACGGCGACTTTTCGCGCTCCTCAAATCTTGCGAGCTGTTCATCCTTGCTGATGTGAAGCCAGAACTTCACCAACAGTATTCCGTGGTCGACGATCTGATGCTCGAAATCGTTGATCTCATTGTAGGCTCGCCGCCACTCGTCTTCGGTAGCGAAACCTTCGGCGCGCTCGACGAGCACGCGACCGTACCAGCTGCGATCGAACACGGTAACGTAACCAGCGGGCGGCAGTTTTCGCCAGAAGCGCCACAAGTAATGATGTGCCCGCTCTTCTTCAGTCGGCGCCGCAAACTGGTGGACGCGGCTTGCGCGTGCATCGAGGCTCCAGACCGTGCGCCTGATTGCGCCGCCTTTGCCACTGGCATCGGGACCCTCGAAGACCAGCACGGTAGAGACACCCTTTTCGAAGGCCTGGCGGCCTAGCTCGCCAAGGCGGGCCTGCGCTTTCTTGATCTTTTTCCTGTATTCGCTTCTGGGCACACTAAGCGTCTGGTCCAGGCTGTCGAACACCGTCGACGGCTGTTTCAGCGTCGTACCGGCGCTGTCTCGTACTGGAGCAGGAGATGACGCCGCCTTCTGTTCGTGCACATCGAGGTGACGCGACAGCTCGGCCGCAATGATTTCACCAACCCTTAGGTGCCTGTACCTGGGGTCAACACCCTCGACGATATTCCAGGGCGCGCCGCCGCGATTGGTGCGCGTAATAATCTGTTCGGCGGCCGCGATGAAGTCGTCATAGCGTTCGTGGTTGCGACGATCCTCTTCGTTCACCATGTAACTCTTGAGCGGGTCCGCCGAGAGCTCGTCGAAACGTTTTTCCTGCTGTTCCTTGCTGAGGTGCATCCAGAATTTGAGTATCAGCGCCCCGTCGTCGGTCAGCTTGTTCTCGAAGCGAATGATCTCCGCAAGCCGCCGGTCGAATTCGAGTTCATCGATATTGCTATAGACCCGGCCCAGCAAGGGTTGCGAGTAGCGGCTGCTGAGGTACAGGCCAACGCGACCTTTGGGCGGCAAGTCCCGCCAGTAGCGCCATAAACGCGGTCGGGCGCGTTCCTCTTCGGTTGGTGCCTGGTAGCCGATGGAGCGCACAAAGCGTGGGTCCATCCAGGTGTTCAACATATTGACGGTCGAGCCCTTGCCCGCGCCGTCAACGCCGGCGAAGTCGATCAGAACCGGGAA
>CAYTTZ010000367.1:0-1546 GCA_964440945.1 uncultured Woeseiaceae bacterium
CGGCGGCGATATTACTCACGACGTGCAGGCCGACTGGGTCCTGGGGCACCAATACTTGCGCTTCCACGACGTATCCCGCGAGACCAAGGAAACGGGCGAAGTTGAATACGAAGCAACCGTCTATATCGGCTGGGACAAACCCTCAGGCCGGTACGTCTGCTTGTGGCTCGACGTAACAGGCGGCGGCGGGCTCGCCAACGACGTATTTGGTTACGCGGAGCCGGCCGACGACAAACTGGCGTTTGTCTGGGGCACCGGTAACGAGACCTGGCATACGACGTTTTTCTACGACCGCGAGACAGACGCCTGGCGCTGGACCATGGACGGGGAGAAAGACGGCGACCGCACCCCGTTTGCCCGCGTCGCGCTACAGCGGCAGTAATGGGAGAGACTCCGATGTTCATGAAGCCATTCACTCAGTTCCGCAGATTGCGCTTCTTGTGCCTCGCGCTGCCTGCCGTTCTCCTTGCAGCCTGTTCGAATTCTCAACCTGAGACGGCATCGCTCGTGATCAGAGACGCTCGCGTCTGGACGGGTGACCCGGCGCAACCGTGGGCCGAGGCTGTCGCGGCACGGGGCGAAGATATTATTGCGGTCGGAACGATCGCGGAGATCGATGACCTTATCGGTGTCGACACACAGGTCATCGACGCTGATAAAGGCATGCTCGTCCCGGGATTCATCGACTCTCATGTGCACTTTCTTGACGGCGGCAGCACACTTGCATCGGTACAACTTCGGAACGCATCGTCACCTGGCGAGTTCACAAGGCGTATCGCCGACTTTGCAAGCAAGGCCGAGCCCGACGAGTGGATCACCGGCGGCACCTGGGACCACACAAACTGGGGCGGCGAGTTGCCCAGTCGCGACTGGATCGACTCGGTGACACCGGACAACCCGGTTTGGGTAGTGCGGCTGGACGGTCACATGGGAGTCGGCAATTCTCTGGCCCTGCGCTTGGCCGGCGTGGATGCCGAGACGCCGGACGTTGCTGGTGGCGAGATTGTTCGTGATGCGGACGGCAAGCCCACGGGCGTCCTCAAGGACAACGCGATGAGCCTGGTACTGGATGTGATGCCGGCACCGACAGACCGCCAGCTTGACGACTACCTCGATGCAGCGATGACCTACGTTGCCGTCAACGGCGTGACCAGCGTGCACGATATGTTTGATGTCACCTTCGACAGCTGGCGCAGCCTGGAAACGTTCCAGCGTGCTCGTGCGACTGGCCGGCAGATTACGAGGGTCTATTCGGTCATGCCGTTAACGGATTGGGAGAGGCTCAGCAATTACCTCGCGGAGCACGGACGCGGCGACGAGTGGCTCAAACTTGGGGGGGTCAAGGCACTCATGGACGGCTCCCTCGGCTCCCATACAGCTGCCTTCCTCGAGCCCTATTCCGACAAGCAGGACGACAGCGGTTTTCTGCTCGCACCGGTGGCAGAGATGCGGGAATGGATCGCGGGCGCTGATGCCGCCGGACTGCAGCTGAACGTTCATGCGATCGGAGACAAGACTATCCGCGACCTTTTGGATATCTACTACG
>CAYTTZ010000368.1:0-1538 GCA_964440945.1 uncultured Woeseiaceae bacterium
GTTGACCATGATGGTCTCGTAACCGGATTCCTTGAGTGCAAGCGCGGCGTGCACACAACAATAGTCGAATTCGATTCCCTGTCCGATACGGTTGGGACCGCCCCCAAGAATCATGATCTTGGGCCTGTCCGTCGGATCCGCCTCGCACTCCTCGTCGTAGCTCGAATACAGGTAAGCGGTTGTCGTGGAGAATTCGGCGGCGCAGGTATCAACACGCTTGAAGATGGGCCGTATTCCGAGTTTCAGGCGGCGCGCACGAACCGCGCTTTCATCAATGTCGAGGATCGCGGCAAGCCTTGCGTCCGAGAAGCCCTTGCGCTTGATCAATCGCATGCGCGCATCATCGAGCGCAGCCAGGCCGTCAGCCCGAATTTCCGCCTCGGTTTCGACGAGGTCGGCAATCTGAATGACGAACCAGGGGTCGACGCCCGTCAATTCCGATATATCGCTGTACGAGTAGCCGTGGCGCAACGCATCAGCCATGTACAAGAGGCGATTCGCGCCGGGAATTCGCAACTCTTGGCGCAGGTTGTCGCGATCCACATCCGTGAGGACCGGCCCGCAGATCTCGTCAAGACCGGCGATACCGGTCTCGAGCCCGCGCAATGCCTTGTGCAGCGATTCCTGGAAATTGCGGCCAATCGCCATGACTTCGCCCACCGACTTCATCTGCGTTGTCAGGCGGTCATTGGCCCCCGGAAACTTCTCGAACGTAAAGCGCGGGACCTTCGTAACGACATAGTCGATTGTCGGCTCAAACGAAGCCGGCGTCGCACCGCCAGTGATCTCGTTCTTCAGCTCGTCGAGCGTGTAGCCAATAGCCAGCTTGGCCGCAATCTTCGCGATTGGGAATCCTGTCGCTTTCGACGCCAGAGCCGACGAGCGTGATACACGAGGGTTCATCTCGATAATCAGGACGCGGCCGGTATTCGGACAAATTGCAAACTGCACGTTCGAGCCGCCCGTCTCCACGCCGATCTTTCGCAGCACGTCGATCGAAGCATCACGCAACCGCTGGTATTCCTTATCAGTCAGCGTCTGCGCGGGCGCCACGGTGATCGAGTCGCCCGTGTGCACACCCATGGCGTCGAAATTCTCGATGGCGCAGACGATGATGCAGTTATCGTTCCGATCACGAACCACCTCCATCTCGAACTCTTTCCAGCCAATCACGGATTCCTCGAGGAGCACCTCCGTGGTCGGAGACATCTCCAGCCCATGGCTGACGATATTCTGATACTCCTCAAGGTTGTACGCTATGCCGCCGCCACTGCCGCCCATAGTGAACGATGGACGAATGATCGTCGGGAAGCCAATGTTCGGCTGCTTCTCAAGCGCTTCCTCCAGCGTGTGAGCGATCTCCGCCCTGGGGCATTCGAGACCGATTTCTCCCATGGCGGTCCGAAACAGATCCCGGTCTTCTGCCATATCGATGGCTTCGCGGGAGGCCGCGATCAGCTCGACTTTGTATTTTTCGAGAACGCCTTCCCGAACCAGGTCCAGCGCGCAGTTGAGCGCGGTCTGCCCGCCCATGGTGG
>CAYTTZ010000369.1:0-1536 GCA_964440945.1 uncultured Woeseiaceae bacterium
GAACTGTCCGCTACATCCCTGTCATAGATTCCGGTTGACTTCAGCTCGATGGTCATAACGGCGAACTTCGTAGGCTGGCGTTTCGGCCAGGACTTCGTATTTTGGTTCTTCAATTGCCATGGCAGCGTGTCCCGAAACGAGCGCGAGAAGCAAGGCGATACGTTGAAAAGCCTGCCTGTTCACAGGTCCGAGCGACGCACGACGGAATCGACATTAAGAAGCGGCGCTTCGCCGTCGATCGTGAGCGGGGACAACGCACTCAGATCGCGAGGCGCTACTGCGCGGGACTGGGATGCGAAAATTACGGCACCGACCATAGCTGCGTAGACGATTAGCCAGGATTTGAGCTTCTTCTGCTTTTTCTCAGTCATATCGCGACTTGTCCTCGAATCAACTGTCTCGAAGGTAGCCGTCAATAAGCGTGAGTTGGTGACAGGCGTGTGTGTATGTGTAACAGGATGTTTCTGCTTGCCCTCCCGGTCACTGGGTCTTGAGATAACCAAGGGCGTCAACCGTAAACCCGGTTGGTTCGCGGCCAATGAGATGCTGAATAACTGCAGGCTCCGCCGTGTTCCCCTCCTCCAGCATAGTGAGCTGACCTCTCGTCACCGGGAAGAAGGGCAGCCAGTCGAATAGCGTCGCACCGATCCGCATGATGTAGGTAGGCATTGGCAGGAACCATTTGTGCCGGCCTGTCGCCGCCGCGATACGTTGCAGCATCTCGTTCCACGTCAATACTTCGGGGCCGCCGATCGAGTAGGTTTTGCCGATCGTCTCGTCATTTTCCAATGCTGCGATGAACGCGCTGACGACATCTTCAATATGCACGGGCGACATCACGATGGCCCCCTTTTTTGGACTGGAACCGGAGAAGAAGCCAACGGCCGGGATGGGTGGCTTAACCATATCTTTATACAACTGAGTGGCAAATTCCATTTTGCCCTGTGGGTCGCCGAAGATTACGGAAGGACGCATGACGGTCACATCCATGCCGCTCTGAAACGCGTACTCCTCCGCGCGACGCTTGGTTTCCTGGTAAGGCGTACCGGGTCGTTTCACGCCATTGGCGCTCATCAGCAGCAAGCGCTTTACGCCGGCAGCTTTGGCCGCCTCCACGGTGCGCACAAGACCCTGGTACTGCGAGTCCTCGAAGGTGATGCCACGAGATCGAAATTCTCTCAGGATTCCAACGTTGTAGACGACCGCGGAACAGCCTGCCATTGTCGCCGGCAGCGCCGCTTCGGACGAGAGATCACCTTGCGTAGTGCTAACGTCTGCGCCTGCACTGACCTTGGACTTACTACCGGGACGCACCAGCAGCGACAGCTCATGACCCGCTGCGAGCAGCCCACGCGTAAGGTAGCCGCCAACAAACCCGGTTCCGCCAATAATTGCGACACGCATATTCCCTTGCTCTCCTCTCACTCACCTCGTTACAAATGAGTACTTCTTTGCTGAACCCGTAATCTTTTACTTCAGATCCTATCGGACGCAGTAAGACCGAGAAAATTCAATGGCATTTTTCCATCATCATCG
>CAYTTZ010000370.1:0-1528 GCA_964440945.1 uncultured Woeseiaceae bacterium
TTAAGAATAGACCTCCTGACGACGCAGGTCGGTCGTGGCTATTCCCTATACCCCCGGGTGAGTGATCCTGCCGCGTGCCGCCCGATTGTCCGGCCCAGGGTCTGACCTCGTTGTCGGCAGGTGCGGCATCGACTGCTGCAAGCCGACCAGCAGGACGAACATCGCTGCGCAAGGCTCCAGGGCCAATGAGTCACCCTCTTTGAGGCTACCAGTGAGTTTGGCGTGCTCAACCTCGAAGGTGTCCGGATTCAGCCGCGCCCGAAATGCCGGTCCTGTGTAGTCCAGCTTCCCGTTGAGTTCGATACGATGTGTTGCGCCCTGCCAGCGCGCATCCATTGCCCACCGGTCCGCATCTCTGAACACCATGAACGCATTGTCCTGCTGCGCTTCAAGTTCCTGGCGGTCGAGATAGAGCCTCGGTTTGTCACGGTACGGCAGCCCCGCCGTGGGGCAGAAGGTCGTGCAATTGCCACACTCGTTGCAGAAATCCGTCAGCACGGCAACCTGAAACGCCTGCGCCACGCGGTAGGGCCTGCCGGGGCCAATGCGGATATCATCCCCGTCGAGGCTCAGCTGCGGCAAGCTCAAATCAAGGGGCGCAGTCTGGTAGGTTTGCAGCGCGAGGTTCGGACAAACACCGACGCAAATGCTGCAATAAACATCACAATCCAGGCAGCGCGCGGCTTCGGTACGGGCCTGTTGCTCATCGTAGGTAAGCACCACCTCGTTGAAGTTGCTGCGATCGTCCAGCGGCGTGTGTGGTGCAGGGACCCGCCATTCCCGACGGCTGCGGCGGCGCTGTAGCATCGTTGGGTCGAACGCTGTTACCTGTGTCGATATAGCCTCGGATGAGCGCCGACGCAATATGCTGTCAGCGATCGCTTTGCCGGCTGCTACGGCTTTGACGATCGAAGCGGGGCCTTCGTTGGCCACGTCGCCGCCGGCATAAATGCCGGGTACCGAGGTCTCGAACGTTACCGGGTCGACTTTAATGTAGCCACGTTCGTTGACCGCGATTGGTGCCTGCTTCTCGCCATCGTGGATCTTGCCTTCATGGTCCTGGCCTTTCTGGGGCAGAAAATCGAGGACTGCGTCCTGGCTTATGGCCAGGATCAGGGTGTCCAGCGGCACATCAAAATCGGCGTCGGCGAGTTCGTGCGGGATCTTGCGGCCACCGGCATCACGGTCGTTCTTGAAGACCATGCGCCGGCAAACGAGCGTGCTTAGCCGGCCATCGTCAGAGACCAGCCGCTGCGGCTTGCAGAGCTCGAGCACGTCGATGCCCTCGTCGAGCAGATGCTTCACTTCTTCGCGGTCTGCAGGCATCTGATCAATGGTGCGACGGTAGATCAGACTCACCGGGCCGCCCGATTGACGGCGGGCGACACGCGCACAGTCCATTGCCGTATCCCCGGCGCCGACTACGCCGACGTGGCGGCCATAGTCGATTACGTGGCCTTCGCGGGCGCGCCGAAGAAACTGCAGGGCGTCAAATACGCCGTCGCAGTCTTCACCTTCCAGCCCCAGC
>CAYTTZ010000371.1:0-1517 GCA_964440945.1 uncultured Woeseiaceae bacterium
TGCCGCCGGATCGCGGGGAGGGGCAACAGTGGAACCGAAAGCCGGGCAATTTCTACTCCAGTCCGGTGCAGATCGAGATAGGTGATTCAAAATCCGAAAGCTTTACGCTGGTTCTAGACCAGGTGATCCCGGACATAGTGCCGCCAGAGGACAGCGAGTACATCAAGCACATTCGCATGCGCAGCGAGTTGCTGTCTGAGTTCTGGGGTGAAGATGTTTACCTCGGCGCACACGTGCTGTTACCACACGGATTTGATGCGCACCCTGATGCGCGCTATCCGCTGATGATCTTTCATGGGCACTTTCCTTCGGATATCGGTGGTTTTCGTCCCGAGCCACCCGATGCTGAACTGGAGCCCGAATACAGCGAGCGCTTTGACGTGCAGGGTTACAACATTATCCAGCAGCAGGAAGCGCATAATTTTTATCAAACCTGGATCAGCGAAGACTTCCCGCGCTTCATAGTGATCGAAATCCAGCATCCGACGCCGTACTACGATGACTCGTACGCCGTGAACTCAGCCAGCCAGGGCCCCTACGGGGACGCGCTCACCTACGAGTTGATTCCTTATATCGAGGAACAGTTTCGTGGTCTCGGGAAGGGTTGGGCTCGCTTTACCTATGGGGGGTCGACCGGCGGCTGGGAAGCCATGGCGGTGCAGGTGTTCTATCCGGATGAATACAACGGCGCGTTCATCGCGTGTCCGGATCCGATCGACTTTCGTGCCTACATGACGGTCAACATTTACGAAGATGACAATGCCTACTGGTACGACAGCCAGTTTCAGAAACTGCCCCGGCCCGGACACCGTGACTATCTTGGCAACGTTCATGCAAGCCAGCAGGACTACAACCGCCTTGAGGCCGTGCTCGGCGATAAAGGCCGCTCGGGTCAGCAATACGACATCTGGGAGGCGACCTACTCACCCATGGGTGAAGAGGGCTACCCGCAACGTCTGTGGGACAAGGAGACTGGCAAGATCGATCGCGACGTAGCGCAGTACTGGAGAGAGAACTTCGATCTTCGCTACATATTGCAACGCGACTGGGCCACCCTGGGACCGAAGCTCGAAGGCAAACTGCACATCTACGCGGGCGACATGGACAATTACTATCTTAATAACGCCGTCTATCTAACGGAGCAGTTCCTCGAAAGCACCACCAACCCTTCTTACGGCGGAGAAGTCGATTACGGCGATCGTGCCGAACATTGCTGGAACGGTGATCAGGAAAACGGCAATCACATTTCGCGCCTTCGCTATAACACGATGTACGTGCCCAAGATTCTCAAACGGATTGAAAAGACAGCGCCGGAGGGTGCGGACCTCACCAGTTGGCGCTATTGAGATGACGGTTGCCGCCAATCAGATAGCGGTGCAGGAGGTCGTTGCTTTTTGGCAATTAAAGATGTCGGATCCGGCGAGTAGTTGTCGCTCGTGCAACGGCCGGTGTGCGCCACAAGCAGCCGTTCAAACGGTCCCTTTCGGGGTTATCATGACAGGCTGCTGCTGACGCAA
>CAYTTZ010000372.1:0-1515 GCA_964440945.1 uncultured Woeseiaceae bacterium
ATCGGTGGCGATATACGCGCCTTGGTAGGTATCGAGCAAGAGGCCTTTCTCGTCTTTCTCAATAACGGTCAAGCGGCGCTTCTTGCCACGCGTATCCTTGAAGCAGATCTCGTCTCCCGGCTGCGCGTATTCAACACACTCACGCGGAACCGGGATAACGGCGGCTTTGGTGCCGCGCTGGAGCATGTCGTCCGGCATGAATCGAATACGTCGCGGAGCGATAACGCGACCGAGGGCGTCGCGCTTCGGTCTGAGATGCAGGACACGAGGCCCGGGACGTAGCTCAGCGGTGCGGAGTTTCGGGCCTGCCAGATCCATGATGATCCTGCAGTCTTCGCCAGCTGCCGCGCTTGCGGCCCTGACATTCTTCACCATTCCCGACCAGGCGCCAGCGTCATCATGCGCACAGTTGATTCTCGCGACGTTCATGCCGGCGGCGATCATCTCGGAGGCGAGCGCAGGGTTGTGTCCAGCCTCCGTTGGGAGCGTCACCATGATACTCACATCACGGCCGTCGGGGTGCGCGCCGAGAATAGCTTTCTTGTGGGCGTCAGCATCCGGGTTGCGTAGCAGGAGTGGGGTTACGGGTTGCTCGGCTGAAATCGTATCGCCACCGGCGAGTCTTTGCAGGGCTCCCTGCACGGCAGCAATTAGCCCTATAACATTGCGTTCAGCCCGGCCCAGTGAGGAGAGCCCCAACGTCAGGAGATCTTCCTGCATCTCACTGATATCAAACTGCCGAAGCGCGAGGTAGTGCACCAGGTTCCTGGCGCTTTCGCGAAACCTGGGATGGACAGCTTCGAGCTCTTCAGCGAACTCGGACTCAAGCTCTCGGGCGCGCTCGAAAATCGCGGCAAGCTGGTCGCTTAACCGCTTGATGTTGGCATGCTGCCCCATGTAGGTTCTCCTGCCTTCCTTTGTAGGGTATTTTACGGACAGAAGCAGTTATGGATACCACCTACTCATGCCGTAACGCCATGACAGGGTTGGAACGCGCAATGCGTATGGCATGCGCGGCAACTGTTCCCCAGGCCAGCGTGACCGCAATGGCGCCAGCGACAAGGAGGATGGGAATTGGCGCTTCAATACGGTCGGCAAAGAAGTTGAGATACTGCTTGGAAGCGAAATACGCGGCAGGTAAAGCGACAGCAAGCGCCCATATTACGGGCGTAGAAAACTGCCATACCAGTAGCCGTGCAATCTGCAGTGAACTGGCACCAAGCACCTTGCGCACGCCAATTTCCTTGGTCCTCTGCGTGGCCATGAACGCCGCAAGGCCGAACAATCCAATCAGGGCGAGCGACAACGCGATAAAAGCGAATCCGGCGAGTGCCATATTCATGTACTTGAGAATGTTGTAAACATCGTCGAATACCTCATCAAGAAAACGCCCTTGCATCGGGTAATCGGGAATCAATTCGTTCCATACGTTTTCGATACTGGCAATAGTCTCCATAACGTTTCCGCCCGTGATCCGCACGGATGCTGAGCGCCGTTCGCCTGGAGGGTCTGACT